>JBPCIO010000329.1:0-7300 GCA_051006215.1 Chloroflexota bacterium
GACGTGCCGGAAGCCAGCACGCTGTGCAAGCTGACTAAGGGCCGGGCGAAGGCAGCGGTGGCGACCCTGACTGATACCCTGCTGACCAAGCTGATCGAGCAGGGGACGGTGAAGGGCCGTCGTGTGCGTAGCGAATCTACGGTGTTACCGGCAAAAATTGTGTACCCCACCGACATTGCCTTGTTGGCCAATGGCCTGCGCGTGACCGAGGACCACTTGGGGCGGCTGCGTCAGCTGGGCGGCACGCTGGGGACCGCCGTCGAGGCGATGGTCAAGCGCATGGCGCACTCCTGAGCGCGGTGAAGGAGCAGCTACGTCAGCTACGCAGTAGCCCAAGCAGAAGGACCGTCCAGCTGGGGTCCGTCAGGCGGCCACGAAAGCAGTCATGCAGGAGCTGAACAGCTGTGTGCTGAGGTAGCCGCGGCCGTGAGTGCTCCAGACAACGGCACGGACAAGGCTGTTCGGCGAGAACGCAAAGCCGTCCACGAAGGCGTGGCGGTGCTGCAGCGGTTGGTCAAGTGCAATTTCGATTGGCGCCCGGATTCGTCGCTGGAGCCATGCATCGGACCGCCGGTTCCTGGCTGTAGAGCAACCAGCCGATCCAAGGTGAAGATGCCGGGCCTCGTCCAGCCGAAATGTTGGAAGCCGTGGCCGTAACGCTGCTCGCATCAGCACTCGCAGCGCTGACCGGAGTCCGCTGTGATTCCATCCGCCTGCTCTACCTCGCCTGCAACACTGTTCACCGGCGATCAACGCCCCGCGAGGGGCGAGCAGCCGCTTGGCTTCAGTGAAGTCGAACGCCTGCTTAACCTGGAGAATGAGGTGCTCAGTACCCGCCTCAAGATAATCCTCCCATGCGTCAATGCTTTCGGGGGGTAGGCTGAGCGTGCGTTCAACCTGAAATCCCGCCCCATGCGTTCGTACCAGTTGCGCAGCACCCGAGTCTTGTCGCGGAAAAACGTCGGTGGGGCAAAGACGTTCCACATATCCGCGAGCTGAGCCACGATCCTCAAGGTCACCCGCTCACCGCCCCAGCCAATCAGCAGCGGAATACCTCCAACAGGAGCGAAGTCGTCTCCCTCAGCTGCTGCTTGATTTTGGCCAGATGATGATCGAGCATTTGCAGCCTCAGCACCGGGCGGCTCCGGCTCGGCCGCGTACTCGAAGTGGTCCCGCTCCATCCAGGTCGCGCCCACACCGACGATCAGGCGGCCGTTGCTGAGATGATCGATCGTCCTCAAGCTGTCGGCGATGAGATTCGGGCTGCGATAGCCAATCGACGCCACCAGACTGCCTATTGCCGTCCTCGATGTTTCGGCCGCCATCGCGGTGACTAGCGTCAGCGCCTCGTAATGCGGTCACTCCGGGTCGTATTCTCGCCGGAAGAAATCATCCCAAGTGAAGAGGCTGTCGAGTCCCAGCCCGCCAGCCTCTCGCCAAGCTTTGCGAAGACTATCGGTGTCACTGCCACGGCGATGCGGCTGCACAGCAAGCTTGAACAGGGCCATGTGGGTTTTCTCGCGATCATAAGACCACGGCGTCGGCGAACCTCGAGACCCTGCTCGCCGGCCGCTGATGCGCGCGGCTTCTTCTTGGTCCCGTGCCAGCCGAGTGCAGCCACAGCCGTGCCGGCCACCGGCCACACCAGCTCCGCCGGGCTGCCGCCAGTCGCGCGGCTCGCTGACTTGCGCTCGGTTGCGAGTGCTGGTTCATAGTACGGCTGCTCCGGCTTGCCGCGCCAATGGCGGACCGGCCGTAGTTGCGGGCCATCCTCATCACCTGTAGCTGAGTTCCAGGACCTGCGCGATACCGTCGTCTCGGTGGCCAAGCGCGCAGCCGATTCTGGGGTCGGTACTCGACGTGCCGGCCATCGGCGTGGCCGGCAGCGGACTGTATGTGGCGCTGGCCGGGTGCGCCTTCCACTCACTTTCGTCAGGCAGCGATCCAGCAGACGCGTGATTGGCGTAGCTTACGATTTGGCAAGGGTGGCTTGACCGCCACAGTCAGGCCAGCATCGAGCACAGGGTTTCGCGGTCGTTCGGCTGACCCTTTTCCTTCCGTTTCCCTTGGGTCGGAGCCCGGCGGATTCTCGCGGCCCTAGCCGCTCGCCGCGATACTCCGTCGGCAGGATGAAAGTAAGCCGCCGACCTACCCGAGAAGAGAGGGCTGAACAAGCAGCCCGGCACTTCAACGGCATGCGGACGTTTTACATCCATAAGTTGAGCGCCAAGGCGATTGCACGTTGCTCTCTTCAAACCCTTGCCGTCGTCGTGTTCGCAACAGGCGGGCTCGCCTTCGCATCCCAGGCGCCGTCTGAAGCTCCAATTTCGATATGCCGCCCGCCGCACATTGCTATAGCGATTGCCAGCTCCTCATCGATGGGATGGATGGGTGCCGGTTCCAGCGTGTGGTCGGCTGCGGCCACGGTCAACTTAGCCGGGTGTTCTGGCCAACTCTTGGCTGAGTCGCAGGTGGCCGGGGTGACGATCTCAGCCACCTGCGCGCCGGCACCAGTGGCTGTAGGCAATCAGCCGTCAATGGTGTGCGACGATCTGCCCGCGTCCGGTTCCCAGAAGATCTCTTTGACGATACGGTCAGACAAATCGCAAGTGCCTCCGATAACCTGGATACTCGCACAAGTGCCGTACCAGGCCGCGATATCGGGGAGGTTCGGCAACACCCCGCCGAGTCAGGCTCTAGACAGCTTGGAGGTCCTGGCGCAACTGCCGGTGGTACTCATCCAGCACGCAATGCACTCGCCCCCGGGGATATCGTTCGGCAAGCGCATGTAGCGAGCAACCTCATACCGCCGAGGGAGGGTAGAGAAAGCGGTCTCTGAAGAACAGAGGCCCCTTCGTGTTGGTGGGAGTACCCTCGATAAGTACCACCTGCATCGAGGACTCCCGCCAATGACGAATACGCTACCCTGCTAACAGACGAGATTAGCCTGCGCTGCCGCTGCTTCGACCAGATTTTCCTCCAGGCGTATGACCCAAGCTGCAGTCGGTGGGCTGGGTGCGCCGTTGGGCTGCTTTTCGCCGCATTCTTGGAGCCTTCTCGGTATGCTGTGGGGCCCGCTCATCGTGAAGTGCCATCGGGACCCGGCGTACATCGCCCAGGTGCACACTGTCTGGCTCCTCACTACCTGACGGCATCCGACGAAATGATCCTAGGGATCATCTTCGCTCTCGGCCCTGCTGCCAGTGCTTGCTGTCATGCCTGGCCGTGCTGGTCGCAGCCGTTCGAACCGCGTCCTACGTTGCCTTGATCAACGCAGCACTGGAGTCGTGGCTGGCCATGCTTGCGATGGCGAACCTATCCGCTCGGCTTCCGGATTGGGGAAGGTCGCGTCACCTCGCCCCACCCGCGCCGCTCCGCTGCGGCGGACCGAGTTCCTGGGCACGGATCCCCGCGGCTGAACGTCCTCACGAACCAGGCGTCTCTGTGCACCCAGGCCAGCGCGACGTGGAATCGCGATCCTGCCGTCAAAGGCACTTGACGAATTTGGCAACGGCAGCCAGCCATCGCGCCGGGCCCCGGAGCCTCACGCGCTCAGCTTCCAGTTCGCTGGGCGGCCGAGTTGCTGATGGCTCTATGATCAGTTGCTCAGGCCGCCCGTCCCAGCCGAGTAATGGGAACGGTGGTGTTCAGGCGCAACAGCCCACGACCATCGCCCTTCACGAGGAGCACGGTGGTGGATTGCGCAATTCCGTGGTTCTTACCTCGACCCGCCTAGAACCGTGCCTGCAAGAGGCTTGCAAAGAATGCCTACTATGGCATGGGTTATGCATATTGTTTCGCACGCTGATCGAACTAGGTGGCTAACGATGAGTTCATCACCGTTCATCCGGATTCTTCTGGTAGATGATCACTGGCTCTTCCGGCGGGCCGTCCGAGACCTGCTCCAGGACGATCAGCAGTTGCGGGTCGTCGGCGAAGCGAGCAGCGGCGAAGCGGCCGTGGCTCAAGCTCGACGGCTCAAGCCGGCGGTCGTGGTCATGGATTTCTGCATGCCAGGCATGGGCGGCGTGTGCGCGATTCGTGAGATCAGGATGGAGCTGCCCCAGGTGCAAATCGTGATGGCGAGCGTCTCCGCCGAGGCTCTGGACGTTGTCGAAGCACTGAAAGCCGGAGCGAGAGGCTATTTCGCGAAGGACGATGAGCCGGCTGTGATCCTGGAGGCGGTGCGACAGGTGGCAGATGGCAAGCTGTACCTCGCGTCCGGCGTCGCCACCAGCGTTTGCCGGTTGCTCGCCGCGGAGAACGCGGTTGTTGCGCCACCGGGAAACGACTCCCTCTTAGCGTCCGTGAGACGCAGGTGCTCGCGCTTCTCGCATCGGCAAGCGAAACCATGAGACTGCCGCGCTGCTCAGGTCGCAGTGAGCGGACGGTCGGTAATAATATCAGCAACATCCTCCGCAAGCTGCCCGCGAGGAACCGTGCGGAAGCCATCGTTGAAGCGGTTCGGGATCACATCGTCAGTGTGTAGGCTCGCCTGGACCACTAATGCCGCTGGATGCCACACTAAGAGCCCGGTGCATTAAACATGCACGCCGGGATCCGTGGGTGTGAAGCCAGTGATGGCGAATCTACCCGACAAAATCGCACGCACGATTTGAAAGGGGGATGGGGGAACCACGTCCGTTCGCGGATAGTGCGCCCCTGACTACCAATGCTGACCGCCATCCTGCGCCTCATGCTGGTTATCCTAGCGAAGCGCCTTCTCCAGCTCTGATTTTTGGGCGAAGGGTTGGCTGAGCCTACCCTGCCGGCGTGGCCTCCTGGCGGGCAAGCTCGGCCTCCAGCGTGGCCAGGCGGGCATGGAGACGTCGTAGCTCCACGTTACGGTCGTAGCCGCGGTGAGGCGGGCCGGACAGAGCGAAGGCGATCTGCGCCTCGGTGAACCGCAGCTCGCGGCGGACCTCGGCGGCCGATCCGAGAGTAGGATTGTGCATGCGTAAGTTCCCCTTCCGCGAGGGCTTATTGTTCATCCCCTATGTGGTAACGGAGCCCCCGGCGCTGATCGTGCTCCCCAAGGCGGCCGGGGGCCGGCGACGATAGCCGAAGAGGGCGAAAGCCGATGTTATGGGTGCCGTCGGTGCCTCGCGGACAATCTGGGCTTGTATCTCAACAGGTTGGCCTCGGTCAGGAGGTCGGCAACCTACGTCAGTGTGCCATTCGCGTTTCTTAGATTGGAGGCCACGGGCTCTCAACACGAGGCCGTTGGGCAGGCTGACACTCGCCGTTGCGCATGCACTCCAGTGTCGCTGTTGACCACAAAGCTCGTAAGCTCGTGGCTTCGAAACTCGTTCCTCAACCATACGACCTCGCGCGGCGTCAGCCACGCGCCGTCCACTACTGCTAGTTCCATCACGTGTTGCAAACGGTGCCGGGCAAGCGCAGGTGACTATGCCCGCCAAAGGTCCTGAGGCGCTCGCAGCACACGTTGCACACTTCTTGCCTGAGGTGAGGCCGGCTGTGTTGCAGTTCGAAAGGGCCAGCTAGCACGTACCCGCATAGCGCCTGATGCTGTCGGCGTCCACGGCGGCTGACGCCTCTATGCGGAAGACATGCCAGGCATGTGCGCCGCTCACGTTCCCGCCGGTACAAGAAGCGCTCAGCTACCCTCACGCTCTTCAATGCTCGGCGAGTTCGGAAGGTGCGTGTAGACACATCGCACTGTGGGTGCAGGAAATCCATCTTTGCGCATCCGCGCGGATTCCGTAGTGGCGGTGCCCACAATGGCCCTGTTCATGCGCCCTGCAGGGATTGCTATGCCTGCCAAGAACCCTGAGGACAAGGTCCATCAAGCTATTAAACTCGGCCCAATCAGGATGCCTACCGGGCGGACCGCCAAATCCGTGATCGAAGCGCTCAACAAGCTGCGTGCTACGGAGTTTGCCAGCTCATCGCTTGGCTCCTGGCCAGGGCCGGGCGACGCTGAGTAAGGAGCCACGGTCAACCTTGGCGTAAACCGTCGTCGACCAGAGGTCAGGGTGGCGGAGGACCTGACCGATTTCCATGAGGTCACCACCTCGACGCAGCATTTCACTTGGCAAGCGCGTGCCGAAGGCGATGGCCGCCAAAGGGTGGCAGTCCAGCACGGCCGCAAGCACGGTAGACGACGTTCATGATTGAGCTGCGGTGGATGACGCGATAGGGGACACTCAGGGTCAGAACGTGAGGGCACTCGGCCGGCGGCCGGGCTTCAGTGAGATAGGCCACGAGCGCTTCACCCACGTCGACAGGAAGCGGCAATCGATCATACTGGCGGCCTTTGCCGTGGACGCCGATCTCTCCAGGTGTTCCGCCAGGCGGCCATTGGCGGCATGGCGGTCGCCAGTTCGAGCAGCCCTTTGAGGTAAAGAAACTGCAACAGCTCGGAGGTTTGCCGCCTCGCCCTTGGCCGATTCGACCGTGAGCCGCGCCGTGCATTCCAGCAGTTAGGCGGTAATGTCCGCTGCGGTGAGCCCCATCGACGCCCCGAGCTGCCGCCTTCGAGCGCACGTTGGGGCACGAAGCGGCGGGCCGTGCGCTCATGGCGCACGGCTTGAGCGGTGTGACGCCACGCTCATGAATAAGGTGGTGACGATAGTTGCCAAGCAGCTCGTCGATGGCCGTCTTCGTGGCCGGCAGTGGCGGTGGCACGACACCTTGGGACTCAGGTGGCCGAAGAGAGAGACGAGCGAGCGTTGAGTTGGCACCCCGTCGTTGTCCCAGCGCCCGCCGTGCGATTACCGGCCAGAGCTTTCGCCAGCGCGGCCGGAGAAAGGAGGAGACGTTTGAACAGTCCGCCTGAGCCGCCCGCCGAACCCTAAGCCTCTCGACTTTTGGCGCGCGAACGTGGCTCGGATCGGTGGCCCGCTGGCCACCCTCCGAAGTCGATTCCCACGACGGCTCCACACTCGTTTTCGAGGGGGATCACACCGCCGATCGTGGGTGGATCACATGAGCCGATCATTGACACCTGCCGTCCCTCGCCATAGACGTCCGCGCCGGAGAGGAATCCCTGGCCCCGGCAGTAGGCGTTGGCGAACGGGTTATCGCCATAGGCCAGACGGGCTCGGGCAAGTCCACGCACAGCCTGCTGCAACTGGCTCCCTGGCTGGAGCAGACCGCGAACGGCCACGCCACCTTCCTGGACTGCAAGGGCGAGTTCGAGCCGAGCACAACCTGAACGGCGACCCGATTGACTATCGAGGCTATGCAGAAGGCTTCAGCATGCCGGGCAGCGTGAGCCTGTCTGAGGCCGGCGCTGGCGTGCGTGTGCTGGAAAGCGTCCGGGGCAGCGCCTCGACAA
>JBPCIO010000330.1:0-15472 GCA_051006215.1 Chloroflexota bacterium
CACTTGATCAACGCGCTGGGGCTGGGCCACTGGGCTCGACACGAGAGCGAGCCAGAATCTCGTGACGCCACCCCCCGGGGAAGGGTTGACGCGATGGCAGCCGTAGCCCATACTTCCGTGATGTACCCTCCCCCGAGGGGGTGGGTCTGGGCTTCACGTTCTAAGGAGTTCCGTTGATGCAGAGTGACAAGAAGCAAATCCTGAACCGCCTGGCGACCATCGAGGGCCATCTCAAGGGCATTCGCAAGATGGTCGAGGAGGACAAGTACTGCGTCGACATCGTCAAGCAGTCCTTCGCCGTCGAGCGCGCGCTAAAAGCCTTCGAGTCGGCGCTCCTCGAAGGCCATCTGGCGTCCTGCGTGCCGGCGGGTTTCAAGGAGGGCCGAGACGACGAGATGATCCGCGAGCTGGGCGAGTTGTTCCAGCTCTCGCGCAAGTAGGAAGCCCCATGGCTGTTCAGATCGATCCATCCACCACCCCGACCACCGAAGTCAGCTTCCCCGTCACCGGGATGACGTGCGCTTCGTGCGTCCGCCGCATCGAGAAAGCCCTGCTCAAGGTCCAAGGCGTCCAGCAGGCGAGCGTCAACCTGGCGACCGAGAAGGCCAGCGTCGTCTATGACTCCGCGATTGCGACAACCAGCCAGATACAGGCGGCCGTCGAAAAGGCCGGCTACGGTGTGCGCGATTTTTCTCCACCCCTACCTGAAAGCCAGTCCCAATCTCAGGCTCAGCCGGTGCCCCAGGACCCGCTGCGCACGAGCGACGAAGTGCTGCTGCCCGTCGGCGGTATGACGTGCGCATCCTGCGTGCGGCGCATTGAAAAAGCCCTCAATCGGGTCGAGGGCGTCCAGGACGCCAGTGTGAACCTGGCCACCGAGAAGGCGAAGGTGGTTTTCGATCCAGTCCAGGTGTCCGTGGACCAGATGCGCGCGGCAATCGAGCGGGCGGGTTACACCGTCGGTGAGCTACCCGAGATGGCAGCTGCTGTCGCAGCGGCTCCGCCGGATCTCGTCCAGGCGCCAGCCGCACCGGCCGAGGACGCTCGCGATCCGGAACGCCAGCACGAGATCGACGACCTCAAACGCAAGTGGACCATCAGCTTGGCCGCCGGCCTGGTGATGATGGCGCTGATGTACCTGCCGCTGAACGTCCCCAGGGACGTGCTGGCGCCGGTGCTGCTGATTGTCGCCACCGCCGTCCAGTTCTGGGCGGGCGCGCCGATCTATCAGGCAGCGTGGGCCGCGGCCCGCCACGGCGGCACCAACATGCACACGCTCGTCGCCGTCGGCACCACCGTTGCCTACGCGTACAGCGCCTTCGTGACTCTCTGGCCGCGCCTGGCCCAACACTGGGGTTTTCCGGCGCACCTGTACTACGAGACGTCGGTCATCATCATCGCCCTGATCCTGCTCGGCCGCTGGCTTGAAGCGCGGGCCAAAAAGCAGACCGGCGCGGCGATCAAGGCCCTGATGGGCCTGCAGGCGAAGACCGCCCGCGTCATCCGCGACGGCGTCGAGCAGGATGTGTCAATCGACGCGGTCGAGGTTGGCGACCTGGTACGGGTCCGTCCTGGTGAGAAGGTGCCAGTGGATGGCGTCATCGCGGAGGGCCGCAGCGCGCTCGACGAAAGCATGCTCACCGGCGAATCGCTGCCGATTGAAAAGGGGCCAGGCGAGCAGGTCATCGGCGCCACGCTCAACAAAACTGGCTCGTTCATCTTTCGCGCCACCAGGATCGGTCGGGATACCACGCTCTCGCAGATCGTGCGGCTGGTGGAAGACGCGCAGGGGTCGAAAGCGCCCATGCAGCGGCTGGCCGACCGTATCTCCGAATTCTTCGTGCCGGCCATCCTGATCCTGGCCGTACTCACCTTTATCGGCTGGCTCATTCTTGGCCCCGAGCCGCGGTTGACACTGGCGCTCCAGGCAGCCATCGCGGTGCTGATCATCGCTTGCCCATGCGCGCTGGGGCTGGCCACCCCGACGGCGATCATGGTCGGTACGGGCAAGGCGGCCGAGCACGGCATCCTTATCCGCGGCGGCGAAGCCCTCGAAGGCGCGCGGCGCGTGAACACCATTGTCCTGGACAAGACCGGCACGTTAACCCGCGGCAAGCCGGCCGTGACCCAGGTGCTTACCAGCAACGGGCTGAGCGAACACGACCTGCTGCGGTTCGCTGCCGCCGCCGAAGTCGGTTCCGAACACCCGCTCGGCGAGGCCATCGTCGGCCGCGCGTACGACCTCGGACTAGATTTGCCCAGGGCGGAGCACTTCCAGGCCTTCGCCGGTCAGGGCATTCAGGCGCGGGTAGATGGGCACGAGGTCCTGCTCGGCAATCGAGCGCTGCTCGAGGGCTACGGGATGGCGTTGAACGGGCTGACCGAGCGCGCCAATGCGGTCGCCCGCACCGGCGCCACGCCCATGTTCGTGGCTGTCGATAGCCAACCGGCTGGTCTGATCGCCGTAGCCGACACCGTGCGGCCGGAGTCCCGTGAAGCGATCGAGCAACTCGCGGCACTCGGCCTGGATGTGTGGATGCTGACCGGCGACAATCGCGCCACTGCCGAGGCGATTGCCCGTGAGGTGGGCATCGACCACGTGCTGGCGGAGGTGCTGCCCGAGCAGAAGTCCGACACAGTCAAAGAGCTGCAGGCCCAGGGCAATGTCGTGGCGATGGTCGGCGACGGCATCAACGACGCGCCAGCGCTGGCCCAGGCTGACCTGGGGATTGCCATTGGCACGGGCACCGACGTGGCCATGGCCGCCTCAGACATCACCTTGATCGGTGCCGACCTGAGAAGCATCGTCACCGCGATTGCGCTTTCGCGTAAGACGGTGGGCGTTATCAAGCAGGGCTTGTTCTGGGCGTTCGCCTACAACATCGTGCTCATCCCGGTGGCAATGGGTCTGCTGTTCCCCGTGTTCGGGGTGCTGCTGAACCCGCTGCTGGCCGCCGCCGCGATGGCCATGAGCAGCGTGAGCGTGGTCACCAACGCCCTGCGCCTGCGTCGTTTTACCCGGCCGTCGAGCGCAGCTGCCATCCTGCATCCCCCGCTGCGTGAGCGCGTCAGCGAATATGTCTATCTGGTCGGCATCGCCCTCGTGGCACTGGCGATCGGCGCCGCGGCGCTCACCTTCGCCCGCAGCCAGATGAGCACCGGCCGGTCAGACATGTCTATGGTCGCCCAGGCGGCCGAGACCGGTCCGGTGAACCGCACGATCCAGGTCAGCACCACGGACACGCTCCGCTTCAGCCCCGATGTGCTGACGGTGCGCGCAGGCGAGACGATCGCCTTCGAGATCAGCAACCCTGGTGCCGTAGCCCACGAATTCTTTGTTGGCACACCCGCCGAGCAGCGAGCCCACGAAGTAGAAATGGCTAGCGGCGCGCCCATGCACGCTGAGCCCAACGCTGTCGACGTGCCGGCCGGCACAACCACTCGTTTCGTCTACACCTTCGATCAACCCGGCGCGCTCGAGTACGGCTGCCACGTGTCGGGCCACTACCCCGCGGGCATGCGCGGCACGATCACCGTCACCCCCGCCTGAACAACCACTGAGATGAGAGGTCTCTGAAAATACCCATGGCTACCAGCGTTTTGAATGTCCCGGACATTTCCTGCGAGCACTGCGAGCGCACGATCACCAACGCGCTTACGCCGGTCGAGGGTGTGCGCAGCGTGCAGGTAGACATCCCGACCCGGCAGGTACGGGTGGAATACGACGCCGACCTGGTCAGCGTCGACAAGATGAAGGACGTCCTCCTGGAGGAGGACTACCCCGTCGAGTCGGTCGCCTGAACCGGCCTGGATCGAGGAGCACTATGACCATGGTGAAAGATCCCGTCTGCGGCATGGACGTCGACGAGGCCACGGGCAAGTACACCGCGCAGCACGACAGACAGACGTACTACTTCTGCGCGCCTGGCTGTAAGAAGGCGTTTGAGCTGGACCCCCAGAAGTATCTGGACCCGGCTACGAGGCCCACATGTGACTGATCCGCAGACAAGGCCTGGACTGGTCCCTCACCCCGACAGCCCTGACCACCGAGGCTGTCCCACGTGTGATCCACCGGAAGATGCGTCCCGAGGGGATCGCAAGCCGAAACTCTCGACTGTTGGCGTGCAGGCGCGTGGAGAGGACTTCCGAATTGTCCAGCTTCAGGGTCAGCTCTTCGTGTGCACCAGGCAGCACGGGAGCTGCCGCTGCGGGTGGGAAAACAAGGGCCGTGTGGCTTTGACCCTGTCTCCTCTGGGGTGAGGAATGGGAGCGCCGCAAGATCCGCAACCGCCTCCACCTGACCTTTACTGGCTGCCTGGGACCGTGCGCAGCCGGCAACAACGCCCTGCTCCAGGTCCACGGTCGTTCGATATGGCTCAAGGACCTGAACGACCCGAGGCTGGTGCCGCTCGTGTTCGAGTACGCCCGGGCAACACTCGCCGCCGGCGCGGTGCTGCTCTCTCCGGAAGAACTGCGCGACCACGTCTACGAACGCTATCTCGCCCCGCCAGACGGCGCGTGGTTTCCGCTCGGTGAAGATCACGGAGGGGATCCAGACGACCTGGACCGGCTGGATCCTGTTTGTCTGATGGACGTGGATCCTGCGACGGCACGACACTCGGCGGAGTACGGCGGCCGCACGATGGTCTTTTGCGCACCCGCTTGCCGGAAGCTCTTCCTCGCCGGACCCTTCTGCCTACCTGGTGGTCTGACTCCTCGGCGCAATCCGCAATCATGACTACCCACTCGCACGAACCCGCTGCCCAGCTTGCTCGGCCACCTGACGATGCCGACAGCTGTATGACGCTTGCCGTGCCCACCGGGCGCCTCGCGTGCGCAGGCTGCGTGGCCAGGGTCGAGGAACGACTGCGCGGCCAGCCGCATGTGCTCGGCGTGCACGTCAATGCCCCGCATGGGGTGGCGCATGTCCAGGTCCGCGAGGGCGCCGTTTCCGCCGCTGAGCTGGCTGAGCTGATCTGCGAGTGCTGCGGCGGCCGCTGCCCAGTGCCGATGCCGGACGCCGTTGTTTCTTCGCACGCTCACGGCCACACCGCCGACCTGTCTCGCGGTACTGACGCTCCAGAAGCACGTTCGATGGCGCACGCCGAGCAGGCGGGCTCAGCCCAAGGTGGGCACGACATGTCGGACCCGCGCATGGCGGCGGCGATGGAAGCCGACATGCGGCAGCGCTTCTGGATCAGCCTGGTGCTGGCCATCCCGGTGATCGCGTATTCAGGGCTCGGCATGCTGGTGCTCGGCGGGCGCAAACTCCCAACTCCCTTCGGCGTCCCCATGGACTGGGTCATGCTGGTCTTCGCCACCCCCGTGGCGCTGTGGACCAGCAGCGTGTTTCATCTCGGGGCGTTCTACGCGCTCAAGAGCCGTGTGCTGAATATGAGCGTGCTGGTCAGCCTCGGCATCCTGACGTCGTACTTCTTCAGTCTAGGCCTCACCCTGTTCGCCCCGGGCCAGGACACGTTTTACGAGGCCGCGGTCATGTTGGCCGTGTTCCTTCTGTTCGGCCACTGGATGGAGATGAAGGCGCGCCGCGGATCGTCTGACTCGGTGCGAAAACTGCTCGACCTGACACCGCAACGCGCCACTGTTGAGCGCGAGGGTGTCCAGGTTGAAGTGCCGGCGGCCGAAGTGGACGTGGGCGACGTCGTCGTGCTCAAACCTGGCGACAAGGTGCCGGTGGACGGCGAGGTGCTTGACGGCCATTCCACGATCGACGAAAGCATGATCACTGGCGAGAGCGTTCCGGTCGAAAAGGGCCCCGGCGAGCACGTCATTGCCGGCGCGATCAACCAGGCCGGCTCGCTTCGTTTCCGTGGGACCAAGGTCGGCGCCGACACTGCTCTGGCGCAGATCGTCCGTCTGGTGGAGACCGCTCAGAACAGTAAGGCCCCTGCCCAGCGAATCGCCGACACCGCGGCACAGTATCTGACGTTGATCGCCGTTGGTTCTGGCGTACTCACGTTCCTGTTCTGGCTTTTGATCGCGCGCCAGCCACTGCTGCTCGCGCTCACGTTCGCGGTCACCGCGATCGTCGTTGCCTGCCCGGACGCGCTTGGTCTGGCGACGCCGACGGCGGTCATGGTGGCCACGGACCTGGCGGCCAAGCGCGGGGTTCTTTTCAAGGAGGCACGGTCGCTGGAGGTCGCCTCGCGCATCCAGGCCATCGTCTTCGACAAGACGGGCACGCTCACCGAGGGCAAGCCCCGCGTGACGGAGATCGTGGCGGTTGGACTGGGGGAGGACGAGGTCTTGCGGCTGGCTGGGGCCGCCGAGGCGCGCAGCGGCCACCCACTGGCGGATGCCGTATTGCAGGAGCTCGGACGACGCGGACTTACCAACGACCTGACCGTCGACGATTTCGAGAACATCCCAGGCCACGGCGTCCGGGCTACAGTAGGCGGCCGGGTTGTCCTTGTGGGCGCCGAGCGGCTACTGACGCGGTTCAATGTTCCGCTGGGCGAACTCGTGCAGGCCTCCGAACGGTTCCTCGGCGAGGGCAAAACCCTGATCTTCGTGGCGGTGGATGGCCGGCCCGCCGGGCTCGTCGCGGCGGCCGACACCGTGCGGCCGACCGCGGCTGCTACGATCGCCGCGCTCAAGGCGCTCGGGATTGAGCCAGTGATGATGACCGGCGACAACCGTCGGACGGCGGACGCGGTCGCCAAACAGGTTGGGATCGAGCGCGTGTTCGCCGAGGTGCTGCCCCAGGACAAGGCCGACGGCATCAAACAGCTTCAGGCCGAAGGAAAATTCACGGCGATGGTCGGCGACGGCGTGAACGACGCCCCGGCCTTGGCTCAGGCCGACCTTGGCATCGCCATCGGCGCCGGCACCGACGTCGCCGTCGAGACGGGTGACGTCGTGCTGATGAAAAGTGACCCAGCCGATGTATTGGCCGCCATTCGCATCTCGAAGGCCACGGTTCGCAAAATGAAGCAGAATCTCCTCTGCGCCGCAATCTACAACGTGGTCGCAATCCCCGTGGCCGCCGGTGCGCTGTACCCGAGCCTCGGGCTCGTCCTGCGGCCCGAGTTCGGTGCGCTGGCGATGTCTGCCTCGAGCATCACCGTCGTGTCCAATGCTCTCTTGCTGCGCCGTGAGGTGCCTACATCGCCTCGTGGCGGACGCCCATGACGCACCTGACGTCTCCTCAAGCGGTGCAGCCGAGGCGGGCCGAATCGTGAGCCGACGCTCCATGGTTCGCCAGACTTCCTGGAGGTGGTTAACGAATCCCGCGGCCGTGGCTGGTAATTCGACCCCAGGTCTTGACCTGAAGATGGGTGCGGATCTGCTCGTGGTGCCGATACAGCGTGCGCGGGGTGACGTCGAGCGCCGTATCCGACGGCAGCCGTAGGCTTGACCGTACGTGGGTGACGACGGCGAACGGCACGTCTTGCAGACGCGGCAGGTGGCCGAGACGCTGGAACACCTTGAGCAGCACGGCGAGCGTCAAGGTGGATGCGGGTCCGCGGGCGGTGGCGCGGATGAAGGCCAGGTCCTAGACCGTGGGTGTGTAAACGTCGGCGAGCTCCTGCGTGGACGGGCGGCGCTTCGGCCGCGGGTAGGCCGCGCGCTCGATCGACGTCATGTGCTGGCCGAGTCTACGACGCGGTCACTACGCACTCAATTGGACCGGCTGCACAAATCTGACCGAAGACGCCTTCAGCAAGATTGAACCGCTATTACCGATGCCGGCGCATCTCCGACCATACGAGCTCTGGCCGTCCGGACCTCACGTGATTTGTCAGATTCACGTGTGAAACCACGTTCTGTCAGGCGGTCAGCGGCGCCGTCAGCTGGGTGTGGCAGAAACGTTCGTTCCTGGTCAGATGCGGATGGGCCCACATCACTCGGCTGACGTCGCCCCGACTGGCTGCTATCCTGTGTGCCGGCGGCTTATCTCGCGCCACACCTCCGTGACCTCTCCCAGCGAGGTCGACGGGAGGCAAAGGGGGACCAACCTCGGGATGCCAGACGGACCTGTCGCCCACCGCGTGGCGGCATCGCTGGGGATGCGGCCAGGCGGCTAGTGCGGAGACAGGTAGCATGACCAGGGACGCGGCATTCAAGCAGCGGGTGCGCGCTCGTATTCGCAAGACGGGCGAACGGTACGCGGCGGCACCACGGATGGTGCGGGCACAATTCGCCGCCGCTACGAGCATCCCCACGCGGGATCCACGTGATGTGCCGTGCTTCCTCAACCTTGTCACGAACAGCGGCTTCGACCTCGTTACCAATTTCGTCGGCACGTGCCAGCGGGGTGTTACCTGCCAGTCGGCCTTCCACTTCTAGTGTGAGGGAGCGCCCCATCCAGCGGCCGCGTACCGCGACATCACGTACGCCATGGACTTTCGAAGCGGCGTCTCCAGCGACCTCGAGGTGTTCGGGCTCGACTCCATCCATCAGGTGGTGCACGATCTCACTCGTGACCTCCCAGCCGACATGCAGGATGAACAGTGTCACAGCGAAGCCAGCAACCGGGTCTGCCCAGGGGTAGCCAAGCGCCACCCCAACGAGGCCAACCAGTGCCCCGAGGGAAGAGATCGTGTCCAGCCAGGAGTGGTTAGCTTCCGCTTCCGTCGTCATCGAATGGATCTGGCGTGCGACGTGCTTCTTGTAGCGCGAGACGGCCAGATTGCCAGCCATGCCTATGACGGCGGCAGCCATCCCGACGTACAGGTTCGTGGTGCCCCGGTCCGAGATGAGCTTCAGGTAGCTTTCGTACGTCGCGAAGGCCGCACTGGCGAAAATGACCAGAGCGATTCCGAGACCTGCCATGTCTTCGGCCCGCTCGTAGCCGTACGGGTGCGTCTCTGAGGGTTTCGCTTGGAGATCCAGAAACCCATGAACACGACAAGCGAAGTGGAGAGGTCCGAAAGGTTGTGCAGCGCGTCGCCGAGCAAAGCCACCGAGCCGGTGAACAGGGCGATCGCCAACTCGATGGCTCCTGTCAGCGCCAGACCCACGGCCGAAACGGCAATCGCGCGATTGGCCGCCGCGCGATGCTCTCGCTCGCGCGCCTCGTCATGGTGAAGCGCAGGTGCGCCGGGACCGCCAGGTTGATCGACTGTCGTGCTCACAGCTGGGTGTGACTGCTTATCTACTTGAGCGTTGGCTCAGTTAGATAGTATGTCAGCCCAGCTGTCTATGTGTAGGGATGGTCGGCGATGCCCTGCCGCACGTGGTCGACGTGGTATTCCGCCTCGCGAAACAGCGCCGACAGGTGGTGATCGTCGAGCGCGTACGCGATCACATTCCCGCGACGGCGCGGCCGAACGAGATGCTGCTCGCGCAGGAACCGCATCTGGTGCGAGATAGCTGACTCGCTGACTCCCACCAGGATGGCCAGATCCCGAACGCACATCGGCCCACTCGCCAGGCCATACAGGATTCGTGTCCGTGTTGGATCGGCGAGGGCTCGGAAGATAGCTATCACCCCGGACAGGACCGCTTCATCCGGCGTCGCGGCCTGGGCACGCGCCAGATTGGCCGGCTCGATCGGTATCAGCGAGCTCGACTGGGCGTCTGTTTCCGGCACTGTTCAGATTCTCGGCACTCTCCGCCAAAGCGGTCGGCGTTTCGCTCGAATCGCCCGGCCAACGACAGGGCCAGGCGTGTCTTGCTCCGTCCTCGCCGCCGCCTGGTGCAACCGGCTTGACACCGCCGCGGATGTTACCCGCGCCGTGCTCTTGCCAGGCTCAATGGCTGATATGACGCCTCACGTACTCCATTCACGGTCGGATCTGTGCGCCCAGACGTTGTACGTTTGTCGCAGTGTCGCGAAGGGGAGTAACCGAGCGGCCTGGTGGCCGCGGGCGAAGTCAACGGGGCTGTCATGTACCACCATGTAGCTCACAGCCAGCCGTTGTCGCGCGCGAGCTGCACGGCCTCGGCTCGGTTACGCACGCCGAGCTTGCCGAGGATCTCCGACACGCGGTTGCGGATGGTGCCCTCGGATAGCCACAAGCTCGTCGCCAACTCCGCGGGGGATAGGCCCTGGGCGCACGCGGCGAGGATCTCGCGCTCTCTGTTCGAGAGCGGACACGACGCCGCCCTGAGCGCCCGCGCCGCGAGCATCGGGTCGATCACCTCCTCGCCCGCCGCGCAGCGACGGATCGCCACGGCGAGCACCTCAACCGGCGCATCCTTCAGCACGAAGCCGAAGACGCCGCCGTCCATCGCGCGCTGCACGTACCCAGGGCGCCCGTACATGGTCAGGATCAACGTCCGGCAACCTGGCAGGGTGTGTCGCAGCTCCGACGCCGCGCTGATGCCGTCCAGGCCTGGCATCTCCATGTCGACGACTGCCACGTCGGGTCGCGCCGCCAGCGCCGCGGGAACCAGCTCGTCTCCGCGCGCCACCTCCGCAACCACCTCGATGTCGCTTTCGAGCTCCAACAACCGCCGCACGGCGGTCCGGAACATGAGCTGGTCTTCGGCCAGCAGCACGCGGATCACCCCGCAAGCTCGCGCTGGCGTGGAAGCACCGCGGCGCCGAGCCGCACTCGGAGTCTGAATCCGCCCCCCGCGATTGGTCCAATCTCGAGGGTGCCACCCAGGGAGTGGATGCGGTCGCGCAGTGCGGCCAGACCGGTGCCTCGACCCCAGCCGCTCGGACCGCGCCCATCGTCCTCGACATCGAGCACCATCGAACCGTCAGTGGCATCGAGCGTGATGCGACAGATGCTCGCGCCGCTGTGCTTGAGCACGTTCGTCACTGCCTCGCGGAGCGCCAGGGCAATGGTGCTCTCATGCGCCGGATCGATGCTCGTTGCGTTGTTGGCGACGCTGAGCTCGATGCCGGCGGTCCGGAGCGACGCAGCGGCCGCCGCGAGCTCACCGCCGACGCTCGGTGTACGGTCCCCAGCGACCGCCTGGCGGACGTCACGTACTGCCTGCCGCGCAAGCCGTTGTACGTCCGCCAGTTCAACATCGGCGGACGGGTCACCCCTGGCACTCAGGCGGCTGGCCAGCTCGGCTTTTACGGCGATGAGCGACAGGGTCCGGCCAAGCAGGTCGTGCAATTCGCGCGCGAGTCGTTCTCGCTCGCCGGCCACGGCCAGCTCAGCCAGTTCGGCTCTGGTGGCGTGAAGCTCGACGTTGAGCGCGATGAGCTGGCGCACGGCGACCATGCCGAGACCAGCAAGGACGATCGACAGGAGGATAGAGTGGCTCGGTCCGAGTGTCTCAGCCGGGTTGACTGGGCCGATTGGGTGGATGAGTCTTCCCTCCAGGGCCAGCGGCGCGGCAGCGGCCAGGGCTGTCAAACCGACCCCTATAGCGGCAAAGGGCGCGCGGAGGCCGGCACCTGCGATCAGGGCGGGATACAGCCACACTAGCGGCTGTGGCAGGAGGAGCAGGTTCAGCAGGACGAAGTTGATCAGAACCATGGCCGCCACAGCGGCGATCGCGCGCCGTTGCCGGCTCGGCCAGGGCCGCCACCAGAAGAGCACGTGGATCGCGCTGAGCAGAAGCAGCCCCGCCGCCGCGGCCAGATCGCTCACCGACCCGCGCGACTCGACCAGAAGGGCCAGAGCCCCGACGAGCACTGGCGCTATCGCCACCCTGACTACCGGTGGGAACCAGCTCATCTTCGGTGGCATGTCGCGTTCACTGTAGGCAGGGGCGTCCCTTTGGAAAAACCCTTGTGCCTAAAGTCGTGACAGGTGTCACGCGAGGCGATGACGGCGCACACTGCCTGAGCCGTCCGCATCCGTGTAGGGTCGATAAAACATGACCACGCCTTTTGAACCTTTGCAAGCGTCATCACGCGCGAGGGCCGCCCGAGCCACCGACGACGTGCTCGGGGTTAGCCCGCTGTCGGACCTGGACGCTGCCGGCATCGAGCCAAACCGGGCATCACCGCCCAGTACGCCACGCTGGGTAACGTTGCTGGGGATCATCGCCATCGTCCTGGTCCTGCTGTTTGTCGGACTGCACCTCACAGGCCACGTGCCGACGCACACACTGCCCTTCGGCCGGGCAGAGCCCGGCATGCAAACACCGTGATCATGACGCCCGGCGTCCGCAAGTTCGCGCTCACCGTGCATCTCACGTGCTCGGTCGGGTGGATCGGTGCGGTCGTTGCGTACCTGGCGCTCGGCATCGCGGCCGTGACCAGCCCGGATGAGCAGACGGTGCGTGGCGCATGGATAGGCATGGAGGTGACGGGCTGGTGGGTAATCGTGCCGCTAGCGGTGGCCGCGCTGTTGACCGGTGTGGTCATCGCGTTGGGCACCCACTGGGGCGTGTTCCGACACTACTGGGTGCTCATCTCGCTCGCGCTGACCACCCTGTGCACTGTCGTGCTGCTAGTGCACATGCCGAGCGTGAGTGGCATGGCAAGGCTCGCGCGAAGTGCTGACGGAGCCGATCTCCGAGCGCTTGGAGGCGATCTCTTCCACCCCGCGGCCGGCCTGCTGGTGTTGCTCGTAATTGCGGTACTCAATGTCTACAAGCCCGAGGGTGTGACCCCCTACGGGTGGCGCAAGCAGCGCGAACAACGAAATGCGTTGCGGTTGCGCGGGGCCGCCACGTCATCGGCCGCTCCCACCACAGTTCCTGGTGGCCACCTGGGCGTCATCGGCCAAGCAGCCGAGCTCCCACGCCAACAGGAGGGTGCTGATCACGTCACCTTGCTGCTGACGTCCACCGGACGGACTACCATCGACGGTCCGCTGCAACAGACTGGCCAACACGAGCCGTAAGCAGCTCGGCTGATCGGCCACGCGCCGGCAGCAAAGCTATCGCCGCCAACGCGGAAGCACCTACGAAGCCCCACAGGATCGGATCGTACCTGCCGATAGCGTCGAAAGCGGCGCCGGCGCCGACGGGAGCCACGGCCTGCGCCAGGGTGGCCGCAAAGGCAAGCACGCCGGCGATACTCGCGTAGTGGGCCCGGCCGTACAGCTCGGCCACAAAAGCGGGTCGCACCAGTGTCATGCAGCCCTTGGCAGCCCCAAACAAGGCCACGAAGATCACCACGCCCGCGGCGCCCGGCACGACAATCAGCACCACCAGCGCAAGGGGTTGGAGGGCCAGCACGACCGCTGACATGGAGTGCAGCCGTACGCGTCCTACAAGCGGCATCATCAAGATGCGGCCGAGAACCTGCATTGCCCCGACCAAGCCGGCGAGTACTGCAGCGAAGGTGGGCTCGTAGCCGCGTTCGAGCAGGATCGGGACAAGATGCACCTGGACGCCGAACGCGACAGCCATGCTGAGACCGAACGCCAGCACGAGCCAGCGGAAGGTCGGGTCGCGCAGTGCTGCCCCAAGCGGAACGTCCTTGCGCTGGGCGTGGTCCGCCTGGGTACGGCCCGACGCAGCTCCATCAGGATGCAGACCCACGTCCTCGGGCCGCCTTCGGAGCAAGAGGGCGTGGGCGGGAATCGTGCCGACGGCCAGAATCGCCGCGAGCGAAACAAGCGCAGTCCGCCAGCCATGCGCCTGGGCCAGCCAGGCAGCGAGCGGCAGGAAGACGGTGCTCGAAAAACCAGCGACGAGTGTGACCGCGGTGAGCGCACGTGTGCGCTTATGTTCGAACCAAACCGCGACCACGGCGAACGCCGGCTCGTACAGCACCGTGGCCATCACGAACCCGATCGCAGCCCACAGCACATAGAACGCAGCCAAATCACTCGTTCGAGACCAGGCCAGCACCAGCAGCGAACCGACGCACGCCCCGGCGGTCATGAGTAGTCGCGGACCGCGGCGGTCAAGCCAGCGCCCGACGGGGATCGCGGTGACACCCGAGATCACCAATGCCAGGGAGAAGGCGCCCGTGATCGCCCCTCGAGACCAGCCCAGGTCGACTTGCATCGGCGTCAGGAAGACGCTGAACGCGTAGTAGAGGACACCCCAGGAGATGGTCTCGGTGATGCCGAGCGTGCCGACCAGCAGCCAGCCGTAGTACAGGCCGCCCAGACGGGGTACGGTCTGCACTGGAGCCATTGGGAGCCTTACCCGCAGCAGGGTTGCGTGGATCCGCAACAGGATGGCTGGACCGTAACCGCAGCACCGACCGGCTGGAGCACCGGCAGGCTGTTGCTGGCGCGGACGTCCAGGGAGATGACCTGGAGCTCAGGCGTGCAGCAAGACGATCCTTCGCCAACGCTGGTGCTGCAGACGCCGGTCTCGGGTAACACCAACTCCACATCGCGCGCGGACTCCCAGTCGCCAGCGATGGCGGCGACGACGGAGCGTACCTGTTCGTAGCCAGTCAGCAGAAGGAAAGTTGGGGCTCGGCCGTAGCTTTTCATGCCGACGGTGTAGAAGTCGGACTCCGGATGTTTGAGCTGCTCCGCTCCGTGCGGCGGGACCGACCCGCAAGAGTGGATGTTGGGATCGATCAGCGGCGCCAGGGCCGAGGGTGCCTCGACCGCTGCATCCAGGTCCAGGCGCAGCTCGCGCGTGATCGAGAGGTCAGGCCGGAAGCCGGTCGCGCAGACGATCTCGTCCATCGGTCCAAGCATCTCGCCATCCTCGCCCATCAACACCAGCCCGTCGGCGGAGCGGCGAACCTCGGCGATGCGCAGAGACGTGTAGCGGACCGCACCACTCTCGACGAGCGCGCGAGTGCGCGAGCCCAGGCGGCCGCGCTCGGGGAGAGAGTCGTTCTGCTCGCCGCCGAAGAGCTGGCCGACTTGCTTGCGGCGTACCGCCCAGGTGATTTCGGTGCCCGCCACCTGATCGGCGAGGGTGGCTAGCTCGAGCAAAGCGTTGAACGCCGAGTGGCCACTGCCGACCACCGCCACGCGTTTTCCAGAGTAACGAGCGCGATCGTGTCCGAGGACATCCGGAATGCCATAGAAGATCTGCGAGCCCGCGCCGGCCTCACGCAGCGCTGGCAGTCCGTCGGATCCGAGCGGATTGGGCAGGCTCCAGGTGCCTGAGGCATCGATCACGGCTTTGGCGATGACCTGTTCTTCACCGCCACCGGCGCACTGGACGCGTACGACAAACGGTGCCGCCTGTCGACCCTCCGTTTTCATCTTGTCGTGTCCGCGCCGAGCGATGGCCGTGACACGAGCACCGAGACGAATGTGCGGGGCCATCTGCGGCAGCGCCGCTAGTGGCTCCAGATAGCGCTCCACGATGTCGGCGCCGGTCGGTGCGAGCTCGGGATCGGGTACGGTCCAGCCGGTCGGCTCGAGCAGAGCTACTGAGGCGGAGTCGACGGTGTATTTCCAGGGCGAGAAGAAGCGCACATGGCCCCATTGGCGAATTGAGGCGCCGACAGCGGGGCCCGCCTCAAGTACGAGCGGTGTCTCGCCGCGGGCGAGCAGGTGCGCGGCGGCGGCTAGACCGACGGGTCCCGCACCGATAACGGCGACAGGCAAACTCGTGGTGTTTGAGGGTGTGGCGTTGGTTGTAGAAGTAGACGTGGTCACGATGGAGACACCTCGGTTGGCTGGCGGTTCAGCAGCAGGTGAGGCTGTCGACCAGCCCCTGG
>JBPCIO010000331.1:0-23863 GCA_051006215.1 Chloroflexota bacterium
AAGCCCTGGGAGGGGGCCGCAGCCCACGACTCAATGAATAATCTCGTTACGAATTCCTACCGTGCCGCAGCCCACGACTCAATGAATAATCTCGTTACGAATTCCTACCGTGCCCACGACTGCATGATTGCCTTCTCCTATCGTTAATCCTTGTTCTGATGCTGTTGAAGGAGATTGTTGAGACTTCGCTGGGGGTTGGGGCCACGGCGGGGCGGGGGGAGAAGGTTGAGCGATTGGCTGCGCTGTTGCGGAGGCTGGCGCCGGCGGAGGCGGCCATTGGAGTAGCTTTCCTGTCTGGCCGGTTGCGGCAGCGCCAGATCGGCGTGGGTTACGCTTCGATCCAGGATGTGGCCGTCCCAGCCACGGAAGCCTCGCTGAGCCTGATGCAGGTCGACACCGCCCTGGAAGCTGTTGGGCAACTCGTCGGGCGCGACTCGCAGGCCGAACGCCGCCGCCAGCTGGCCAGCCTGTTTGGGAGCGCCACAGCCGACGAGCAGCAGTTTCTGCGACGGCTGGTCCTGGGAGAGCTGCGCCAGGGCGCGCTCGAAGGCGTGATGCAGGACGCGCTTGCTCGCGCGCTGGGGGTCGGTCTGGCCGACGTTCGCCGGGCGGTGATGCTGCGGGGTGATCTGAGCGCCGTGGCTGAGGCTGGGTTTCGCGACGGTCCAGCTGGCTTGGGCGCGTTCCGCCTCCAGGTTGGTCAGCCGCTCCAGCCCATGCTGGCCCAGTCAGCCCCAAATGTGGCGGACGCGCTGGAGCGGACGTCGCCCGCGGCGGTCGAATGGAAGCTCGATGGCGCGCGAGTACAGATTCACGTCCTCGGCACGGACGTGCGTGTCTTTTCGCGCAGCCTGGACGACATCACCAGCCGCGTCCCCGAGCTTGTCGAAATGGCCAGCGGGCTGCCGGTGCGCTGCCTGGTGCTCGACGGCGAGGCCCTCACGTTGCGCGCCGACGGACGGCCGCACCCATTTCAGGTCAGCGCCAGTCGGCTCGGGAGTCGAACCGACGTCGAGCGCCTGCGACAAACACTGCCGCTCAGCCCGTTTGTCTTTGACGTGCTGCATATCGACGGCGAGGACCTGGTCGACAGGCCGGCCGCCGAGCGGCAGGCTATCCTGGCGGCGGCGGTCCCCGAGCGCTGGCGCGCCCCCCGCATCGTCACCGCCGACGTGGGTGAAGCCGAGGCCCTCTTGCGGGAGACGCTCGCGCGGGGCCACGAGGGCGTCGTGGTCAAAGCCCTGGATGCGCCTTACGCGGCCGGTCGGCGGGGGGCGGGCTGGATCAAAGTCAAACCGGTGCTCACCCTGGACCTGGTGATTTTGGCGGTTGAGTGGGGACACGGGCGCCGCAAGGGCTGGCTGTCCAACCTCCACCTGGGCGCGCGCGACCCGGCCGACGGTACGTTCGTGATGCTGGGCAAGACCTTCAAAGGCCTGACCGACGCGATGCTGGCCTGGCAGACCCAGCGCTTGCTGGAGCTCGAAAGCCGGCGCGATAGCTGGACGGTCTACGTGCGACCGGAGCTGGTGGTCGAGATCGCCTTTGACGCCGTTCAACGCAGCCCAAGGTACCCGGGCGAAGTGACGCTGAGGTTTGCGCGCGTCATCCGCTACCGCCCAGACAAGCGGCCGGACGAGGCCGACACCATCGACGCCGTGCGCGCGTTGGGCTTCTGACGGCAAGGTTAGCCCGGCCGTGACGTGGATGGGCTGGTCGTGAGCGTGTGCCTGCCCGCTCGACCCGATGCCGCCGGGCCGCCCCGATCGGCTGGTGTGTTGAAGCCTGGCCTTTGAAGCTGCTGCCTAGCTATCTGGCCGCAAATACAGGGCGGCCAGAGGCGGCAGGGTCAGGCTCAGGCTGTGCGGCTGTCCCGCCCAGGGCTCATCCAGCGCCCAGACCCTGCCGGCGTTGCCGATGTTGCCACCCGCATACACGCTGGAGTCCGTGTTCAGCACTTCTCGCCACGCACCTCCGCTGGGCACCCCCACGCGATAGTCGTATCGAGGGACCGGGGTGAAGTTACACACCACGGCCAGCATGTCGCTGGGGGCCAGCGCGCGCCGCAAGAACGCGAACACGCTGTTCTCGTTGTCGTGCGACTCGAGCCAGTCGAAGCCACGCCAATCGAAATCGACCTCGTACAGCGCCGGGTGAGCCCGGTACACCCGATGCAAGTCGGCCACGCAGCGCTGCAGGCCACTCTGGAACGGGTACTGGAGCAGGTGCCAATCGATGCTGCGCGACTCGCTCCATTCGTCGCCCTGACCGAAATCGAGACCCTGGAACAGGAGCTTTTTGCCGGGGTGGCCGAACATGTAGGCGTACAGCAGTCGGAGGGTGGCGAACTGCTGCCAGGCGTCACCCGGGATCTTGTTGAGCAGGCTGCATTTTCCGTGGACGACCTCGTCATGCGAAAGTGGCAGCACGAAGTTCTCTGAATAGGCATACAGCAAGCTGAAGGTCATTTCGTTGTGGTGCCAGCGGCGGTGGATCGGCTCTTGCGAGACGTACGCTAGCGTGTCGTGCATCCAGCCCATGTTCCACTTCAGGCTGAAACCCAGCCCACCCATGTACGGTGGCCGGGTGACCTGCGAATAGTCAGTCGACTCTTCGGCGATCGTCAGCACACCCGGCGACTCGGTATGCACAACTTCGTTCATGCGCTGCAGGAATGAGATCGCGTCGAGATTCTCGCGGCCGCCGTAACGGTTGGGTATCCACTGGCCTTCCTCGCGCGAGTAATCCAGATACAGCATGGAAGCCACCGCGTCCACCCGCAGGCCATCGATGTGGTACTCCTCGATCCAGAAGACCGCATTCGAAATGAGGAACGTACGCACTTCGTTGCGACCGTAGTTGAAAATCTTGGTGCCCCAGTCGGGATGCTCGCCCTGACGGGCGTCGGCGTGCTCGTACAGCGCGGTGCCGTCGAAGCTCGCCAGCCCGTGGGCATCGCGCGGAAAATGGGCCGGGACCCAATCCAGCAGGACACCCACACGGGCCTGGTGGAGGATGTCCACGAACGCCTTGAAATCATCAGGCGTACCGAAGCGCCTGCTGGGCGCGTAGTACCCGACCGTCTGGTAGCCCCACGACGGATCGAAGGGATGCTCGGTAATGGGCATGAGCTGGACGTGGGTGTAGCCCATCGCCAGGCAGTAGTCCGCGAGCTGCTTGGCCAGGTCGCGATACGACAGAAACGCCTGCGTCTCAGGAGCGCGCTTCCACGACCCGAGGTGGACTTCGTAGATACTGATGGGAGCCTGAAGGGCTTGCCGTTCGGATCGATGGTCGCGCCAGTCCTGGTCGTTCCAGGTGTAGTTGTCGAGGGACCACACGATCGATGCGGTGAGAGGTCGAAGCTCAGCCGCGTAGCCATATGGATCCGCTTTGTCGATCCGCTGACTGGAGAAACGCGGCCTGATGCTGTACTTGTAGAGGGTGCCCTGGCCGATGCCCGCTACGAAGCCTTCCCAGATGCCGGACGTGGCCCGCTGAGTGAGCGGCGTCGTTTGGACGTCCCAGCCATTGAAGTCCCCGATCACACTGACTGCATCGGCATTGGGCGCCCAGACCGCGAATGCCACGCCCGGTTGGCCGGACCGCGTTACCACGTGCGCGCCGAGCTTCTGGTGCATGCGAACGTGGGTGCCTTCGTTGAAAAGGTAAAGGTCGAAGTCGGTGAGCAGGCTAGTCTGGCCGCCCGCACTGTCGGGGGCACCCGCGGTGACTGGTTTCGCGGCCTGCAGCATTGGCGTTATCCTCAGTACTGTAGTCGAGACTTCATGGCACGCTGTGTGCCGTGCACGTGTGAGGTGTCATGGATCAGAGGTCCTCGGGCCGTAGCGGCGTTCGCGCGCGCTCCCGAGAAGCTAACACGAGTCCGCCGCCTGCGCCGAACGAGCCGGCAATCGACACCTACCCGGCTATCGCCATAGGGGACGTTCAGCCAGAGCTCGATGGTGGCCGTTGGCCGATCAAGCGCGTGGTCGGCGACGCAGTGGAGGTGTCCGCCGACATTCTGAAAGAGGGCCACGACCTGCTCTCGGCGCGTGTCATGTTTCGGACGCTCGAACAGACCGATGGAACCTGGCAGGAACGGCCGATGCGATTGGTGGACAACGACCGCTGGGTCGGCAGCTTCATCGCCGAGCAGAACACCCGCTACACGTATGGGGTGCTCGCGTTTACGGATGTCTTCGGCTCCTGGCGTGCCGACTTCCGTAAACGCCTGGCCGCGGAGCAAGATCTCTCAGCCGAGCTGCTCGAAGGCCTGCGACTGGTGGAATCCGCCATCGAGCGGTGCACTGACGCGTCCGATCGGAGCCGCCTGCAGGCATACGCCGAGCTATGGCGATCCCTGCAGAGCACGGTCACCGGACGGGAGGCAGCTGAACTGGCTAACTCGGCCGCCTTGGGTGAAATCATGGACCGCTGGCCGGACCGCGGTGACGCCACGCGCTACGGGCGCGAGTTGGCGTTGATCGTGGATCGACCCGCCGCGCGCTTCGCGGCGTGGTACGAGATCTTCCCGCGTTCCCAGGGCTCCGAGCCGACCCGCGGCGCGACCTTCCGGGAAGCAGAAGCGCGGTTGCCAGCCATCGCGGCCATGGGCTTCGACACCCTGTATATGACACCCATCCATCCCATCGGGACGACCAAGCGCAAGGGGCCCAACAATAGCCTGGTCGCCGGCCGGAATGATCCGGGCAGCCCGTACGCCATTGGTGGCCCTGGTGGCGGCCACGAGGCGGTCGCCCCTGAGCTCGGCAGCGTCGACGACTTCCAGCACTTTCAGACCGCGGCCCACACACACGGTCTGGAGCTGGCAATGGACTTCGCGATCAATTGTTCGCCCGACCATCCGTGGGTCACCGAGCACCCAGACTGGTTTTACCATCGCCCGGACGGAACGATTAAGTACGCCGAAAACCCGCCCAAGAAATACGAGGACATTTACCCGCTGAACTTCCGCTCGGCAGACTGGAAGAACCTGTGGGTTGCGCTCCGGGATGTCGTGCTGCTGTGGTCCAGGCGGGGTGTGCGCGTATTCAGGGTCGACAATCCGCACACCAAGCCACTCGCTTTCTGGGACTGGCTCATCCGTGAGACGCACACGCTTTATCCCGACGTGATCTTTTTGGCCGAGGCGTTTACCCGGCCCAAGATGATGAAGGAGCTCGCCAAACTTGGCTTTAGCCAGAGCTATACCTACTTCACCTGGCGGAATACGAAGTCCGAGTTACACGAGTATCTGACGGAACTGACGCAGACTTCCATGCGGGAGTACTTCAGAGGCAACCTGTTCGCCAATACGCCGGATATTCTGCCGTCCATCTTGCAGATCGGCGGGCGGCCCGCATTCCGCATGCGGCTGGTGCTAGCCTCGACGTTGTCGTCGGTGTATGGGATCTACAACGGCTTCGAGCTTGTCGAGAACCAGGCCCGCGGAGAAATCGGTAGTACCGAGATTTACCAGGACTCGGAAATGTACCAGCACAAGGTCTGGGACTGGGATCGGCCAGGCAACATCGTCGACGACGTGACGCGCATCAATCGGCTGCGGCGCGACAATCCTGCGCTGCACCTGTATGACAACCTGCAGTTCTACGCGTGCGACAACGAACAGTTGCTCGTATACGGCAAAGCCACACTCGACCGCGCCAACATCATTGTGTGCGTTGTCAACCTCGATCCGTTCTGGGCGCAGGCAGGCTGGGTCAGGGTGCCATTGCAAGACTGGGGTATCGACACCAACCAGCCCTACGTGATGCACGATCTGTTGACGGGCGATCGCTTCACCTGGCGGGGTACGTCCAACTGGGTTCGACTCGATCCGAACGTCCAGCCAGCGCACATCTTTTGCGTCGAAGTCGCGCGCTGGTAGTGGGTTGATCGACCAACTCCAGCGCGAGCGCTGGTTTGGGGGTAAGAGCCGAACCATCCGCGCAGCGCGAGTTGTTGACCGCGCTGGCTGGGCGGCCGACGCACAGTTGTGTCTGGTCGAAGTCGAGTACGAGCTCGGTTCACCTGAGACGTACGTGCTGGCCGAGCGTCTGGGCGAGCCGACGGTCGCCCGAGCGGTGCTGGATCGGTTCGGTGGACCCAGCCTGCCGACAGAAGCCGGTGGCTGGCTCGTGTTCACCGCGACCGACGTGTTCCACGAAGTTCCTTGCGAGAGCACCCAGCCGATTTCGGCCATGGGCGCCGAACAGAGCAATACCTCGATTCGCTTCGGCGGCGCGTTGATGCTCAAGCTGTTTCGTCGCTTGCAGTTCGGGCCGAATCCCGAGGTCGAGGTGGGCTACTTCCTGGCCGAGCACACCCAATTTCGTGACACACCTGCGCTTGTCGGCAGCGTCGACTATTTGGCACCGGGTGGCCTCAGAGCGTCGCTGGTACTGCTACAGCGCTTCGTGCCGAATCGCGGCGACGCGTGGACGACCACCCTGCGTCGGCTCGAAGGAATCCTGGACGGAGCTGACGTACGGGAGAGCGTGGAGGCTATGGCGCGTCTCGCCAGGACGACGGCCGACCTGCATATCGCCTTAGCCACTGGCAGAGGTGACTTCTCAGCCGAGTCCATCGACGAGCTAGACATTCGAGCGTGGCGCCAGGCAATTGTCGGAGAAGCCCAATCTGCTGTGGACGGGCTGAGCGAACGCAATATTGTGCTCGACGGCCAGTCACTGCTGCGTCGTGCCGAGGGTATCCGCGCGCTGAAGGGCGCCCAGAAGACGCGCCATCATGGGGATTACCACCTGGGTCAGGTGCTCGAACGAGAGGATGGGACGTTCGTCGTCATTGATTTCGAAGGCGAGCCGTCCAAGCCACTTGCCCAGCGGCGTGAACGGCGCTCGCCGCTGCGCGACGTTGCGGGCATGCTGCGGTCGCTCGACTACGCGCGCAACGCGGCGCTCCGGGCCGGCGACGCGCTCGACGCCGACCGCATGCGACGCGCTGAGGCGTGGCATGCAAGTGTGCGTGAAGCGTTCCTGGCGGCGTATCTCAGCGCTGTTGCGGGCGCTGCCCCGGGGCTGCTGCCGAGCGACCCCTTCGCCGCCCTGACGGCACTGGAGCTCGAAAAGGCGGTATATGAGGTGCTGTACGAGTTGAACAATCGGCCCGACTGGCTGCCGATACCGCTCGCGGCGCTGCAAGCCTCGGCTACGCTTTCCCCAGATGGCTGACAACGCGAGCGCATGCCGCCGCTAACCAGCTGGCCGGGTCGCCCCGATCCGCTCGGAGCCACCTGGGACGGCCACGGCACGAACTTCGCCGTCTTCGCCCACCACGCTACCCGCGTCGAGCTGTGTTTGTTCGACGACGTGTACGGCAAGGAAACCGCTCGGGTGGCGCTGTCTGAGCAGACCCGTCACGTATGGCACGCCTACATGCAGGGAGTCGGGCCGGGGCAGATGTACGGGTACCGCGTGCATGGGCGCTACGCACCCCGCGAGGGGCTGCGATTCAACCCGAACAAGCTGCTCATCGATCCGTATGCACGCGCCATGCGCGGTGCGGTCGACTGGAACACGCCGGTGTTTGCGTACCGCCTTGGGAGCCGCACCGAGGACCTGACGCGCGACGTCCACAACTCCGCGCGCGGCGTGCCCAAATCGATGGTCGTCGACGACCGTTTCGATTGGGGCGACGATCGACCTCCCCGGGTGCCCTGGAGTGAAACGGTGATCTACTAGACGCACGTCAAAGGCATTAGCAAGCGCCACCCGCACGTGCCCGAAGCCGAGCGCGGGACGTATCTGGGCCTGGCCAGTCAACCGGTCATGGACCACCTGCGCGCGCTCGGCGTAACGGCTGTCGAGCTGTTACCAGTTCACCAGTTCGTCGACGACAAGTTCCTGCTCGACAGAGGCCTTTTAAACTACTGGGGCTATAACTCGCTCGGGTACTTCGCGCCAGCGGCGCGGTACGCCAGCGGTGACGCCGGCCAGCAGGTGGCCGAGTTCAAGGAGATGGTCAAACGCCTGCACGCGGCCGGTCTGGAGGTCTTCTTGGACGTCGTCTACAACCACACGGCCGAGGGTAGTCATCTCGGGCCAACGCTCTCGTTCCGGGGTCTCAACAATCCGAGCTACTACAACCTGATGCCCGACAACCCGCGCTACTACCGCGATTTCACGGGCACCGGCAACTCGCTCAACGTGTGCAGCTCGCAAACCCTCAAGCTGATCGCCGACAGCTTGCGCTACTGGGTCCAGGAGATGCACGTCGACGGATTTCGGTTCGACCTGGCGATTACGCTCGCGCGCGAGCCAAGCGCGTACGACCCGGGCGCGGCGTTCTTCGACATCTGTCACCAGGACCCCGTGATCTCTCGGGCCAAGCTGATCGCGGAGCCGTGGGATATCGGCGACTTCGGTTACCAGGTTGGCAATTGCCCGGTGTTGTGGAGTGAGTGGAACGGCAAGTACCGCGACAATGTGCGGAAGTTCTGGAAAGGTGATGCTGGCCAAATCGCCGAGCTTGCCTACCGGCTCAGTGGCAGCAGCGATTTGTACCGTCTCAGCGGCCGTGGGCCAACCGGCAGCATCAACTTCGTGGCCGCCCACGACGGTTTCACCCTGAGCGACCTCGTCAGCTACAACGACAAGCACAATGAGGCCAACGGCGAACACAACCAGGACGGCGCCAACGACAACAACAGCTGGAACACTGGCGTCGAGGGGCCGTCTGAAGACCCGGGCATCAATGAGCTGCGCGCGCGCCGCCAGCGCTCATTGCTGGCGACGCTGTTCCTGTCTCAAGGCGTACCGATGCTGCTCGGCGGCGACGAAATGGGCCGCACTCAGCATGGCAACAATAACGCCTATTGCCAGGACAACGAGCTCAGCTGGTTTGATTGGGATCTCAACGAGCAGCAGCGGGACCTGCTCGAGTTTACGCGTGGGCTGATTGCGTTCAGAAGGCAACATCCCGTGCTGCGTCGGCGTCGATTCTTTGAAGGCTTATTTCTGCCCGGCGCCGATATCAAAGACCTGACCTGGTTCAAGCTTGACGGGACCGAGATGGTCGATGCGCAGTGGGTAGATCCCGAGATGCGGTCGATGGCCATGCGGGTGGCCGGTGAAGCCATTGACGAACGCGAGGCGGAGGGCGGCCGCATCTCTGACGCGACACTGCTGGTGCTCATCAACAGTTACCACGAGGAGCTGACATTCACGTTGCCTGAGGCCGGGGGCCCCCAAGGCTGCGGATGGGAATTGTTCATGGACACGCTCGAGCCTGCGCCGCCGCGGCCGTCTGGCAAGACATACGCCGTCGAGCACACCTACGCCCTGGCGCCGCGGTCGCTGGCGCTGTTCCAACGCGTGGAGCCGTAACGCATGATCGTGGTGGGCCTGATGTCGGGAACGTCAGTCGACGGCGTCGACGCGGCGGTCGTCGACATCCTCCACGAGGACGACGTTTTACGGGTGCGTTTGCTAGCCTACGCCGAGTCGCCGATTGACGAACGGCTTCGCCAGCGCATCCACACGCTATTCAGCCCTGACCAGGGCCGCGTCGACGAAGTGTGCGAGCTGAACGTGCTGATTGCGGAGGCGTTTGCTGGCGCGGCAGCGCTGGCTCTACGTCAGTCGGGCGCCCAGGCCGACCTGGTGGCGTCGCACGGGCAGACCATCTGGCATCAGGTTGAGCCCGGCCACACCCGTTCGACGCTGCAAGTTGGCGAGCCATCGGTGATTGCCGAGCGTCTTGGCCTGACCACCGTGGCCGATTTTCGGCCCCGCGATATTGCTGCCGGCGGCCAGGGCGCGCCGCTTGCGTCGTGGGGGGACGCGCTGCTGTTCGGCGATCCGCACGTGAGCCGGGCTGTGCAGAACATTGGCGGGATCGGCAACGTGACCTGGGTGCCGCCAGGCGGGCAGTGGGAGGCCATGCTGGCCTTCGATACCGGGCCTGGGAATGCATTGATGGACCACGCCGCCTGGCGGCTGAGCGGTGGCATGCAGCGTTTCGACGCGGAGGGTGCGCTTGCCGCTGCCGGGCGGGTGCACGACGGGCTGCTGTCCGAACTCCTCGGGCACCCGTACTTTTCGATTCAGCCACCCAAAAGCACCGGTCGAGAAGTGTTTGGCGCCCAGCTAGTCGACCCTTTCATTGCCCGCTGCCTCGAGCGCCGCCTCAGCCCGTCGGATATCCTGGCCACCCTCACGGCCTTCACCGCGCACTCCATCGCCGACCAGTATCGGCGCTTCTTGCCTGGGCCACCCGACGAAGTGGTCGTCGGTGGCGGCGGCTCGCGCAACCCGGTGCTGATGCGGTTGCTTTCGGAATTGCTCGACCCGGCCCAACTCCGTCAGCACGAGGAATTCGGTCTGCCGTCGCTTGGTCGAGAAGCCGTCTACTTTGCGCTCATGGGCTACGAAGCCTTGCACGGCCGCCCGAACACGATCCCCAGCTGCACCGGCGCCAGCCACGCGGTGGTGATGGGCAAAGTCGTCCCCGGCCCGAACTACCGCTCGCTCATGCAGCACATCGGCTCCACCTCAGCCAAACGTCCCCGCCGGCTCGTCGTGATGCAGAGCAGTTCGACGTAGCGCGGCATCGGAACCAAGGACCGCGAAGGCGTACGGCGAGCTAGGGGGCTCGGCCGGTGGGCGTGAGCTGGCCGAAGAGGGCTTCGGCGGCGGCCCGGAGATGGACGGGGCGGTCGCCGTAGACGGCCAGCCAGGTGCCGATGCCCGGCGCGGCGGCGGCATCCGACGGACCTCTCAGGCTGATGCCGACGATTGGCTTACCCGTGGCCGCCAGGGAGCTGGCTAACGCCTGTTGATCGGCGTCTCGGACCAGATCGTACGTGCCCAGAATAATGACCTCAGCGCCCGTCGAGGCGCTAACCGCCGAGTCGGGCGTTGCGCCAGTCGCCGCGGGCGCAAACTGGCACACCGCTTCCAGCAGGCTGCTCGCTAGCTCGTCGTCCTGCACCTGACTGCGACTCGGCGCATCTGGCACCACAACCAGTAGGCGGTGTGAGCGGTCCAGTGGTAAAAGCCCGCCGGTATCGCGCTGCAGGGTCACCCCTTTGCGCGCCACCTGCATCGACAGCGCTCGGTGCCGCGGACTGTTCAGGGTAGCCGTGTCGGAGTGCGTGGGCCGCTGCATTCGGCTGGACTCTGCAAGGATTCCACGCCGCGCTTTCGCTTCCAGAATCCTGAGCACCGATGCGTCCAGACGTTCGGCGGCTATGCGCCCCGAGGTCACCGCCTCGAGCAGCATCGACGGCCCACCCGAAGCGCGTCGGCGGTCGTCCGCGTCGATGCCCGCGATGAGCAGCAGGTCGGCCCCAGCCTCGAATGCCAGCACGGCGGCCTCCGCCGGGCTGCGGTCCATCTTGATGGCCTGCATGTCCAGTGCGTCCGTCAGGATGAGCCCGCGGTACCCGAGCTCATCCCGTAGCAGACCGCTCAGGATCGCCTTCGAAAGCGTGGCCGGTAATCCACGGCGGGCCTCGAGGGCCGGTAGATACAGGTGGGCGGTCATGATCCCATCTACGTCGGCCTGAATGGCGGCCTGAAAAGGCACGAGCTCGATGGACCGCAGCCGCTCGAGCGAATGCAGCAGCACGGGCACGTCACGGTGCGAGTCGAGGTGTGTGTCGCCGTGGCCTGGGAAATGCTTCGCGACCGCACTCACGCCACCAGATTGGAGCGCCTGAATGGTTTGCGCTCCGAAGTCTGATACGAGCGCGGCGTTCGAACCAAACGATCGCACGCCGATGACCGGATTGAGCGGATTGGTGCTGACATCCACCACCGGCGCGAGGTCCATATTGACACCCATGCCGCGAAGCTCGCTGGCGGCGGCCTGGGCCACCAGCCGCGCAAGGTTCAGGTCGCCGGTAGCGCCGATCGCCATATTGCCCGGAAAGATCGTCGAGCCGGTGGTGACGCGAACGACCAGTCCACCTTCCTGATCGATCGAGATGTACAGCGGTACTGGATCGGCGACTGACTGCAGGTCAAGAGTTAGTCGCGAGAGTTGCAGGCCGGATTCGATGTTGCGCCCAAACAGCGTCACTCCGCCCAGGTGCAGGCCCTGGATGAGGTCGCGATTGGGCGCAGTCAGAGTCGTGCCTTCGAACCCAAGCATGAAGACCTGGCCGACCTTCTGCTCGAGGGTCATGCAGCCCAGCGCCTGACGAGCGATTTCGGACGTACCCACTTAGCCCTTCAAGCCGGTAAATGCGATCCCGCGCACTATCAGTCGCTGGCCAACACTGAACACGGCGATCACTGGGAGCGTGGCCACGACGGTGGCGGCCATTAGTTGGCCCCACTGGGTGCTGTACTGCTGCACGAACACCGTCAGCCCGAGCTGAATGGTGCGCATATCGTCTGTGGTCGTAATGAGCAGCGGCCATAGAAACGCGTTCCAACCTGCTTGAAAGCTGAAGATAGCCAGGGTGGCGACGGCTGGCATGGCCAGCGGCAACATGATTTGCCAGAAGATGCGCAGCTCGCCAGCGCCATCCATTCGGGCCGCATCCTCGAGCTCGACGGGCAGGGTCTGGAAGAACTGCCGCAGCAGGAAGATGCCAAACGCACCCACTGCGCCTGGCACGATCAGACCCCAATACGAGTTGATCCAGCCGATACCGCCCTGACCCAGGGCGTCGTTGCCGCCGAAAAGGGGGATGTGGCGCACGATCACGAACAACGGGATGATCGTGACCTGGTAAGGCACCATCAGCGTGGCCAGGACGACCACGAACAGTACGTTGCGCCCGGGGAAGCTCAGCCGCGCGAAGGCGTAGCCGGCCAGCGCGGACAGTATCACGTTGGTGAGCATGTTGGCTACCGCCAGCAGCGGGCTGTTGGCGGCGTAGCGACCGAACCCTCCGGCGCTCATGGCCTGCCAGTAGCTGTCGAACTCCAGTGGCCGGGGTATCCACGTGGGCGGTACGGTAAACAGCTGATCTGGCGGCTTAAGGCTCGTGCTGACCATCCACGCGAACGGCAGCAACATCACCACCGCGCCGACTGCCAGCACCAGGTGGGAGACGACATGCCAACCTTTCATTTGCACGGTGGGCTGCCTGCAGCAAAGGGGTTCATCCTCACTGGTACGCCACCTCATTGCGAATGGCGCGCATGCTAAACAGAGACACGACCAGGATGATCGCGAACAGGACGAAGCTCATAGCCGCTGCATAGCCCATGTCAAGGGCTTTGAACGCTGCGTTGTAGATCTGGTGGACCAGCGTCGTTGTGGCATTGGCTGGCCCGCCGCCGGTCATCACGTAGACCTGGTCGAAGACCTGGAACGCACCGATCATCGAAGTCACGAAAATGAAAAACGTCGTCGGTTGCAACAGCGGCACGGTGATGGTCCAGAAGCTTTGCCAGCGGTTCGCGCCGTCGATAGCCGCGGCTTCCTTCAGAGACTCGGGAATGCCCTGCAGGCCGGCCAGATAGATGAGCATGTTCCAGCCGACGACTTTCCAAACGCTCACCACGATCACGCTCGGCAGAGCCAGACCCGGATTGCCAAGCCAGTCGATGCCCTTGATGCCGATCGACTCCAGCGCATTCGAAATGACCCCATACAGCGGATCGAACAGCTGAATCCAGATCATCGCCACCGCCACCATCGAGGTGACCACTGGGACGTAGTAGATCGTTCGATATACACCCAGCCCACGCAGCCTCTGATTCAGCAACACCGCCAGGCCAAGCCCCAGGCCCATGCTCACGGGGATCGTCCAGGCGGTGTAGGTGGTCGTGTTCACCAGCGCTCGCCAGAAAAACTCGTCCTCGAACACGTCCTGATAATTGGTGAGCCCGACCCAGTCGATTCGGGTGAACGCGTCGTAATTGGTCAGACTGAGATAGAGCGCAATTGCCACCGGCAACAGCGTGAAGACGAAAAAGATGACCATCGCCGGGGCGATGAACAGGTAGGCGGCGAGCGCCTGTCCGCGCCGCGGAGCGTAACCGCGGCGACGAGGAAGCGCTGGTGCACCCCGCACTCGATTCAGCGCCGCATGGCTCGCTGAATGTTCTTCGCAGCGTCGTCGAGCGACTGCTTAGGGCTCTTCTTTTGGTACACGGCGTCGTCGACCGCATTCTGGAGTATGGTTTGATACACCTCGAGCGCGGCTGGATTGGTCCGTATGCTGCGTCCGTACTTCTCCATGATGGTCACGAACTGCTGGAGCTGCGGATCGGACATATAGCCGGCCGTCCTGAGCGATTTGCGGGGAGGGATGAAGTACATCGTTTCGTTGTACTTGAGCAAATTGTCCTTGTCGGCCACGAATTGAATGAATTTCCAGGCCGCATCGGCGTGCTTGGTCTGCTTGGCAATGGCCAGCCAATCGGTCCAGTTGGTAGTCACCTGCTGTTTTCTGGACGTAGGCTCAGCGACGACCAGGTTGCTTGTCTGAGATGGGTTGTTCAAACGGAAGTCGCGTACCGTGAGCTGATTGCCGAGCTGCATTGCGACCAGATTGGCGGCCATGGCGCCCACATTGGCGGTTGGTGCGGCAATGCTGGACTTGCTCGCCACCTTATCCTGATTGAAGAGTCGACTGAAGTAGTCGAGGGCTTCGACAGCATCCGGGCTGTTGACCGCCACCTGGCCGTCCGGGGTGAACACGTCGCCGCCATTCTGGAACAGGAACCACATGTACTGCTGCCAGATCGGTCGCGCGTTGAAGCCGCTGACCGCGAGCTTATCGGCGTCGCGCGAGGTCGCTTTCATGGCTACCTGCTCGAGGTCGTCCCAGGTGATCGGGGCGGTGTTCACGCCCGCTGCCTGGAGCATGTCCTTGCGGTACATCAGCGTCTGGGGCGCGCTGAGGATTGGCATGCCGTAGGTCTTGCCCTGATAGCTGACCGTGCTCCAGGCCGAGTCGTAGAAGTCGTCCTTCTGACCCCAGCTGGCGATGTAACTGTCGATGTCGAGCGCCATCCCTTTGGTAGCCAGGGGCGCAACGTACTCCGCGCCGGCCTCGAAGATGTCCGGTAAGACGCCTCCGGCTTGAGCAGCAATGAGCTTTTCAGTGAACACGCGCCAGTCGAGGTACTGCACGTTGACGGCCGTATCGGGGTTGGCCGATTCGAATGCTGGCACCAGCTGATCGTCGAAGAGGCGCTGGGTGCTCTGCTCCCAGTCGGTGAGCCAGACCTCGAGCGTAATCGCTCGGCCAGTAGTCTTCGAGCGCGCGACGACAGGCGCGGCGGGCGCGTCTGAGGCGACTGTGGCCGTGTCGCCGCCGGCCTGAGACGAGCGCTGTTGCGGCTGTCCGCTGCCAACCACCGGCGCCGCCCGCGCGGCCGGATTGAGCGTGGGGGCGCCTGTCCCGGCTGGTTGGTCAGGTGTCGGCTGTTGGTCCGGCGCAGCCCCCGTCGTGGAGCTCGCCTGGGTCGGACCGTCAGCCGCGGACGAAGGACCGCCGCTGCCCGAGCAAGCGCTCACGACGAGCCCGAGCAACAGCGCCAGGTTCAGCAGCGCTGAGCTGCGCGGCAGGCATGGGAATCGAAGCATTGCGGACCTCCGGGCGGCGTGGCTGTGCAAAGAACATCGGGCGCCAACGGTCAAACGAGCTCCCAATGTATAGCAGCAGTTGCCGCTGCTTGCCCGTTAGCTAGCCATGCACTACAACGCGCTCTGAATATGCGCGTACGCGGGCGTAGCTTAGGCGTGCTGGGCCTGGTGGCAATTGTCGGTTCGAGCGCGTGCCAGGCGGCCAGGTCGGTCGACCCCACTCCAGCGGTTGTGCCGCAAGTCGCGCCTACATCTCCGGCAGCAACGCTCGCCAGCCTGCCAAAGTCACTCACCGTCCCCCTCAGCCAAGCTGCGACCGCAACCTCCACTGCGACAGCGGTTGTGAAGCCTTCGGCGACGAGCGTGCGCGGGTTGCCCACATCGGCCCTGGTGACCTTGCCGTCCGAACAGGCCGACCTGGTGCGTGCTGCCCGGGCGGCGCTGGCGGCCGGGGATCCAACACGGGCGCTCGCCCGCCTCGAACCGCTGCTGCCTGACCTCAGTGGCGAACAGATGGCCGAGGTGAGCCTGCTGTACGGCCAGGCGCAGGTCGGCGATCAACAGTTCACCAATGCCCTGGCCACGTCGCAGGCAGTCCTGTCGAGTACCACGCGGCCCGACCTGATATCTGCTGCTCGCCTGCTCAAGGGTCAGGCGCTGAGAGGACTCGAGCGCTGGGACGAGGCAGCGACGGAGATGCGGGCCGTCGCGGATGCCAACCCGCTTGTCGCCGCCGCCGTGCGGCTCGAGCTCGAAGACATGTGGCTGGCTGCAAGGCGTCCGGACGAGGCTGCCGCAGATGGACACCAGGGGTTGGACGTGGCCCAGGCTCGGCTCGCCAAGATTTACCTGGGTGAGAATCTGGCGCGGGCCGAGGTGGCCCTGAATCACACGGATGCGGCTATGGCGGCGTATCGCCAGCTGCTGACCGAGGCCGGCAGCAAGAGCTATCTCGGAGAGCAGTTGTACAACCTGGCGCAGGGGGGTAGCCAGCTCGGCCGGACCGACGACGCAGTCACTGCTCTGCGGACCGCCATCGCGCAGTTCCCGAAAGCCCGCACCGCGCCAGAGGCGGCCGACCTGCTGGAAAAGCTGGGCGGGATGCGACCTGAGGATAGGTTTTACGCTGGTGTGATCCGTTACCTGTTCTGGAATTTCCGGACCGCCCGCGCGGACTTCGAAGCCTACCTGGCGGCATTTCCGGAAGGCGACCGAGCTGTTGAGGCACGTTACTACCTTGGCCTATCGTCTCCCGCGGCCGAGGCGACCACCAAACTCCTCCAGCTCGCTGCCGACGTGCCGGACGATGATTTCGCACCAGTGGCGCTTCTCGAGGCGGGTAAGGCCCAGGAAGAACTGGGTGACTACGCCAGCGCCGAGGGCATTTACGATCGGTTGGTGGCTACGTATCCAACCCGTGATGCTGGGCAGGCGGGGGCGTTCCGGCGCGGCTTGGCCCGCTACATGCGCAGTGATCTGGATGGCGCGCTGAGCGCCTGGGGTGAGCTGCTTGGCCGCGATCCCGAGCCATCGGTGCGGGCTGGGGCGCTGTATTGGGGTGGCAAAGCCCTCGACGGCCAGGGCGACGCTGTTGCAGCCAAGGCGAAGTACGCGGCCGCCGCCGCCGTGCGGCCGGTGAGCTACTACGTACTGCGCTCGCAGGTCGAGCTCGACCCACCCTCGTCCTCGGCCAACTTCGATCCTGTCCAATCAGCGCCGGCCGACGAAGCCGAGCTCGCAAAGTGGTTCGCGGGCAACGGCCTGGACCTCGTGGCAGCTGGACAAGTTGCCAGCCAGGATCCCTCGTTCGTGCGGGCGCAAGCGCTGGTGGAGCACGGGCTGTACCGGGCAGCGAACTGGGAGCACGAGATGTTCCTCTCCACCTACGCCGACAAACCAGACCGCCTGTACTGGCTGGCGGTTCGCTTCGGCGAGATGGGTCTGCCGAATGCCCAGCTCAAGCTCGGCACAGCCGCTTTGAGCGCTGCCACAGCCGAGGGGCAGGTCAGTATTCTGGATGTTCCGACAGCCCTCGCGAGGGTGGCGTCGCCGCTCGCCTTTCCAGACGTGGTGGAGTTGGCTGCCAAGGCGCGTGGCGTCGACCCGCTGTTGTTCACCTCGCTGATGCACCAGGAAAGTGAATTCGATCCGTATGCAGAGTCGGTAGCCCGGGCAAAGGGGTTGACCCAGATCGTTCCGCAGACCGCTTCCGAGATAGCCGCGGCCCTGGGTGTCAAAGATTTTCAGCAGGAAGATCTGTTTCATCCCAAGCAGAACATCCAGTTCGGCGCGTACTACTTTGCTGCTCGCCTGAAGCGCAACGGCTCAATCGAGCGTGCTCTGGCGGCCTACAATGCCGGAGACGGAAACGCCGACAACTGGAGCGGACCCGGCAGGGACGACCCGGATGTCTACGCGGAATATGTGTCGTTCGCTGAAACCAACGACTACGTCAAGAACGTTCTGAGGTTCTATTGGGTCAATCGGTACGTGTGGATGGCTGCTTCGGCGGCGCCAGCCGCGCCATAAACCCCGAGCTAGTCGATCAGCGCTGGTCCCGCACGGCGCGCACGGTCAGTCGCTCCAGGTACATGTGCTGGCTGAGACTGAAGGACCCGCCACAGGTAATGAGTGTAAGGACATCGTCGCCAGGCGCGAACACGTCGGACAGGTCGGCCTGGTCTGTGGGGACCGAGCTGACCCAGGCGACGTGGTAGTTGCGCCCGTCTGACAGCTCGATCGGTTCACCGCCGTGCAACGAGCGCAGGCCAGCAAAGGCCCGCGTTGTGCCGGCCCAATCGACATGGCCGACCAGCAGCAGATTGCCTGGCAACTGGTATGTCCCGATAGTGTCGGGATCGACGGGTGCGCCTAGTTGTCCGTCGAGTACCGACAGTGGTTCGGTATGCGCCTCGATGCCCAGGGTTGGCAGGCTTACGGTCAGCGGATCGGCGAACACCGTTGTAGGAATGACGGCCACGAGGGCCGCCATTCCTATCAACACTGAAAGCAGTTTATGGCTGGACATCATCCACCGTGTCGTCGGCGGTGGAGCCGTCGCCTGCGTCTGGGAGAGCCACGGGGATCTCGAAGGCTATGCCCGCAACCTGGACCATTGGTGTTTCGGGTACGTCGCCTGCGGAAGCCATCTCAGGCTGGAGAGCGACAACTGGCTGCGCAGTAACCTGCGCGGTGGCGATCGTCTGCTGTGGCGCGGGTGCCGTAGCAGACACCGCGGCCGGAGCTGAAACGGGTGCGGGAGCCGATACTGGGCTCGTCGGGGCTGCTTGTGTGGCCCGAGGGGCGGCCGCGACGGTGGTCACTGCAGCCTGTTGGCTTCCGAGTCGGCAGCGCTGGGCGGCGGTCAACGGGTGCTGCTGGATATCGTCTTCCGAGCGCAGGTCGGGTGGCGGAACGCAGCTTGGGGCATGTGAGGAGCTCGAGCTTGACGAGCTAGGGGCTGACGAGCTGGAGCTGGAGGCCGGCGCGTTCGAAACCGGGGCGGTTGTGGTGGTTGTCGCGACCGGAGCGGTAGTGGTGGTCGTCGCGACCGGAGCGGTGGTGGTGGTCGTCGCGACTGGGGCGGTCGTGGTGGCGGTCACGTCCGGATGAGTTGGGGTGGCGGTCGTGTCCGGGTGAGTCGGGGTGGCCGTCGTGTCCGGGTGAGTCGGGGTGGCGGTCACGTCCGGGTGAGTCGGGGTGGCGGTCACGTCCGGATGTGTTGGGGTGGCCGTGGCAGAAGGCGTCGGCGAAGCTGTCGCTCCTGCAGTACACGTGAACACATCGCTTGGCTGGCCCGTGCCCTGAACGACGTGCGCACCGTGGGCGTCCTTGATCTGGACCTGGTAGGTCGAGCCGGGATGGATCGCCACGTCGACTGAGAACGGCGTCTCGGTAGACGGGGGCGAAATCCGGACGCTCGTGCTGCCGCCAGTCTGCGACCAGGCGCCGCCATTCGTCCGGCTGGCGACCACCAGGTCGACGGTAGCGTCTACGTCGTTGTAGCTGCCGATGTGTCCAGCCAGCTTCTGACCTTCAACGCATGCGCTGCTGAGCGTCACCCGCTGCAGGTCCCAGGCAAACGCCGGTGAGGCGAACGCGACCGCGGTGGTGGCCGCCAGCAGCGGCATCAAGACTTTCGGAGAAAGTTTCATCGTAATCCTCACAAGTTCGCATCACGGCGCAGGTGCATCCTTGACCGTTGCTGTGTGTCTGGACCTTCGACAAAACAAACTTGCGCTCAACCGCGAGAACGGTTGAGAAATGGTTGACCAGCAAACGCACCCTCCTGCGCGGCGCTTCCACAGTCGCGTCCAGGGTGCATGCTCGTGGTCGCCAGCCAGAACGCCGGGCTCGCGGCCCACGAGTCCGAAAGTACCTCGTCGGCGCCTGCTGACCGGATAGTCTCAGGGTGAGCATGCTGGCCGTCCTTCATGTGCCCGGATTCCGCCAATATGCGATCAGCCGGGCTGCTAGCAGCGTTGCCAACTCCATGCTCCAGGCAGTCATCCTGTGGCAGGTGTACGCGATCTCTGGCTCGACGCTGAGCCTGGGCATCGTCGGGCTGGTCGGATTTGTCTCGACCCTGCTGAGCAGTTTGATCGGAGGTGTCGTCGTGGACGCCTACGACCGGCGGGTGGTGTTGTTCAGCTCGCAGACCGTGCCGGGGCTGGGCAGCCTGGCCATGCTGGCAGCGATAGCTACCGACCATGTCTCTCTCGAGCTCATCTACGGCGTGGTCTTGGTAACCGGCCTGGCGTCTTCCTTCGAGTCTCCCGCCCGACAGGCGATCTTGCCAGCCATCGTCCCGCGGCGACTGTATACGCGCGCCATGACCACCAACTCCGCATTGAGCTCGGTGACTTCGGTTTCTGGCCCGGCCCTGGGCGGCCTGCTCATTGCGCTCGGCGGCGTGGCGCAAGCGTACGCGGCGCATGCCGCGCTGGTTGCCCTGGCACTGGTGGCGCTGGTGCCGCTGCATGTGCCTGCCGTAAAGGCGGCGGGCCGCGTTCAGCTGTCGGCAATACAAGAGGGCCTGGCGTTCGTCTGGAAGCGGAAGGAGCTCCTCGGCGCCATGACCCTCGACATGTTCGCGGTCCTGTTCGGCGGGGCCAAGGCGCTGTTGCCGGTGTATGCCATCAACGTGCTGCACGCCAATGCCGTGGGCTACGGCATCCTGTCCGCCTCACTCGAGGCTGGAACGTTGCTCATGGCGCTGGTCCTGATCGTCATACGGCCGCCGACCCACGCCGGCCGGATCCTGCTGATTTCGGTAGCCGCCTTTGGCCTGGCCACGGTCCTATTCGGCGTGTCGCGGTCACTACCACTCTCCGTCGCGGCGTACGCCCTGGTTGGGATGGCCGATCAGGTCAGCATGATCATGCGTCAGAACACCATCCAGCTGAATACCCCGGACGCCCTACGAGGGCGGGTCAGTGCCGTCGAATCCGTTTTTATCAGCGCTTCCAACGAGCTCGGCGCGCTCGAGTCGGGCATGGTGGCCACACTCACCAGCGCGGTCTTCGCTGTGGTCAGTGGGGGCGTGGCGTGCGTGATCGTGGTCGCCATCGTGGCCTGGCGAATTCCGGCCCTGCGCCGCTACCGCATGCCAACAACTCCCTAGCACCGCGCGGCGGGCGCCCACTCGAGCTGCGGACCCTCGCAGCTCCGTGGCATCGGCGAGGGCGAGTACCATGCCGGCTTACGGTAACTTTTAAACTGGGCGCGGCGAGAGACAGATTGAGCACCGGACTGATTCAGTGGGTCGGCCAGGAAGTCGCGCTCACACGCTGTGGCAGGTGAGAAAAGCAACCATGCGCGTCGGCGAAAGCAGCCTTAGCTTTGAGCTGGTCCCGAATTGGGAGCAGCTTCCTTCCGGTTGGACCCATGGCGATGTCGCCGGAGTCGCGGCGGATGCGCAGGACCGCGTCTTCGTCTTCAATCGAAGCGAGCACCCGGTTATTGTCTACGAGCGTGACGGGCGGTTCCTGGGATCGTGGGGTGAGGGGGTCTTTACTCGACCCCACGGCATCACCATCCACGCCGACACCGCGTATTGCGCCGACGATACCGATCACACGGTGCGCGCCTTTACGCTCGAGGGCAAGCTGCTGTGGACCCTCGGGAGCCTGAATCAGCCGAGCGACACCGGTTACTCGGCTGAAGGCCGATCGAACCTGCGGTCCATCCGTCGCGGGGCCGAGCCATTCAACCGGCCCACGCGTCTGGCAGTGGCTCCGAACGGCGAGCTGTACGTGTCTGATGGGTACGGCAACGCACGTGTCCACCGCTTCTCCGCCGACCGGCAGCTGATCCAGTCGTGGGGCGAACCCGGCGCTGGACCCGGGCAGTTTCAGCTGCCGCACAGCGTGTGGGTCCACACCGACGGGCGCGTCTTTGTGTGCGATCGCGAAAATGATCGTGTCCAGATCTTCAGCCCGCGTGGTGAGCTGCTCACGATCTGGTCGAACGTGACTCGGCCTGGCGACCTGTGGATAGACCCTGCGGGTCACGTCTTCGTCGGCGAGATGGCCTGGAACATGGACGAAACGCACCTGACTGGCGAGCCGTTTGCCGAGGCACGATCAGCTCAAATGAGCGTGCGCGATCTGGAAGGCAATTTGTTGACGCGGTGGGGTGGCGATGACCCGTGCGAGCCTGGCAGCTTTGCCTCACCCCACGGTCTGTGCCTCGACTCGCACGGCGACCTGTATGTCGGGGAAGTCATACATACGGCGCTCAGTCGCGGGGGCCGCTGGCATCCTGGCTGCGACGCCCTCCAAAAGTTCGCCCGGGTCTAAAGCCAGAGGGGAGACATCGCCCGTCGGCAGCGGATGTGTGTGTGGCGTAGCGCGACAGCTGGCCCAGGCGACCAGCGCGCCTGCCTACGAGTAGCGCGCATTGTGTGCTTGCCACGGAGCGCTGGGCTTACGTCTGGAGGGGCAGGACGGCTTCGGCGAGGTGTTGGAGCTCGGTGGGCCATGCCTCGGGCATGTCGCCCGGGCGTACCACGAACTTGGAAAAACCGACGTCGATGTAGCGTTTGAGCATCTCGCGCACGTTCGGCATCCCGATTGGGATCAGCGTGGCCGGCTCGAGCCCTGGCCGCCGTTTGCCCACGCGCGCCGCTTGGGCGGGCGAAATCGCGTCTCGCGCGTAGGTCAGGCTAATGCCGAAATGCTCGGGATCGAGGCGACGCCCAGCCTCCGCTGCCGCCGCATCGATGGCGGCACGGCCGGCGGCGGCTTCCTGCGGTGTACACAGGCTTGGCAGCCAACCGTCAGACAGACGTCCGGCGCGCCGCAGCGCGCTGCGGGCCGTACCCCCCAACCAGACTTCCAGCGGCTGCTGTACTGGTCTGAGAGGCAGGCTCAAGCCGTGATAGCTGAACCGAGGACCGGTGTGGGTCACCTCATTTTCGGCCCACAGGCGGCGGATGAGTGGCAACACCTCTTCGATCCAGGCCCCACGCTCGACCACAGGTACGCCCAGCGCCTGGTCCTCGAAGCGGTCGGTCAGGCCTGGCACGAACACCAGTAATAGGCGCCCGTTGGAAAGACGGTCGATCGTGGCCAGCTCCTTGGCCATCCGAATTGGGTTGCGACCGGTCACCGTTATGGTGGTGCCGAGTTTCAGCTTCAAGGTGATGCCGCTCGCGAACGCCAGGCCAGCCAGCGGGTCGACGCTGACTCCAGTGAGTACCTCCGACAGCCAGAGCGAATCGAACCCCAATTCCTCAAGAGCCTGCACGGTGGCCGCCAAGGTGGCTGAGTCGGACGCGACGGCGGCGCCGAGGCCAACTCCGATTCGGATCTTCATACGCCTGCCGGAAGGCTACAATGCGCGCCGTGCAGATAGGGGCGCGGCTGCTAACGGCGGTGCTATTCAGCTTGGCCATGTCGGGCACCGCGCAGGCTGCCTCGGCCCAGGTAGGCCATGCGTGATACCGAAACGCGCTCGTGCGTCAGGCAGTGGAGCCGCCCTACCGAACCCAACTGGACGATTCGATGTATGCCCGATCAGACTGCGGGCCCGCCGTCCTGGGTATGGCCCTGGCAGCGTACGGTGTCGACGCGGACACGCTTGACTTACGGCGCCTCACGCATACCTATCAGGGGACGTGGCCGGCCGTCCGAGTCGGGACGGCACTCCAGCACATCGCGCACGTCGCCGAGGACTTCGGGCTGTCGGCCCACGGCCTGTACGAACCCAATTCCGAGGGCGATACGTTCCACCAGTGGAGCCTCGAGGAAATCGAGGCGAACGTCTCGGTCGGCCGATTGATCATTCCTCTGGTTCGGTTCGGACTGTTGCCCGGTCACGAAGATACCGGTGTGCGGTGGGGTCA
>JBPCIO010000332.1:0-44785 GCA_051006215.1 Chloroflexota bacterium
TTTCCAGAAGGCCCGTCGCATCAATGCCGCCTGGATGGCCAAGATCCATACGGTCGAGTGGACGCCGGCAATCATTGCTCATCCCGCCACTCGGATTGCTATGTCGACCAACTGGTGGGGGATCGGCGGTCAGAAGCTGCACCCAATCGCTAGCCGTATGACGGACGAGGAGATCGTCCACGGCATCCCGGGCAGCCCGACCAACCATCACTCCGCGCCCTACGCGCTCACCGAAGAGTTCGTCGCCGTCTACCGCATGCATCCGTTGATCCGCGACGAATACAGCTTCCGTCGCGCGGCTGACGATCAACTGATCGAGCAACGCTCGTTCGACCAGGTCACCGACCGGCACGCAAACGACTTACTCCAGGGCACTCCCATCCAGGACCTGCTGTACTCGTTCGGGACGCTGTTTCCGGGTGCGCTCCAGTTGCACAACTATCCGAAGTACCTGCAGCATTTCACGCGCCCGGATGGAAAGATCACCGACCTTGCGGCAACTGACGTGATGCGCATGCGTGAGTTCGGGGTGCCACGCTACACGCTCTTCCGCGACCTGTTGCATCTTCGTCCCATCAAGTCCTTCGACGAGTTGACAGACAACCCGCGGTGGGCGCTTCAAATGAAAGACGTCTACGAGGGCCGCATCGATCGCGTCGACCTGATGGTTGGCATGTTCGCGGAGCCCAAGCCGACCGGGTTTGGCTTCAGCGACACGGCCTTCCGGATCTTCATCTTGATGGCGTCGCGACGTCTGAAGAGCGACCGCTTCTTCGCCAACGACTACACCCCTGAGGTGTACACCCCGGCAGGTATCGAGTGGATCGAAAGCACGACCATGCTAGATGTGATGACGCGTCACTACCCTGGTCTGCAGCCACGCTTGCAGGGCTCCGAGAACGCCTTTGCACCGTGGGCGGGAGCGCGCGCGTAGCGCCCGTCAGGTTGCGCCGGGCGTGACCACACCCATTTCATAGGCCAGCACCACTGCCTGCACACGGTCGCGCAGCTCGAGTTTGCTGAGAATTCGCGCGACATGTGTCTTGACGGTGGCTTCGCTCAGGGTCAATCGATCGGCAAGCTCGGCATTGCTGAGCCCACGCGCCATGAGCACCAGCACCTCGCGCTCACGGCCGGTGAGAGCCGACAGTTCGGGCGGCCTGGGTTGGGGTAGGGGGGCGGCGGGGCAAGCGAAGCGCTCGACGAGCCGTCGGGTGATTGATGGCGCGAGCAGCGCGTCGCCAGTGGCCACCAGGCGAACGGCCGCGACGAGTTGCTCAGGTGAGACATCCTTCAATAGGAAGCCACTCGCGCCGGCGCGGAGTGCCGCGTACACATATTCGTCAACGTCAAAGGTCGTCATAATGACCCGGCTGCCACCAGCTGGACCGCCATCGGTCATCAGGCGTCGAGTGGCTTCGAGTCCGTCGAGCAGTGGCATTCGGACGTCCATGAGCACCACATCCGGCCGGAGGCGACGCACGGCGGCGATTGCTTCCTCGCCGTCGGCCGCTTCGCCAACCACCTGAACAGTGCCATCCGCTTCCAGGATCATCCGGAACCCGGCCCGGACCAGAGCCTGATCATCGGCGATGACAACGCGCAGCCCGGACGCGTGGGTCATACCGGCTGGGACGGCAGTGGCAGTCGGGCGCGCACCGCGAAGCCGCCCTCCGGCCGCTGACCGGTTTCGAGCTCGCCGCCATACACCGCCACGCGCTGTTGCATGCCCAGCAGTCCCCGGCCGGCGCCGCCGTCTGCATTCGGCGCGTGCGCGCCGGCGTCGAGCACCGTCAGGCGTAGCTCGCGCTCATCGAACTCGACCGCCACCTGGGTTCTCGCACCGCCGGCATACTTGAGCGCGTTGGTCAGCGCCTCCTGGAGAATCCGGTAAGCAGTCAGGTCCAGGCCCGGCGGCAATTGACGTGGGCTGCCGTCGATTCGCAGGTTGACCGGCAGACCCGCTTGTCCAACCCGCTCCAACAGTCGATTCAGCTGGCCCAGTCCAGGTTGAGGCGCGAGGGTCGGCTCAGCGTCGGCCTCTGTGAGCAGACCCAGCAGGCTGCGGAGCTCGCCCAGCGCTTCACGTCCGCTCCGTTCGACTGCCAGCAGCGCTTCGGCTGCCTGCGCGGGCTCGCGGGTGAGGATGCTGCGCGCCGCGCCGGCTTGCACCACCATGACGCTGACACTGTGGGCCACGATGTCGTGGAGTTCACGGGCAATGCGCTGGCGCTCGTCAGCAAGGGCCACGCGTGTGCCAAGCTCACGCTCGTGTTCGAGTCGCAGTGCGCGCTCTTCGAGCATGTCGCCACGCAATTGTCGAGCGTGCACCGCGCTCCCGGCCAACCAAAGACCAAACCCGCCCACCAGGCTCAATGCCCACGCGGGCACCGACGGCCGCGAGTCCGGCACCAGTGTCGCCAGGGCGGCCGCCCCGATGACGAGCCACACCGGGTACCACCTGCGCCAGTGGCTGTAGACCGCGACGGAGTACATGCCGATGAAGATCGCCAGCAGGCTGACATTCACCGGCTGCCGCTGGGTGGCTACCGCACTTGCCACCTGCAGCGCATGGGCCAGTATTGGGTAGCGTCGCCGCAGTGCCAGCGGCAGACACGTGCCAATGCCCGCGAGAAGATGAGGCACGTCGCCAGGCTCCTCGGCAACGAGCTGCGCGGCGGCTCCCGTGCCGAGCACCATGGCGAGCAACCCGTCCAGCAGCCGCGGGTCCGTACGCTGAAGCCTGCTCCATACCCGGCCCACGCCACTCACCACAACGTCCAACTCTAGCGCTACGGCAGTGGAGCGCGAATCACTCGCGCGCCTGATGCGGCGTACGTCTCAGGGATGATGCCGTGCGCAAGATCAGTCTCTCGGCTGATGCGAACTCACTCGGAGGGGGGACGCTGGAACGCGTCCGCGTTCCTAGTCTGGGGGCATGCTCAACGTTGCTAAGCAATCTTCGGGTCCTGAGAGCCCCGCGCCACTCCCTGGCCGGACGCTGGGCGGAGTGCGCGTGTATTCGGCGGCGCTGCTCACGCTGGGCGCGGCGCTGATTCATCTCGCATCGGCACCCGCCCATCTTGGCGAGTTCCTGCCGTTCGGGCTGTTCTTCCTGGGCGTCGGCTCGGCCCAGATCATTTTCGCGATCCAGCTCGTCGTGCGACCCACTCGCCGCATGGCACTTGGCCTGGCAGCAGGCAGCCTGGCACTGGTTGGCGTGTGGGCCGTTTCGCGCAGCGTCGGGCTGCCGATTGGCCCCACGCCTGGCGTGCCCGAAAGCATCGGTCTCACGGATGTCATCTGCAACGCCATCGAGGTCATCGCCGTCCTGCTGCTGCTCGCTCTGGCGATGCGGCCACCGCGGCTGAGTGCTCGGCGTCTGTGGCTCGTCGGATTGGGCTCACTGCCCTCAGCGGTGCTGACGACCGCCCTGACTGCCGCGGCAGTTTCGGCCACGTTGAACGGCATGCCCGATGCCGTAAATGCCGCGCCAGCCGTGGCTGGCATGCAGACCACGTCTGTGACCACGTTGGTCGAAGCGCCTGGATCTCAACCGCTGGATAGCTTTACCCTGACGGCGGCAAGTAGCCAGGTCGACGGCCAGGCTGTCTGGGCGTACAACGGCAGTGTCCCTGGTCCGGAGCTGCGTGTCACCCAGGGCCACCGAGTGCGAGTGACCCTCGTCAACAACCTGCCTGAATCGACAACCCTGCACTGGCACGGCGTGACCGTGCTCAACGCCGCGGATGGCGTGGCCGGTATCACCCAGAATGCCGTGCCAGCAGGTCAGAGCTACACCTACGAGTTCGTCGCCCGGGAAGCCGGCAGCTACTGGTATCACTCTCACCAGCAGACCGAGCAGCAACTCGAGCGCGGCCTGTTCGGGGCGCTGATCGTGGAACCTGCAAGTGGACGGGTGGTGCAAGATCGCGAGTACACGCTTATGCTGCATGGAAGCTCAGGCCAGGTTTCGATCAACGGCGTGACCGATAACCTGCACCTCGAATCCCGCCCGGGCGAGACGGTTCGGCTGCGCCTGATCAACGCCGTGGTGCCGGGGATGGACGGCGGCCCTGAGTCACCGATCCTGGTCGGCGCTCCGTTCCAGGTGGTTGCCCTCGACGGGCGCGACCTGAATGCGCCAGACCTGCTGGGCCCTACCCGAGTTCCGCTGGGCATGGGGCAGCGTGCTGACCTCGTCTTCACCATGCCGTCCTCAGGCAGCGTGCGCCTGATCGACACCGAGCTCACCGGCGAGACCTCACCGGTTCAGCGCGTCTTGGGTGGCTCCAAAGCACCCCGGCTGGCATCGGTCGTCTTGGGCAGCGGCACTGACAGCGCCGACATCGACCTCGACCTCGCCTCTGCTCCGGTGTTCGATCTGACGCGCTACGGCTCCCCAGCTGTCGATCAGGTCGCTCAGGCGAGGCCCGACGTGAACGCCTCGATCGTCCTGGACAAGCATCCGGGTATGCGTGAAGGACGGCCAGAGCTGATTCACACGATCAATGGCCAGGCTTCGCCCAATGTTCTGCCAATCACCGTCTCCGAAGGTCAGCTCGTGCGCCTGCACATCGTCAACAACTCCGAGGAGTACCACCCGATGCACTTGCACGGTCACGTACTGTCGGTGGTCGCCAAAAACGGCCAGCCAATTGAAGGTAGCCCAGTGCACATCGACTCGGTGCTGGTGGGCCCGCGCGAGACGTTGGATGTTGCCTTCGCAGCGGACAATCCGGGCGTCTGGATGTTCCACTGTCACGTCCTTCTCCACGCCAGCATGGGCATGACGACGACCGTCAACTACACGGGCGTCTCGACCCCATTCGAGATGGGCTCCACCTCGGGCAACACGCCCGAGTAGGACTGCCCTTCACTCCTGTCGTGCGAGCTTCGGAGTTCGTCTCGACAGCGGTCCGCTCGCGCTCCCGCGGGGCAGGCTCTTCAGTTCCGCAGGATCAGCCCGTGACGTGGGTCTTGCGGAGGAGCGGCATGACTTTTTCGGCGTACAGGTCCAGGAACCGCCGCTGATCGTTGCCCGGTGCGTGGAACACCAGGTGGTTGAAGCCCAGGTCGATATAGAACTTGATCTGCTGGACGTGCTCCTCCGCATCGGTCGAAACAATCCAGCGGCTGGCCGTGCGTTCGGTCGGCAGTGCGTCAGCCAGGCGTTCCATCTCGCGTGGGTCTTCAACGCCCGTCTTCTCCGCCCCCGAAAGGGCGAGCGCACCCCACAAACGGGTGTCTTCCAGCGCCCGCTGGCGATCGGTGTCGAACGAGACTTTGACCTCGATCATCCGATCCAGCGCCGAAGAGTCCTTGCCGGCCTCGCGAGCGCCGTCTCCGAACGCAGGCAGCAGTTGATCTCTATACAGCTCAGCACCTTTGCCACTGGTGCAGATGAAGCCGTCGCCCACGCGGCCAGCGTATTTGGCCATCTGCGGTCCGCCGGCGGCGATCAGCAACGGCACACCCCCAACTGGTCGATCGTAGATCGTGGCATTTTGGGTCCGGTAGTACGTGCCGGTGTAGCTGACGCGCTCCTCGGTCCAGAGTCGACGCATGAGAGTGACGGCCTCACGTAAGCGAGCCCAGCGCTCCTTGAACTCGGGCCACTCGATTCCCATTGGCGGTACCTCATTGAGTGACTCGCCAGTCCCGATGCCGAGTGACACCCGGCCCGGAAACAGAACCCCAAGCGTGCCCATCGCCTGCGCGACCACTGACGGGTGGTAGCGAAACGTCGGAGTCACAACGCTCGTGCCCATTAGCACCCGCTGGGTCTTGGCGCCAAGCGCGGCGAGCCAGGCGAACGAAAAGGGCGCGTGTCCACCCGTATGGCGCCAGGGCTGGAAGTGATCGCTGACGACGACGCTGTCGAAGCCGACCTCCTCCGCGTGGACGCTGAACTCAAGCAATTCGACGGGTCCAAATTGTTCAGCTGACGCCTTGTAGCCTAGGCGGAGGGGCTGCATACAGTCTGCGACTCTAGGCCCCGCTACGCTGCGGGGTCAAGCGGATTCAAGCCGGTTCTGCACCAGGGCGGCGTAGCGGTATACGAAGTGGGCGAATTTGCCGTACGGGGCCGAGACGTACAGCGCCAGGACCGTAGCCAGGTGCACCACCAGCACAAGCCCCATAAGCGGAGTGTCGCGGATAAGCAGTAAGAGCATGCCGGTGATCGACACCGTGTCCAGGCTGAGCAAGAATAGCCCGTCCAGCGTGAGCGTCTTGTCGTCCGCTGGGGCGCGGTCGCTGCGCTGCTTCAGATACAGCAAGCCAGTGGCGCCAACGATCATGGCCACCCCACCGGCGGAGCCCAGAACGACCGGCACACTCAGGATGGGGTACGGCGGCAGGGCGCCCAGCAGGTCTTGCAGCAGGAAGGCGGCGATGGTCGCCGCGATTGCGCTCAGGAAACCATAGAAGACCAGCATGTGCAAAACGAGGCGCGCGTTCGACGTGCGCTCGGTTGGGTAGTAGCAGCCGCCGGCCTGTCCACCGCGCAAGTAGTGCAAGCCCAGCGCATCGCGGCCGGCCTCCAGCAGCGCTGGCCAGTACAGGAAGTCGGCTGGTCGCCCACGCGTCTCACGCGCGAAGGCAAACGCTCCGGCCAGCAATACGCCGATCGCATACACCGAAACCAGCAGCGCTGGCAGCATCATCCCGAGGTACGGCACGATGGCATAGAACGCACCGGGCCCCGCATGGACGGCAAAGACGCCGTCCGTGCCGCCGTTCCGAACGACCGCGACGGCACCGAAGAACAGCATGCTCACGAGTGTTGTGGCGACAAGCAGCCACGCGTTGCGCTTTGCCAGGTCCGAGAGAACCCGCGGAAAGGCGTACTCGGCATAGGTGCGCTCACGCACTTCGGCTAACGTCTTCGGAATGTTGACCCCGAATTCGTGCGGGGGCGCGTACATGCACGCGTAGAAGCATGCTCGGCAGTCGTGACAAAGATTGGCCAGATATACGACGTCGCCAGGCGTGAAGCGTCGGCGTCGCTCGAGCGCCGGGAAGACAGCGCAGTACCCCTCACAGTACCGGCACGCATTGCACACTTCGAGTTGCCAGAACGCTGCGCTGGCGACCTCAAGCCCTGGCATGTTTGGCGGCCTCCTGGCCAGCGATGCGTCCGAACACCGTGCCAATCGTGAGGCCGAAGCCTCCCAGATACCCCGAGCTCAGGATGTTGCCGGACATGATCTCACCCGCAGCGAACAGGTTGTCAACGACTCGCCCGTCGCCCATCTTGACTCTGGCGCACGCGTCGACGGCCAGGCCGAGGTAGGTAAAGGTAATGCCCGGGCGAAGTGGGTAGCCATAGAACGGGGAAACGTCGATCGGCACCGCCCAGTGGCTCTTGGGTGGAGTCAGCCCGTGGGTCGAGCAATCGTCGAGCTCGCCTGGATTGAACATCCCGCCCGTGCGTACGGCGGAGTTGAATGTTGCCACCGTTTCGCACACAGCGGCGGCGTCAAGGTCCATTCGCATTGCCAGTTCGCGTACGGAGTCGGCTGTGTACGGTGGGTACAGCGACGGCAAAAAGCGGTCCAGCATGCGCGAATCGACGATCGAAAATGCACGCTGGTCCGGCTGCTCGGCGATCAGGCGACCCCAGATGGCGTACCGCTTGGGCCAGAAGTCCTGTCCCTCATCATAGAAGCGATTGCCACAGGTGTTGACGACAATCCCGAACGGGACAGAGTCCAGTCGGGTGGCGATCCCACCGTCGAACTTCGGCGCGCGCGCGTCAAGGGCGACGGCGTGAAAGCCCTTGGGGTCGCCGGCGGTGGCTGCGCCTTTATCCAGTATCGCTGCCAGGACGCGGCCGTCGTTGTAGGGCGTACCGCGGATGATGTAGTTGTCTGCCGCATCGCCCCAAATCCGCTTCAGCCACTCGATGTTCGCCTCGAACCCGCCGCTGGTGAGGACGACCGCGCTGGCGCGGACGGTCTCGCGCCGCCCAGACCGGTCGACCACCACCCCTGTGGCTCCCGAGGCATCTAGTGACACGTCCTCGACGGATGTGTCGTATTCCACCTCTACCCCCATCGTTTGGGCCGTTTGGTAGTAGGTGTTCACCAGCGCCTTGCCACCGCCAAGGAAAAAACGATTGGTGCGACCAAGGTGCAGGGTGCCCGTCAACGGCGCCTGCCAGCGCACACCGTGCGCCGTCATCCATTCGGCGACGCTACACGACTCCTCGACCACCAGTTGCGCCAGGAGCTGATCGTGGCCGCCGCCGACCCTGAGCAGATCGTCGAGCAGCTCTTGGACTGGGTACGCCTCACCGGTCGTGTACGCCTCACCCCGCGCGTGGGCATACCGGATATCGCGCGTGTGGCGGCTGTTTCCTCCTCGCCGCCACGCCGGCGCCCGCTCCAGCAACAGAACCGACACATCTGCCTCGCGCGCCGAGATCGCCGCCACCAACCCGGCATTTCCACCGCCGACGACGACGACGCCGTATTGCCTCATTACCTGGCTGCCGGCGCGGGCGGCCTGAAGCGGTGGTCGATGCGCACCCCCGGTTCAGTGTATACACAGCTATGCCTATTCAGTTTGGACCGCGACTCAGGGCGTTTCTCGACGAGCCCCTGCCCATCACCGTTGGAACCACTCGCAAGAACGGCAGCGTGCAGATGAATCCCATTTGGTTCGAGTACCGCGACGGCCAGCTCTGGCTCAACGGCGGGCCTGACCGAGGCTGGGTCAAGCACCTGGAGCGGGACCCGCGCGTAACTCTGCTCCTGCTCGATCCGAAGAGTATGTTCCGCTGGGCGCAGATACAGGGGCGGGTAGTCGATACCACCGCCAAAGGCGCCGACGACCACATCGATCGCCTCTCACAACGCTACACTGGCGCCTCCTATCGCAACCCGAAGGTCGATCGCCTGATCGTGCGCATCGACCCTGAGCGTGTCACCGGTGGCGAATCCATGCAGCCGTGGGACGTGACCGGCTAGGCGCGTTGGCTGCGCTCCGGTTACGCTGGTCGTAGAGATGCCACCTGGCAGTACCCGCACACCCGAGGCGTTGATCGAGCAGTTTTGCGCCTCCCTGCCTTACCCGCTCGACAATTTCCAGCTAGAGGCGATTCAGGCGCTGGCCAATGGCCACTCGGTCCTCGTGGCCGCCCCAACTGGCACGGGCAAGACCGTGATCGCGGATTTCGGCGCCTTCCAGGCGCGCGCCTTCGGCCTGCGCGCGTTTTACACCACCCCCATCAAAGCCCTCAGCAACCAGAAGTACCGCGACTATCGCGCTGTCTATGCCGACGACGTCGGTCTGCTGACCGGCGACATCAGCCTGAACGCCGATGCGCCCATCGTCATTATGACGACGGAAGTGTTGCGGAACATGCTCGTCACGGGCGCCAGCATCGCCGATGTCGGAACGATCGTGTTCGACGAAGTGCACTATATGGGTGACGCTGAGCGCGGGACTGCCTGGGAGGAGTCGATTTTGCTGGCGCCGCGGCATATCCCGTTGGTGTGCCTGTCGGCGACGGTGCCGAATGCAGCCGAAATTGCGGAATGGATCCGCGACGCCCACGGCGACCTCACCTGCATCCTGCACGATCAGCGATCGGTGCCGCTTGAGCATCGGTACTGGCTGCCAGGCGCGCGACCTGACGGGGAAAAACAGACCTTCAACGTGTCTACCGTTCTCGATGCTGACGGGCAGCTGACCGACGGCACCAGAAAATTGCGTGGGGTGGGTGGCGAGCTGGCCGGGAGAGTGCGGTGGGGTGGTGTCAGCAGCCAGGGATTTCGGGGCGAGGATCGCCTGCCCGCCTCCGACAAGGATCCCCGCGAGCTCCCTGCGCCATGGCGGGTCGTGCGCTATCTGGAAGGCGAAGCGCTCACTCCGGCCATCTACTTCTTGTTCAGCCGCCGAGCAACGGAGGAAGCGGCTTCCAGCTGCGTTGCCCTGCGCCCTGTGCCGTACGCCGCAGAGCTGGTCCGCGAAGCCAAGAGCCGTCTGGCAGACCTCTCAGCCGCCGACCGCGAACTACGCCAGGTCCAACTATTGCTGGGCCGTTTCCTGCCGCGTGGGGTAGCGGTCCATCACGCAGGCTTGTTGCCACAGGTCAAACTCCTGGTGGAAGAGTTGTTCCAGGCGGGTAAGCTGCGTGCGGTATTCGCCACTGACACACTGGCGCTGGGTATCAACATGCCCGCCCGCACGGTAGCGATCGGCGAGATGCTGAAATTCGACGGGACCAGCCGACGGCTGCTCACGCCCAACGAGTACCGCCAGATGACCGGCCGAGCTGGCCGGCGCGGGATCGACGCGCGCGGGGTATCGCTGCTCATGTATTCGCCATGGGTGACCTTTCCGCAGACGCTGGGAATTCTGACGAGCGAGCTGCTCCCGCTCGAGAGCGCCTTCCGACCGACGTACTCGACGGCGATGAACCTGTGGCTACGTCCAGAGGATGAGGAGCGGTTGGCAGACCTGTACGCCCGCTCGCTGCGCCGCTTCCAGCACGATCGCACACTGAAGGAGCTGACCGAGCGCAAGCAGGGACTCGAGGACGCATTCGAAGCGCAGAAGGCAGCCGGGCGCACGGCGCGCCAGGAGGTCTCGGAGCACGCCGCCGAGTTGAGCCGAGTGGACTACGAGCTTCGCAAGGCCCGCCGAGCCGCAACCGTCGAGGCACGCCGCACAGTCGAGGGACTGGCGCGGGTACTCGAGCGTTACGACTATCTGCGCGACGCTCGCCCAACGGCCAAGGCACCCTACCTGCGCAGCCTGTTCGACACCAACGCTCTCACTCTGGGCGAGCTGTTGACGAACCAGCAGCTCGAAGGCCTGGAGCCCGCCGAGATTGCCGAGGCACTCTCGTGGTTCGCCATGGACCGCGAGTCGATCGTGCGCGGACTGCCGCTAACTCGCCGCCTGCATCGACTGCGGGAAATCCTGGACGCGCTCCACGGCGGGGTACTGCGTGAAGAAGAGCGCCACGGTTTGCAGATATCGCGGCCCTTACCGGTGGACTTTCACGGTGTGGCGCTGGCGTGGGCTGAAGGACTGGATCTCGCTACCATCGCGCAGCGAACCCGGCTTCAGGAGGGCAACCTGGTCGGCGCACTACAGAAGACCCTCGACCTCATCAGTCAGCTGCGTGGGGCCGCCCAAAAAGGTCCGCTCGGGACCAATCTCGTGTCGCTGCTCGACGAGGCCGACGGCCTGCTGCGGCGCGGGGTCGTGCAGGCCAGCTACACGTGGGCAGTGCGGGGTCTACCCGACGCGCCCGAGCTCGAGGACGATGATTGGGAAATACGCATCTTGCCTGAGGATGACCCCCAGCCCAGCGTTGCGGGCGTGCGCGATCGCGCGCAACGTCGGCGCGTGCCGGCGTTCATCAAACGCCGCTCAACGCCGTCGAAGGGTGGCTCGCGGCCGGCAACCAGGACCGGCCGTCGGGCACGATGAAGCCGTTGGTCCGTGGGACCGCGTCCACCGCCTCGGCCACTGAGGCAAAACACGTCGACTGGCTGTCCGGGGTGTTATAAAACCAGCACAGGCGCCATGAACGCCGGCCGCGAGTCCGACCCCATTCCGCTCCACGCACTCGAGGAGTCCGCGCCGTCGGACGATCTCCTCGAGGCAATCGGTCCAGCGCCAAGGCTGGACGAGCTGACACCCGAGGCAAACGGTCTCATCGTGCGGTACATCGTCACGGTTACTCTCGAGCGGGGTGTTGCGCCAACAGCGGTCGTGGCGCTGTATGCGGACCTGGCTGGTGACGAGCTGGCCGTGCGCTACGCCGATCGCCGTTTCATGCTGCGCGAGGTGCCGCCAGATTGGCGCGAGGTGGAAAACCGCGTCGCCGACCTCGAAGAGAGCGCGCGCGTGCGCGGGCTGGATCTCGCGGCCGCATGGCGGCGAGCCACCGGTGTGGCAATGCACGGCCAGGATGCGCTCGAGCAACTCGCGCGTTTGGCGGGCGTACGCAATCCTGCAGCTGAGCGCCAGCGGTCTATTTTCGACGACCCGGAAGACCTCGACTCACTCGAGGACGAGAAGGGCTCGCAGGATGCTCTTCATGAGCGCCTGACCGACGCCGAGCCCGACCTGTTCGATCTTGGGGACGAGGCGCAACGGCGAATCCGACGCTTCGCAATTGAGGAGCGCCTGGAACATGGCCTGGCGCCAGTCGAGCTGATCGAGCTGTATCGAGTCTTCGAGCTGGCAGGCGACCTTCGCGCTCAGCAGTATCTGGATCGGGTGTACGTCGACCGCGTGCTGCCGGCGGATTGGATAGACGTGCAGTCCGAAGCTGGGCGTATGGTCGATCTCGCCGAGGCCCGCGGTCGCGACGCTGGCCGCATGTTCGCGGACCTGCTCCGCACGTCGCCAGGGCTGGAGCCTCTGTCTGCTCTGCGTCTGCTGCTGGAGCGACTTCTCCAACGCTACTGATCAGACCCGCTCAGAACGTGCGGCCGAGCCGCTGGTCCCAGGGTTGGGGTGCAGCAACTCGGATGAGTACGTCTTCGCGGTCGCGCGCATACAAGTACAGGTGCGCGAAAAACTCGAGCTCGGGCAGCGGGTACGTCGGATTGATGCAGAGGTACGCGTATGGCCACGGCGACCTCGCGCCCGGCTCACACATCACCTCGATACGGTGGCCGACGCGCAGGCGGTAGGCGACGCCGGCGTAGCGCTGCGACGGCACATCCAGATGGCCGTCCATCATCAGCGACTCCCACAGGTTCTCGCCAAGTGTGGTCCGCGCCACTTCTTCCGCGCGAAGGCGAGCATCCTGATAGTCGCGGAGTGAGAAATCTGGGCCCGCGGTGCGCTTCGGCAGATGCTCCCAGTAGTAACGCCACGGACGTTCGACAGCACCATCCCGAGCCGCACCCTCCGGGCCTGGGGTCGGCATCACCTCCCAGGCCAACAGCCGCTTCCACAGCGCCCGCACCGACTCAACCACGGCCATCATCGTCGCGTCACTCGTCTGTACATCTCGCTCGTGGAAGGAATGGTTGCCAGCCCGAAGCGCGACTGAGCGTGGCGGCACCCTCAGACCCGCCTCTCACTTCTCGGGAGCCCGCGCAGCGCGGAGCAAGAGTAAACGTGGCTGGCGCCCTAGGCTTGTGTCTCACAGTGCGAGCTTCCACAGCGGAATGCACGGCGAGAGGCACGTTGGACTGGCCAAGCTGTGTGGGACTTTGCGCAGCCCGAAGCGGGCGACGGTATCTGTCACCTTCGCCGTGCCTCAATCGGGCGGCGCAAGCACGGGTGAGGGGCACCTTGACCTGCAGACTGACCCGACCATGCGTGCAGCACGAAGTGGAGAGAGAGGCTGCGTACGACCGAGGCCTCCATCCTGGTAACGCATCCTTGCCGCCACCGCGCGTGGCGTGCTTGGGGCTGAGCGGGCTAGACGCCGCCGGCGATGGGGGCGATGATCTGGTACTCCTCGGCCTGCGGGTCAAACGGGGCGTCGTCCAGAACGTGCTGCGTGCCGACTCGCTTCGATACGGCGCAGCCCTTGTCCCGCGCTTCACGCAGGATTCGCTCAGCCTCGATTACGCTCGCGCGCGCTTCCTCCGTGACCGACTCGGCGTCCCACTCCACGGTCTGATGTCCACGTCGATTGGCAACAATTATGCGGCCCACGCCTGAGCCCTCCTTGGACTGCGTCTCGGCTTCAAGACTACGCCCGACCCTCGCCGAAGGCAAGCCATTCGAGCAGGCGCCGGTGAGGTTGTTATGTGTGGTAGCCGTTGGTGCGCACACAACCGTGAGGCTTGTTCTGGCTCTCCATCGGTTCGCCGCACAGCGGACACCGTGGACGCCCAGCCGCGACCACCTCGGCGATGTTGCGACTCAACGCGCGCAGCTGTTCGCGCGTGGCTCGGGAGACAAAAGTGGCCCGCTGGGTGGGCTCTTCTTCCTCAGTCACACTCGACTCGAGGTCGTACACCAGCAGCACGTAGCGCGGTCCACTCTCCAGCTCGCTCTCGTCCTGGCCGAGCGCCAACCGACCCACCTTGAAGTCGACAGTCGGGTTGGGTGGAAAGGTTTCGACGCCCGGCTGGTTCGGCGCTCTGGCGCCCAGATGTCCCTGAAACTCGGCTAGCAGTTGCTCCACTGCCAGTCCGAGCGCCTGGAGTTGCTCTTTTTCGACCCACAGCACCGCGGCGCGTCCATCCTCACTCTCGACCAGCAGGCGGAACGTGCGGTGACCAGGCTCACCAACGGCTTGAGCCTGCAGCCGCGTGGCAGGCCCGAACACGTACTGGGCATCAAACACTACCCAGGATAGTACCGACCGCTACGCCGTTTTGCGCTGGTAAAGACGCCGTGCGGTGCCGAGCGCGTCGACGAGTGCGTCGACCTCGTCCATCGAGTTGTACATATAGAAGCTGGCGCGCAGTGAGGCCGAGATGTCCAGCCAGCGGTGAAGCGGCTGGCAACAGTGGTGTCCCGCCCGAACAGCGATGCCTGCTTCGTCGAGGATGGTACCCGCGTCGTGGGGATGGACGCCTTCGAGATTGAACGACACGACTCCTGTTCGCAGCCGCGCATCCATTGGCCCGTAGACGGCGACATCCGGTACGCTGGCCAACCGCTCGAGCGCATACCCGGTCACTTCAACCTCATGCTCGCGAATATTGTGCATGCCCAGGTTGTCCAGGTAATCGAGGGCCACGCCGAAGGCGACCGAGTCCGCGACGCTGGGCGTACCCGCATCGAACTTCTCTGGCAGGGGCGCCCAGGTGGCTCGATCTTCGTAGACCTCACGGATCATGCCGCCGCCGCCCAGGAACGGCGGCATGTCTTCGAGCAGCTCTCGTCGACCCCATAGCGCCCCGATACCCAGCGGTCCGAGCATCTTGTGGCCCGAAAAGGCCAGAAAGTCCGGTCCAAGCGTCTGCACGTCGGTGGCAAGGTGAGGCACGCTCTGGGCTCCGTCGGCCACCACAATCGCGCTTGCGCGATGGGCCATAGCCGAAATCTCGCCCAAATTCGAGATCGTGCCCAGGACGTTGGACGCGTGCGCAATAGCCACGACTCGCGTTCGCGGTCCCAGCAGATTGCGGAAATCTTGCATGTCGAGGGTGCCGTCAGAGGTGAGCTGCACCAGTCGAATGTGTGCGCCTGTGTCCTGCGCGACCCGCTGCCACGGGATCAGATTGGAGTGGTGCTCCAAGACCGTGGCCAGGATCTCGTCGCCGGGCTTGAGGTTGGCGCGCCCCCAGCACACCGCCACCAGGTTCAAGGCCTCGGTCGTGTTGCGGACGAACACGATTTCCTCAGAGTGTTGGGCGTTCACGAAGCGGGCTACGCGCTCGCGCGCAGCTTCATACGCGTCAGTGGCTTCAACGCTCAGGGTGTGGACGCCGCGATGCACATTGGCGTTGACGTTCGTGTAAAAGTTGACCAGCGAGTCGATAACCTGGCGCGGCTTCTGAGAGCTGGCCGCGTTGTCGAGATAGATCAGTGGGCGACCGTTGATCAGACGCGTGAGGATGGGGAAGTCCGCGCGGACGCGCTCGACGTCAATCGGTGCGGCCCTGTCTACCTGGAGCACCCCAAAATCATATCAGCTAAGTCGGAATTAGCCAACCCGCGCTCGCACGCGCGGCGAGCCTGGCCTGCGTGAGTTCAGCTAGCATCGCCGGATGGGGCCACTGGGAATCCTGGGTGGCGGGCAGCTTGGGCGGATGACGTTGCTGGCGGCCAGCGCGCTCGGAATTGACGTGGTCGTGGCCGAGCGTTTCCCTGATTCGCCCGCCGCGCGGCTCACGTCCCGCAGCGTGCTATTCAGCCAGGGTTGGGCGGATGCAGAAGCGATCGAGCGTTTTGCGCGGCTCGCGCCCGTGGTGACGCTCGAGAATGAATTTGTCGACGCGGGGGTCCTGGAGGCGCTGGAGCTTCGCGGCGCGCACGTGTTGCCAGCTCCAGGCTGTGTCCGAGTAGTCCAGGACAAATTCCTCCAGAAGCAAGCGCTCGCGCGAGCTCACCTGCCGGTGCCCGGTTTTCGCTCGGTCCGAGGTCCGGCGGACCTGGACCAGGCAGGCGCCGAGCTGGGTTGGCCCTTGATGCTCAAGGCCCGTCGGGACGGGTACGACGGACGCGGGAATGTTGTCGTGCGCGACGCACGCGACGCCGGATCAGCCTGTTCCAGGCTGGGCTGGCCCGAACGTAGCCTGTTCGTCGAAGCGTTCACCCGCTTCGCCCGCGAGCTGGCCGTGCTGGTTGTCCGCGGGCTTGACGGCCGGATCGCCCAGTACCCGGTTGTGGAGACCCGTCAGGACCCCAAACTGCACATCTGCCGCGAAGTGCTCGCGCCCGCCGATGTGGCGCCTGAGGTGAAGGAGCGGGCTGCAGCGGTGGCATGCGGGGCCGTGGAAGCGGTCGGCGGGGTCGGTGCTTTCGGCATTGAGCTCTTCCTCCTCGACGATGGGCAGGTGTGCATCAACGAGCTTGCCCCGCGCCCCCACAATTCAGCGCACTACACTATCGAGGCCTGTTGGACGTCGCAGTTCGAGAGCCACGTGCGGGCAGTCATGGGCCTGCCGCTCGGCCAGCCGTCCATGCGGTCGCCCGCGGCGGCAATGGTCAATCTTCTTGGCACAGACAGTCGCCCGCTGGACGACGGGGATCTTGGCCTGGCGCTGGCCGAGCCGCATACGTACGTGCATCTGTACGGCAAGTCTGAGAAACGACCCGGGCGGAAGATGGGCCACGTGACTGCCCTGGGCCAAAGTCCGGACGAGGCGCTGGCGTGGGCCCGTGCCGCGGCGAGATGCATCCACCTGTGAGCGGCCCACTCGTCGGCGTCGCGATGGGCAGCGCGTCCGACTTGGCGACTTTGAAACCAGCCGCCGAGATCCTGCAACGATTCGGCGTCGGACATGAGCTGCGGGTGCTCTCAGCGCACCGCACCCCCGACGCGATGGCCGCGTACGCCCGCGAAGCGTTGAGTCGAGGTATCAAGGTGCTCATCGCCGGCGCGGGCGGAGCCGCGCACCTGCCCGGAATGTTGGCCGCCAACACGCCGCTGCCAGTCATTGGTGTGCCGGTGGCCAGCCCGACACTGAATGGATTGGACGCGCTACTGTCGATTGTGCAGATGCCTCGCGGCGTGCCCGTCGCCACGGTTGCCATCGGCGGGGGGGCCAACGCCGGCCTCCTGGCCGTTGAGATCCTGGCCACCAGCGACGCTGCCTTGCTCCAGCAGCTGCTGGCCTATAAAGCCGAGCTAGCCGCCACCGCTCGCCAGCAGGACGCCGACCTCTCGAGCTGAGACTGCCGGCCAGCTCCAGCCGGCCAGGCGCGCTCCGCATGCCTGAGCCTAGAATTCACCTGGTGGGTCAAGCCGTTCGTCAGGTCAGCATAGAGCCGCGGGTCCGTTCACCGTCAGTGCGTGTGCTCGTGGCTGCCTTGCGCCCTCGCCAGTGGACCAAGAACGGGCTGCTCTTCGTCGCCCTGGCGTTCACCCTGAACCTGCAGCAACCGCTTTTGCTGCTCCGAACCATCGCCGCGTTCGCGTGCTTCTGTATGCTTTCGAGCGCAGGCTACCTGCTCAACGACATCCTCGACGTCGAGGCGGATCGAGCCCACCCGACCAAGCGGTTGCGGCCCATCGCGGCCGGGCAGCTACGGGTCGACGTTGCGTCTGGGATGGTCGTCGTTCTGTCCCTCGGCGGCTTAGCTGGTACGGTTGCCATCAACCTGCTGTTGGGTCTCCTGGCCCTGGCCTACCTTCTGTCCACGGCCGTGTACAGCACCACCCTCAAGCACATCGTGCTGCTCGACATCTTCGGTATTGCGGGCGGGTTCGTCCTCCGCGCGGCGGCTGGAGCGGTGGCCATCGACGTGCCGATCTCGCCGTGGCTGTATATCGCGACGCTCCTTGGCGCGCTGCTGATCGCGCTAGGCAAGCGACGGACCGAACTGGAGACCCTGGGCGTCGAAGTGGCGGTCGGCCAGCGGCGCAACCTGGAGTCGTACTCCGTCGAATTCATCGACCAGCTGATCCTGGTGATCAGCAGCGCTGCGCTCATGACGTATGCGCTGTACACGTTCTCGGCCGAAAATCTGCCCCGCAACCACTCGATGATGCTGACGATCCCGATCGTGATGTACGGATTGTTCCGGTATCTCTTCGTGGTCCGCGAAGGTGACGTGGGCGGGGCACCCGAGGATCTACTGCTCCGCGATCGGCCCCTGCTCGCCGCGGTCGTGGTGTGGGCGCTGCTGGCAGTTACGCTGTTGTATCTCGGCCGCTAGCCGCTGCCAGGCCAGCGGTCGCGCACCCCAGTACCGATAGCCCGCCCGCCAGCCACACGCTCAGGCCAGACCACCCCACGGGGTCGCCGCCGAGCAATACCGCGAAGGCGGGCTCAATGGCGGCGAGCACGCCACCGAAGACCGCTCCCGACACGGCCGCCCGCCCCGGCCCGCAGCGTCGGGGCCCCACCCATCTGCGCCGCCGGGCCGATTCCCGGCTCGGCCAGACGCGCTTGAGCGCCGCCAGGTCGCTAGCGCGTAACCAGGCGATCACGTCGAATGCCGCGGCTGGCACCAGCAGCAGCGGCGGCGGTTCGATGGCCGGCTCGAGCAGGCTCAGTAGCGCCCGCGGCAACAGGTAGGCTCCGCAGACGGCGGACGCCGCCCCAGGGGCTCGGACGATTCCCGTTGCGATGGCCATTGGCAACACCGCCAGGGTGGCTAGGATTGGGAGGTCCGGGAGCGCCCGTCGCGGGTCTGACAACGCCAGTTGGCCACCCGCGAGCACGAGCGCACACCCGAGCAGAACCAGGCCTCCGGCCGGCGCAAGGCCAGGCCATGGCCCGACGCGATAACGTTCGCCGCCGCGCACGCCGGAGCCTTCCGATGCAGGTCGGCCGCAGTTGGAGCCATTTGGCTCGCGCGCAACGCGCCAGACAGTCAGAGCGCCGACCGCCATCAGGGCCAGCCCGGCGAGCCTCATTGCAGCACGCGTACGCTTGTGGCATCGTGCCACTCCCATTGGTGGACTACCACGTCCACACCGCACGCTGCGGACATGCCACCGGCGCCATGGAGCGCTACGTCGAACGCGCGATTGAGGCCGGCCTGACCGAGCTGGGGTTCTCGGACCACCTCTTCCTGTACTGGCTGCCGCCTGATCAGCGGGACCCGGAGCTGGGCATGGCTGAATGGGAGCACGACTTCTACATTGAGGATGTCGAGCGATGCCGACGGCAGTACGCAGGCGACATCGTCATTCGTCTGTCTACGGAGGCCGACTTCATCCCCGGCCACGAAGCTGAGCTCGAGACGATCCTGGGTCGGTACGACTGGGACTATGTGATCGGAAGCGTACATTTCATCGATGGCTGGGGATTCGACGACGGCCGCTATGTCGACGCTTTTCGCGCCTGGGACATTGACGCGCTGTATGCGCGTTACTTCGACCTGGTAGGTGCTTCAGCCGAGACCGGCCTATTCGACACGATCGGCCACGCCGACCTGGTCAAGAAATTCGGCCACCGGCCAACCTGCGACCAGTCTGAGGTGTACGCGCGGCTGGCGGCGCGCTTGGCCCGAGCCGGGGTGACAGTTGAAGTGAATACCGCCGGGCTGAGAAAGCCCTGTCGAGAGATCTACCCGCATCCCGATCTGCTGCGCGCCTGTCGGCGTGGCGGCGTGCCCGTCACGCTGGGGTCCGACGCGCACGCCCCGGCTGAAGTCGCCGCGGATCTCGATTCCGCCACCAGGCTCATGTACCAGGTTGGCTACCAGGACTTCGTACGGTACGAACATCGCCACCCCACCAACGTGCAGCTGCAGTGGAAATAAAGCCCCCCTTTCCCTGTCTCAGGGAAAGGGGGGCTCGATAGGCGGAGTCGATCTCCGTTTTAGTCGTACATGTCGCCGCCGCCGCCGCCTGGCATGGCCGGCGCCGCGGACTTCTTTTCGGGTAGATCGGTAACCAGCGCTTCGGTGGTCAAGATCATGGCCGCCACACTGGCTGCATTCTCCAGCGCCGTGCGCGTCACTTTGGCCGGGTCGATGATGCCGGCTTCGACGAGGTCGATGTAGTCCTCCGACATGACGTCGAAACCCCAGTTGGTGCGTTTCTCGTGGGTCAGGTGCTCTACGACCACGCTGCCTTCGAGACCTGCGTTGCGAACCAGCTGGCGCAGCGGCTCTTCGAGCGCCCGTTTGAGGATGTCGGCGCCCAGCTTCTGGTCGCCTTCCAGCGTCAACTGTTCGACGGCGTGTGCTGACCGGAGCAGCGTTACTCCACCGCCTGGGATGGTGCCTTCCTCGACTGCCGCGCGTGTTGCGTGCAGCGCATCCTCGACACGCGCCTTTTTCTCCTTGAGCTCGACTTCCGTGGCCGCGCCAACCTTCAGGACGGCGACGCCGCCACTCAGCTTAGCCAGGCGCTCCTGCAGTTTCTCTTTGTCGTAGTCGCTCGTGGTTTCGTCGATCTGGACCTTGATCTGCGCAATGCGGCCCTGGATGTCGTCGGCCTTGCCACGCCCCTCGATGATGGTGGTGTCATCCTTGGTCGAGATGACGCGGCGCGCTTGGCCGAGCTCGGCGAGGGTGGTCTGGTCGAGTTTCTTTCCCAGCTCCTCGGTGATGACCGTTCCGCCAGTCAGCGTGGCAATGTCGCGCAGCATGTCCTTACGGCGATCGCCGAAGCCCGGCGCCTTGACCGCAAGCACGTTGAGGATACCGCGCAGCTTGTTGACCACCAGCGTGGCCAGCGCCTCGCCATCGACGTCTTCGGAGATGATGATCAGCTCTTTGCGACCCGTCTGCACCAGCTTCTCGAGCACAGGCACGATGTCAGTAATGGCGCTGATCTTCTTGTCGGTAATGAGGATGTATGGCTCGTCGATGGCTGCTTCCATGCGCGCCGAATCGGTGATGAAGTACGGCGAGATGTAGCCCCGATCGAACTGCATGCCCTCGGTGTATTCAACTTCGAGCTTGAGGCTTTTGCCTTCTTCGACGGTGATGACGCCGTCGCGACCAACCTTGTCCATGGCTTCGGCCAGCAGTCGGCCGATCTCCGGGTCGTTGGCCGAAACGGCAGCGATGTGCTCGATGTCGGCATGGCCTTTGAGGGGGGTGGACAGCTTCTTGATCTCGGCCACGACAGCCTGTGTCGCGGCGTCGATGCCGCGCTTCATCAGCGTCGGGTTGGCGCCGGCAGCAAGATTGCGCAGGCCCTCGGTGACGATGGCCTGCGCCAGGACCGTGGCCGTCGTGGTGCCGTCGCCGGCCACGTCGTTGGTCTTGGTGGCGGCCTGCTTGAGCATCTGGGCGCCCATGTTCTGGAAGTGGTTCTCGAGCTCGATCTCTTTGGCCACCGTCACGCCGTCGTGGGTGACCGTGGGCGCGCCCCACTTCTTGTCGATTGCGACATTTCGACCGCGTGGGCCGAGGGTGACTTTGACCGCGTTGGCGAGGGCGTCGATACCAGACTTGAGCTGTCGACGCGCCTCGGCATCGAAAATGAGATCTTTAGCGGGCATGTGTTCTCCTTGTGCGTGTTGCTACTTGGTTCCGTTGGTGACGACTGCGAGCAGGTCGGATTCACGAATGACGAGGTAGTCCTCGCCATCGAGCTTGACTTCCGTACCGCCGTATTTGGCAAACAGGACCTTGTCGCCAGCCTTGACGTCCATTTCGACGCGCTTGCCATTGTCCAGCACTCGGCCGGGGCCAACCGCAAGAACGGAGCCTTCCTGCGGCTTCTCGCTGGCCGTGTCCGGCAGGACGATGCCACTCTTGGTCATGTCTTCTTTTTCACGCGCCTTCACGATCACGCGATCGCCAAGCGGCTTTAGACTCGTTGCCATTGAGGTACTAGTCTCCCTTGGGTTCGCTACACAGACTGCCTGCCCGAGCGTTAGAAGCGCGTTAGAACCAGTGTTAGAGGAGCGTCAGATCTGCGTCAGGTACGGAATCGGAGGCAAGCTTGCCCCTCGCAGGTCCACCACCCCTTCAATACTGCCCACGTAACCGGTTAGAGTGAACTCGATCCGTCAGCATGAGCCGGCTTCGCTACCCGTTCACTGAAATTTCGGCACGGTGTCGGCTGTGTGGCGCGGAAGGGCTGACGGCGTCCAGCGAGCACGCGCTCGGCGGACGACTGATTGACTGGCGCCGCTCGCACGCGCTGGTGTGTCCCGAGTGGCCGCGCTGGGCCGAGAAGAAGGGCCTCAAGCTCGACCAGCGAGGGGCGCTGCTGTACCCGAACGAAACCGGCCCGTATGAGCCCCGCATCCGCGGCAAGCCTGAAGAGGATGGCGAGGAGCAGCTCGAGGAGCCCGAGCCTCCCCAGCAGCGCATCGACCTCATGTTGGTGCCCGCCGAAGATCTCGAACAGGCCGAGCTGTTCTAGGTGTTAGAGCTGCATAGCCTGATCGCAAGAGCGGTCGTCCTGTACTACGCGCTGGTCGGCGTGTGGGGTGTTGGCCTGGCGATCCGTAAGTCGGACCTGCCAGCGGCGTACCGAGGCGCGCTGATCATCGGCGTGGCCATGGGTGTCATTCAGGCAGCCGTCGGTCTCACGCTCCTGCTGACCGTGGGTCACCCGCGCGATGATCTGCATTACCTCTACGGCGCTTCCGTGATTCTGACCCTGCCTCTGGTCGCCTCCTACATCGCCGATAAGACGCTGTCGCGTGTGCTGGCTTTCGGCCTGGCCAACCTGTTCATGGCCGGCCTGGCCATCCGGGCAATTACAACCGGAGCCTGATTCCACGCCGGCGCCCTTGAGGCGGACGGACTAGCGTAGGCGCGGGTTGCTGACCTCGTCCAGACCAAGGTGGACCATATACAGCGCCATGAACAACAAGATGAGCGTGAATACTGGCGTGGCCCACCACCACCAGAGGTTCTGCAGCAGGGCCCCATAGTTGAGCGCCCAGAAGATCATCATGCCCAGCGTCATATCCTGCTGGGGCCCCAGGCCGAGAATGGACAGACCCGACTCGGCCAGCATGGCCGCAATGAACGCATTCACGAAGTTGGCGCCCAACCAGGGCAGCATGTTGGGCATCAGCTCGCCCCACACGATCTCCATTCCAGATAGCCCTGAAAGCAGCCCAACCTGAACGAACGGCCGCTCCTTGAGGCTCAACACCTGCGACAGGACGGCGCGCGCTGGCCAGGCCCAGGCAAACAGGCCGATGATGACAGCAATAAGTGGCACACCCACGCCTCTGAGAAGTGAGGCGATGAGTATCAGGAACAACAGCGAGGGGACTGACAGAAACACGTCGATCAGCACACGCAGCCCCGCCCCCAGCTTTCCGCCAAAGTAGCCACTCAGGAGACCGAGTAGAGCCCCGACGCTGGTGCCGATGCAGGCGGCGAGCAGCCCAACCAACATAGAGTTGGGGATGGCTTGCGCTAACTGGGCGATGATGCTCTGGCCAAGCGTGGTGCTGCCAAGCAGTAGCGGTCCCCCGGCGCCGAGCCCCTGTTTGGGGAGAAACGCTCCGGAGCGGAGTGCGAGGGGGCCTAGCACGCGCCCCCCGACGAGGGCGAGCGCGAGTAGGACGATGAACACGGTTGTGCCGAAGACGAATTTGCGGTTGGCGAACAACACCTGCACGACGCCGCGCGTGACCAGAGCAGGCGGAGCGCCAAGTTGTTCCAGGGGTACGGCGGCGGCCATGTGAGACGGTTACCCCTTGCCTGATCCGTAGCGAATGCGCGGATCGATGAGTGGGTAGGCGAGGTCGATCAGGAAGTTCGCCACTGCCACAGAAATGATAATCAGCAGGATTCCACCCTGAATGACCGGAAAATCGAGGCTTTTGATGCTGTTGTAGATCAAAAAGCCGAGGCCCGGATAGGCGAAGATGGTCTCGGTGATCAGTGCGCCGCCGACGATCTGGCCGAGCGAAAGAGCCAGGCCGGTCGCTTGAGGCAAAAGGGCGTTCCGAAACGCATACGCCCAGAAAATCCGTCCGGCTGGCAGCCCCTTCGCCTCCGCCCAGGTGATGTAGTCCTCGCCCTTAACCGAGACGACCAGGCTGCGCATGCTGAGGAACCACCAGCCTAGAGACACCAGGACAATGCTCAGGGCCGGCAAGGCGGCGTGGCGAAGCACATCCAGGGCAAATTCCGGGGTTAGCGAAGGTTGCAGCCCAATCGAATACGCACCCGAGAGCGGAAAGACAGGCCATATGAAGGCCAGCAGGAAAACCAGGATGATTGCCAGGATGTAGTACGGGATCGTGTAGAGCACCAGTGCCACGGGCACAAGTGCCTGCAGAGCGGGTGAGCGCCCGCCTGTCCACCCCACGACCCCACCGATGATCGAGCCAAGCGTCCAACTGATGATGGTCGTCACCAGGAGCAGCCCAACCGTCCAGGGCACTGCTTCCTTCAGCAGGTCGACGACAGTACTCGGGAACACCGAGATGGAGTACCCCATGTCTCCGTGCGCGAGCTGGCTCAGGTAGGCCAGGTACTGCTCGGGGGGGCTCTTGTCCAGCCCGAACCGCCTGGTGTACTCCGCGATGAGCTCCTTGCCGCCCAGGTTCCCGCCGACCTGCGCCAGCTTCAGAGACACCGCACCCAATGGATCGCCGGGAACCAGGCGCGGGACAAAGAACACGATGGTCACCGAGATGACGATGGTCGCGACGAAGATGATCAGCCTCTCGCCGAAATGCCGCCAGTAGGCTCCCACTCAGCTCCTCCTCAGTCCATTGGCCATGAGGGGCTGGCCACAGCCGCGCCCCTCACTCCTCTGCCTCAGGCTAGTGGCCGGTCGGGTGGATCCCGCCAGTCCAGCCACCGGTTGAGTTGGGGTAGCCGGTGATCACCAGATTGAAGGTGGCCCACCAGCTGACTGGCATGTTCCAGGCGTTGTCGGCGGTTGGCCAGCCCTGCCAGTACGTCGAATTGAAAGGCACCAGAGCTGGCGCTTGGGTAAGCGGAATCACGGGCAGATCCCGCAACCAGATCGCCATTGCATCGTGGTACAGCCCCTTCATGGTTGAAACGTCGCTGGGCGGGGTCTGCAGCATCTGGTCGACGATTCCGTCTAGCTCGGGATTGCTGTAGCGGAACGAGTTGCGCTCGAACCAGGGCGCTGGCTGACCCAGCGGTACGTAGTTCTTGGTGTGGAACAGTTCGAGATTTTCGGCAATGTAGCCCGGGCAGAACGCGTTCATGGCAAGGTCGTAGTCACCCCGTCGGAGGGTGTCGGTGAGCACGCCGCCGTTCAGCGGTTGCACATCCACCTGGAAGCCGGCCGACCTCAGCTGGTCTGAGACCACCTGGGCCACCTTCATGTCCTCGATGCCGTCCGAATTGACGACGTACTTCAGGTGCATGCTGGTCGGATCCACGCCGGCCGCGCTGAACATGCTCGCCGCCCTGGCTGAGTCAAACGTGTCAGATGGATACTGGCCACGCAGATCGGTCACAGCATCGAAGTAGGGCTGGTTGGCGTCATAGAACGGCCAGATACCCCAGGTAGGCACCGTCGCACCCTCATACGCCAGTGTCGAGATCGCATTGCGGTCGATGACATACGACATTGCCCAGCGCACCTGCGGGTTGTCGAGCGGTGCGTGAGCGTTCTGGACCATGAGCGCGCGCGGGCACGGGTCGAGCCAGGCATACGGAGCGTCCGTCGTCCAGGCGCGCACGTTGGCATTCCGCTGCGAGACATTCAGGAACGTGCCGAGCGACAGAATCCCGATATTCGGCGAATCCAGATCGTTGGAGGTCAGCGCGAGCGCCACGTTGGTCTCGGGTCCGCCATAAATGAACTGGATGGTTGCAGGTCCTGGCGTCACGCCGAACACCTTGGTGCCCCACCAATCCGCGCGACGCGTGTAGGTCATGCCTGTTTGCGTCGCTTCCTTCAAGGCGTACGGCCCTGTTCCCACGGGTGGGGAGTTTTTGAAGGTGAGTGGGTCCTTGCCGTCCCAGATGTGTTTCGGCAGGATGGTCAGCCCGCCCCAGATGCCCACCGCGGGGAAAGCTTCGCGAATCAGATGGAAGTGCGGATTGGCCTTCTTGAGGTTGAATCGCACGTTCAGGGCATCGATCTTGTCCACCGACTGAACGTTCTGGTTGGTCTCTTCGGCCCACACCATGCTCGGGTTTTTCTTGAGCAGGTCGTAGGTGAACACGACGTCATCCGCGTTGAACGGCTGGCCGTCGTTCCACGTCACCCCGTCGCGGAGCTTGACTGTCAGGCTGGTGTAATCGTCGCTGTACTGATAGCTCTCCGCCAGCCACGGAATGAACTCGCCTGTCTGAAGATTGTTGTAGAAAAAGTATTCGTAGACCACCTGGTGCAGTCCGGTGTCAGATCGACTGACACCTGGCGCGTACAGGTTCAAGTTGGTCGGGTCCTGGACCCGACCACTAATCGCGATCTTGAGTGTTTGGGCCCGGTCGCCAGCCGCCTGCTGGTCCGGGGCTGCTGCCGCGGGCATGGTCGTGAGCGCCAGCGCGGCGACTGCCACAAGCGCCTGCCATCGAAAAGTCTTCATTGCCACTCTCCTGTGTGTCATCCCTTGTGCTTCGAGCTGGAATCGAGCGTTACCAATCCGCTCGCGCTGTTTACCACCTCAAGGTCATCCTCCCCCTCGTCGTCGAGCAGCGCGTCGTCCGCCCATGCCTGGTCCGGGTCTGGTTCCGGAATCGAGTTGATCAACAGCCGAGTGTAGGCGTGCACCGGATGGTGAACGATCTGCTCTGGATCGCCTTCTTCGACTACTTCCCCCCGGTGCAGCACGACTATGCGGTCGCTGATTTGATACGCCGTTGTCAGATCGTGAGTGATGTAGATCAGCGACATGCCAAACCGCCGCTTGAGCTGCAGCAAGTTACCAAGAACCGTCGTCCGCAGCGACGCGTCGATCATCGAGACCGGCTCGTCGGCGACAATCAACCGCGGCCGCAGCAGCAGAATGCGAGCGACCATGGTGCGCTGGCGTTGGCCGCCACTCAACTGGTGTGGATACCGCCCAAGGGTTTCCTCTGGGCGCAGGCCGACTGCGCGCAGCGCCTCTTCGATCCGGGCATGCTCGTCTTCGCGCGATGTCGCCAGTTTGAACTTTCTCAACGGAGTCGTGAGCACGTGATCGACCTTATAAAACGGGTTGTATACCCCGAACGGGTCCTGGAAGATGGCCTGCACGCTGCGCCGAAAGTCACGCCAGTCGGTCGCGTTCAGGCTGTTCAGGTCTTTGCCGTCGTACAGCACGCGCCCGGCGGTCGGCGCCTCGAGACCCAAAACAAGCCGGGCCATCGTCGTTTTGCCACTGCCGCTTTCGCCGACGACCGCGGTAATGGACGGCCGATCCGCGTCGATGGTGAGCGAGAAATCTTTCAGCGCGAGAACCTGGCGGCCGCTTAGGAGCGCTCCGCTGGTGTAGGCTCGACTGACTTGTCGCAGCTCGAGCAGGGGTGGGCTCGACGGCTGGGTCATGCGTGTTCAGTAGTAAGCGCCGCCTCGAATGTGCCCCTGCGGGTCAGCGAGGGCAGGCTTTCGATGAGCAGCTGCGTATACGGGTGTTTGGGACGGGCGAAGATATCTCGAACGTCGCCGACCTCGACTACTTGACCCCTGCGCATGACGATGAGGCGCTGAGCGAACTGGGCCATCAAACCCATGTCGTGGCCGATCAGGATGACCGAAGCGCCAAGCGTGTCCTGCACCTTGCGCAACGTTCTCATGACGCGTCGCTGCACGACGACGTCGAGCGCGCTGGTCGGCTCATCAGCAACCAGGACTCGGGGTCGCAAGCTGATCGCAATGGCGATGCAGACGCGTTGCTTCATGCCACCGCTCAACTGGTGCGGGAAGAAATCAGCCACCTCCGGGCGCAGGTTAACGGACTGCAGAAGGTTGCCCAGACGCTCGTCCCAAGCGTGTGCAGACAGACGAATCCCATGGGCGTGCATGGCGTCGATCATCTGGTGGCGGATGCGCATGACCGGATTGAGCGAGTTCATGGCGCCCTGTGTAACCAGCGCGATATCGGCCAGCCGGCGATGCCGCATCTCGTCGGCAGTCAGTCCGAGCAGGTCGACGCCATCCAGCAGCACTCGGCCGCTGACAACCTGTGCGGGCGGTTTGATCAACCGCATCAAGGCCAGGGCAATCGTGGACTTCCCAGACCCCGACTCGCCGATTAGCCCGAGCCGCTCACCGGCGCCGAGCGTGAAATTCACCCCGTTGACGGCCACGAACGGTCCGCTCGGCGTTGGGAATTGCACACGCAGATCAGTGACCTCGAGAACCGGCGGCTTAACGCTCGGTCCAGCCTCATGCCCGTGCACGCTGTCGAGCCTCGAGATTCGCGCCCCCTCCCCTCCGCCGCTACAGACGTATTCGACGGTGCCCGTAGTAGATCAGGGCGGCCTGGGCTGGTCAAGCCGTACGGCGGTGTGTAGACAAGGCCGACCCAGACCGGGCACTCTGCTAAGGTAGTTGGCAGACCACCCAGGCATGGATCCTCCCCCACCGCCAAGAGGCGTCCGGTCAGGCCCGTCGGATCGGCGAGTAGTCGAACAGCTCCGGCGCTCACACCCGGGCGACGCGGTGGTGCGCGTCACACGCCCGAAGTTCACCGGGTTCGCGCGCCGCGGTGCTGGTCGCCTGGAAGCCAGTCTGACGCTGGAAGAGCCGCGTGGGGCGTGGGGCAAAGTGTGGCGCGTCCTGGTCGGCGCGCCCATCCACAGCGAGCTCGAGATCAACGAGCGCCTCACCAAGAAGAAGGCGCTGGCGGTCTTCTCGTCGGACGCTCTGTCTTCCGTGGCGTATGCCCCGCAAGCGACCTTGGTCGTCCTTCTGGCTGCCGGCGCGGGCGCGCTGTACTCGTCACTCTGGATCTCGGTCGCAGTCGTGCTGCTGCTGGCAGCGGTGGTATTCAGTTACCGGCAGACCATCTACGCCTATCCGTCGGGTGGCGGCAGCTACATCGTCGCGCACGAGAACCTGGGTGAGATCCCCGGGCTTGTTGCGGCCGCGGCACTATCCGTTGGCTACATCCTGACCGTTTCGGTCTCCATCGCATCGGCAGTCGATCAACTTGTGTCGGCCGTTCCGGCTCTTCTCCCGCTGCGAGTGGGGTTAGGCATTGCCGCGGTCGTGCTGGTCACGCTGGCCAACCTGCGCGGCATTCGCGAATCGGGCAGCATCTTCGCCGCGCCAACGTACGTGTTTCTGGCGTCCATGTTCGCCATGGTCGGCGGCGGTCTGTACCTGTACTTCACCGGGCAGTTGTCGGTGCCCCCGCCAGGCAATCTTCCGCCGGTGACCGAAACGCTCAGCCTGTTCCTGCTGCTGCGCGCGTTCGCCGTCGGGTCAGCGGTCATGACCGGCACCGAAGCCATCTCGAACGGCATCCCGGCATTCAAGCCGCCTGAGTCGCGCAACGCTGCGCACACGATTGTCACGATGGCCACGATCCTGGCAATCATGTTCCTCGGCCTGTCGTTTCTGATTGTTGCCGGGCAGATCATCCCCCGGCCTGAAGAGACGGTCATCTCGCTGTTGGCGCACGCCGTCTTCGGCGAGGGCCCCCTGTACTACCTGCTCCAGTTCTCGGCCGTGCTCATCCTCGTGTTGGCTGCCAACACCGCTTTCGCGGATTTCCCGCGTCTCGCCTCCCTGTTGGCGCGCGACGACTATGCGCCCAAACAACTCGCTTTCCGCGGCGAGCGCCTGGCGTTCTCCAATGGCATTCTGATGCTGGGTGTCATGAGCGCGCTGCTCATCATTCTGTTTGGTGGGTCTACCGAAGCCCTGCTGCCGCTGTACGCAGTCGCAGTCTTCACCGCGTTCACCCTGTCGCAAGCAGGCATGGTGCAGCACTGGCGCAGGCTGCGAGGCCGACGCTGGTTGCTGAAGGCCATGGTCAACGGGCTCGGCGCGGTCGCTACGGGTCTGGTGACCGTCATTGCCGCCGCGACGGATTTCATGGATTTGTCGCTGCCGATCGTGCCCGGCCTGCCGATAGGCTGGGGCTCATGGTTGGTGCTGGTCATCGTGCCGCTGTTCATCTGGCTGCTGCTGACCATAAAGTCACACTATCGGGAGGTGGAGCGAGACACCGCCCTGCCGGCCGCCCCGACCCCAGCCGGCGAGCAACCTCTGCGAAACGTGGTCGTGGTACCGATCGCCCGCCTGAACAGGCCCGCTATTCAGGCGCTGCGCTACGCCCAGGCCCTGTCAGATGATGTGACCGCCGTTCACGTCGCCACCGACCCGGACAAAGCCCAGGAGATGGAGGCAGCCTGGGCAACGTGGGGCCGCGGAGTGCCGCTGACCATCGTCGAGTCGCCATACCGCAGCCTGACCAGGCCGCTGCTGCAGTACCTGTCGGAGCTCAAACGCCACGAACGCGCCGAGACGGTCACCGTCGTCCTGCCCGAATACGTGCCTGACAGTATCTGGCAGCATCTGCTGCATGGGCAGGCGGCTCAGTTCCTGAAGTTATCGCTGCTGTTCACACCCGGATTCGTGGTCACCAGCGTGCCAGTCCACCCTGAAACTGAGGTCGAGCTTGCCGCCAGTAGCGGACCCCATGTCAAGGTACGCAAGCGTAGCGTGCTCAGGCGGGCCGATCCGCGTGCCGACGCCCCGTAAAGCAGGCCTTCAACAACGCTCGGGCCAGTCGTGCTTCGCCGCGGCGGTTGCGCATGAGCGCGTCGGCTACCAGGGGACGCATGCCGTACGCTGCAATTCGGACTGAGAGGGCCTCGGCGTCGATCCGGTCGATCAGCCACACGTCCAACAGGCCCTGGTAGATGCGGGCGACGCCCGCCGCGTTAGCTTCGTGTCCAAGCTCGGTCAGCATCCTCGCCGCCGGCCCCTTGACCGTGGCGCCCCCAATCATTGGGCTAATACCTGCCGCCAACGCCCCCCGGGCGCGAGCCGACAGAATCGCCTCACGCACGCCGCGCACCTGCAGGATTGGTCCGACACTGACAAACGGATTGCTCGGACAAAACACAATCAACTCCGCCGACTCGATCGCATCGAGCACGCCCGGCGCGGGCTTGGCTGTGTCAATACACCTGACCTCGACGGCACGGATGGCGACATCGGTCCGGAGATGCACGAAGTACTCCTGGAAGTGGACCCACAGACCGTCATCTCGAAGCTGGACCCAGGTCTCGACCGGCTCGTCGGTCATCGGCAGGACCCGTACGTTCTGGATGCCCAGCCGCTCGGCCAACTCGGCGGTCACCCGGCTCGCGGGCCAGCCGGCTTCCAGGAGCTCGGTCCGTCGCAGGTGCGTGGCCAGGTCGAGGTCCCCGAGACGGAACCAGGTTTCGCCGCCCAGGCGCTCGAGCGCCTGCATGCATTGGAAGGTGTCGCCACGCGGACCCCAGCCGCGTTTTTCGTCGACGGCGCCTGAGAGGGCGTACAGCACGGTGTCGACATCGGGCGAGATGCGCAGGCCGTGCAGCGTCACGTCGTCGCCTGTGTTGACCACGACGGTCAACTCGGCATCCGGCGCCGCGGCCCGCAAGCCGCGTGCGAAGCGAGAGCCACCCACCCCGCCGGCCAGGGCGACGATACGCGTTGGATCCATTCGTTGTTTCAGGCTACTAAAACGACGTTGCGTAGACTGAAATCGCATGCGCAGTCCTGAATCGGTGTGGGCGGTCGTCGTGGCGCGCGTCGGAAATGGCGCCAAGAGCCGGCCGGCCGCGGCACTGAGCCCCACCCAACGCCGAGCGCTCGCGCTGGCTATGCTCGCAGACGTGATCGACGCCTGCGTGCAGGCAGACGGCGTCTTTGCGGGCACCCTGGGGGTGGTGGATTCGCCCGACGCGCGCCAGACGGTCGAATTCGGCGGCGCCATTGCGCTCGTGGATCCGGGCGTCGGCGACATGAACGCGGCTGTGCTCATGGGCCTGCGTTCGGCACGCGAGCGGGGCGCCACGACCGCCCTGGTCGTGCCTGGCGACGTGCCCTTGATCGCCGAATCGGACTTCGCGGCGCTGCTGGACGCCGCCGGCTCGGCGCAGCGAGCGGTAGTTGTCGCTGCCAGCCACGACGGCGAGGGCACCAATGCGCTGCTGCTCCGGCCACCCCAGGTGATCCCGCCTGGTTTTGGGCCGCCGAGCCTGCAGCGGCACGTTCGCGCCGGCCTCAGCGCCGGCGCTCTGACCCGGGTCTGCTTCGATCTTGGCCTAGCCCTGGATGTCGACACGCCAGCCGACCTCGCCGCCCTGCAATCCAGCCACCCGCGCCGCAACACCGCCACTCTCCTGGCGGACCTCGCGGCGGTCCTGTCCGCTAAGCTGCAACCACTCCCTGGCGAGCGGAGTGAGTGAATTTAAACCGGTCTCCCAGAAGCTTCGTATGCTGGCTAAAAATCTGCCTCCAAGGAGCTGTGCATGCATATGCGACGCCAATTTGGGCGTGTCGCGCTTTTGTGTTCCGGCCTGCTCGCGTTAGCCATCGGACTCTCGTCGACTGGTTCGGCCGCGCCTGCGGCTCAATCAGTGAGTGGCTCAGTCAAGGTCGAGTGGTTCGGGTGGTCGCACTACCGCTTTACTTCACCCACCGGCAAGGTCATCCTGACCAACCCGTTCACCTCAAATCCGGATTCGCCGATCACGCCGGCCGATATCGAAAAGGCCGATCTGATTGTCGTCGCCGACGGCCATGGCGATGAAATCGGCAGCACCGTCGAAATCGCCAACCAGACCGGTGCAACTGTGCTTGCGCCGGGTGGAGTAAATGGTTGGCTGGTTGAGCAGGGCATTCCTCGGGCGCAGGTGCCGAAAAACTTCTTCCAGCCTGGCGACCGCTACACCGGCTTGGAGGGCATCACCGTGCGTTCGGTAGAGAGCGTGCACGGCTCCGAGCTCAGCCCTCCGACGGCCGCCGTACCCTACGGCGGCGTGGCGGCTGGGTACTTCATTACGTTCGAGAATGGCTGGACGGCATACTTCTCCGGCAGCTCAGCTGCAACCGCCGAGCAGGGCATGTGGGCCTCGATGTACAAGCCGAATCTGGCCATCGTCCACATGGGCGGAGATACCGAGCCGCTCGACTTCGCCGAGCAGATAAAGATGCTCAAGACAGACAACCCGAACCTCAGGACTATCTTCCCCCACCACAACCGCGTCTCTCCGCCGGCTGGTCAGACCACCGTAGCCGAGGTCCAGGCAGCGATGGACAGGATGGCTCTGAACCTCCAAGTGACTCAGCCGCCGCTGGGTCAGGTCGTCACGTTTCCCTGAGCGAGAGATGCATTGGTCCCCGCGTGCGTTGGCGGCCGTATATCTGGCCGCCAGTGTTTCGCTCGGTGTGGTGCCCCAATTTGGACGGCCCCAACTTCAGGCGAGCGACAGTCGTTTGTTGGCCGTGGTCGGCCGCCAGGTGGCGTGGCTCAACCTGGACGCGCCGCGACATACCCCGGTCAGCCGGTTCGCAGCGACTTCCAATGCACTATCGCTGACCGCTCAGCCTGACGCCTCGCACGTCGTCGTTGCCGTCGGTGCCGCATTCACCGGCGGTGGGCCACGCGGCGCCGACCTGGTCAACCTGGACGTGAACAGTGGTGATTCGTCGCCGCTGTTCGAGCGAGCTGACCCACACGAATCGCTGAATTCGCCAGCCTGGTGGCCCGACCATGCGACGCTGCTGTTCGAACGCCAGGACCTCGCCGGCCGACCCGTCGGCGCGCCAGGCCAGGAGGTTCCGCGCTACCCCAGCCGCATCGAACGCGTTATGTCCGACGGGAGTGGTCGAGGCATCCTCGTGCCCGACGGCCGCCAGCCGTCGGCCGCCCCGGACGGGACGCGCCTGGTCTTCGCGCGCACTACCAATCAGGGGGCTTCGCTGTTGATCTGGACACAGGCAGATGGCAGCGTGCAGACACTTGTGCCAGAGGGTCGCTTCGCCGATGCGGCGTATCCACAATTCTCTCCCCGCAACGACCAGATCGCCTTCGTCGCCCCGCAATCCGGGATCAATGGCGGACCTGATCGGGAGGTCCAGCCGCTCGCGTTAGACGCGCTGTTCAGCGGGGTGTTCGGACCGGATGTTGCCTACGCTCACGGTATCCCCTGGGATCCCTGGATCATCAATGCCGACGGAAGCGGGCTTCGCCGCGTCGCCGAGACGGATGGCGATGAACCATCGGTGGCCTGGTCGCCGGACCAAACACAGCTATTTGTCTACGGTGGCACCGGCTCCTTCGTCGTCGACGCCGCCAGCGGCGGGCTCACCCCGCTCAAGTTCGTGGCCGGCTACGGCCCGATAGTCTGGCTCTGACGCTCTTCGTACGCTGCGTCGAGCTCGGCGGCCGAATCAGGCAGTCAGATCGTCCCACCAGGGGCGAACCGTCCACAGCGGCGATACCGGGCCGTGGCCCGCGCCGAGCGAGTACGAGTGCCGGACGGCCGCCACGATGTAGCGTTTTCCGAGCGCGACTGCTTCGGGCATGGTCATCCCGCGGGCCAGCCCCGACGCGATGGACGCGCTTAGGCTGTCGCCACTACCGTGGGTGTTATGGGTGTCGAAGCGAGGGCCGGGTAGCTCGCTGAATGTGTTGCCGTCGTACAGCAGGTCGACGCAGCTGTCAACGTCCTCGCGCAGGTGCCCGCCCTTAACCAGCACGTACCGCGGCCCCAGGGCATGCAGCTGCCTGGCCGCCTCGTACTGGGCCGCACGGTCGTGCACGTCCACCCCGACCAGCAGGCGCACCTCGTCCAGGTTCGGGGTGATCAGGGTGGCACGGGGAGCGAGCCGCGTCCGGATCGCCGCGAGCGCTTCGTCGGCGAGCAGCTGGTCGCCGTGCCTCGACGCTGCGACCGGGTCGACCACCAGCGGTATCAGGCCGCGTGCGCCGATCCCGATCCGGTCACACGCGGTCACGACCGCCTCGATGATGGAAAAGTTCGCCAGCATTCCGGTCTTGACCGCGTCCAGCCCGATGTCGGTTGCAACCGACTCGATCTGCGCGGCCACCATCTCTGCCGCTATGGGATGCACGCCAGTGACACCCAGCGAGTTCTGTACCGTCACGGCGGTCACCGCGAGGCAGCCGTGCACTCCGCACGCCGCGAAGGTGCGCAGGTCGGCCGCAAGCCCGGCTCCCCCACCCGAGTCGGTGCCCGCGATCGTCATCACACGTGGTGGGGTCACCCCAGGGTCCGATCACCCACGAGAGCGAGCAGAGCGTTGGCATGGATGCCCGCCCGCGAGTGGCCGCTCAGGACACAAGCGCGGATTCCGGCTCGGGTTGGGGGAGGCGCGCCTCGTGGTCAGCGTGGTCTGCGCGGGCCTGCAACAGTCTGAGCGCCTGCTCGCGATGGAAATCGGCGTCGCCATACAGCGGCTCCAGGTGCTTGGCGCGCTTCACGTACAGGTGCAGGTCGTAGTCCCAGGTGAAGCCGATGCCGCCGTGCGCCTGAATCGACGCTCCGCACACCGCCCGGGCTGCGTCACTCACGTACGCCTTGGCCGCCGACACCGCCAGCGGTGCATCCGGCGAGTCGGCGTCGAGCGCCCACGCAGCGTAGTAGGTCGCCGCGTGCGAGTTCTCCACCTGCAGCAGCATTTCGGCACATGCATGCTTGATCGCCTGGAATGTGCCAATCGGCTGGCCGAACTGGTGGCGCACTTTCGCATACTCGACGCTCATCTCCATGCACCGTCGCGACGCCCCCAGCATTTCCGCACACGCGCCGACCGCCGCACGCTGCAGGGTCGGACCCAGCACATCCCAGCCACGGTCGACTTGACCGATCACGGAGTCGGCGCCGACACGTACGTCCCGCAGGACGAAGGTCGACGTTTTGCTGGTGTGATCCATCTCGAAATTCGGGGTCTGGCGCACGCCGTGGGCGTTGGGGTCCACGGCAAAAACCGTCGTGCCGTCGACGCCGCCACCTGTGCGGGCAGCGATCAGCACCAGGTCAGCCACATGGGCAAACGGCACGAATCGCTTTGTGCCAGACAGCACAAATGCGTCCCCGCGCCGCTCTGCAGGCAGCCTGACCGCTGAAGCCGTCCAGGACACCCCGTCTTCGAGAAACGCCAGCGTCGCCCTGGTTCGGCCACTGGCGATGTCTGGCAGATAGCGCGCCATCTGGTTGGCGCTGCCGCCAGCGGCGATGGCACTGGCTGCCAGAACCGCAGTAGCGAAGTACGGGCCCGGGTAGGCGGATCGGCCCATCTCCTCGAGCACCAGCGCCATTTCGACCATGCCGAGCCCCTGGCCACCGTAGCTGGCATCGACGGCCAGTCCCATGAGCCCCATCTCAGCCAGCTGCTGCCAGGTCGCCTCGCTGAAGCCGTGCGCATCTTCCATCAACATTCGAACAACGCGCGGCGCGCTCTCGCGGCTGATGAACTCACGCGTCAGACCGCGGAGCATCACCTGCTCCTGAGTGAAGTCAAAGTCCACGCCGCCTACGCTCCTGTGCTAGCGCTCGTGAGGCGATCCGCGCGGGGTTCGCGCGGCAGCTTCAACACGCGCTCACCGATGATGTTCTTCTGGATCTCCGACGACCCCGCGTAGATCGTCCCCGCCCGAGACCACAGAAAGTTGAAGGCCCAGGTGCTGTTGTCGCCACGCGCCGTGGTCGAATTCAGCGCTAGATCTAAAGGCGCGCCCTGTTCGAGCTGTGCGTACGGTCCGAGGATCTCCAGCACCAGCTCCTGGTGACGCTTATCCATCTCGCTGTAGTACAGCTTGTCGACCGAAGACTCGGAGCCGGGCCGTTTGCCTTGCTCCAGCTTGCTCAAAATCCGAAGCCCCGCATACCGCAGCACCTCGACTTCGACCAGCACGCGACCCAGCTTCTGTCGAACGACCGGGTCGTCCAGCGCGGGCTCGCCGTTCCGCTCGAGGCGGCTGCAGGCATCCACCAGGCGCTGCAGATTGGCCTGGTGGCGGGTGACCCGCGCCAGGATGCTGCCGCCGCGCTCGTACCCGAGCGTAGTTTGCGCCAACTCCCAGCCCTGTCCTTCCCGGCCGATGATGTTGGCCTCGGGAATGCGTACGTTGGTGAAGAAGACTTCGGCAAATTCCGAGCTGCCGGTGATCTGCTTGAGCGGGCGCACCTCCACGCCTGGAGTGTGCATATCCACGATGAAATAGGAGATGCCCTGGTGTTTGGGCAGCTCGGAATTGGTGCGCGCCAGCAGCACACCCTGATCGGCTATCGGACCGAGGCTGGTCCACACCTTCTGGCCATTCACGACCCAGTCGTCGCCGTCACGCACGGCTTTGGTTTTCAGGCTGGCGAGGTCAGAACCCGAGTCAGGCTCCGAATACAGCTGGCACCAGATATTCTCGGCGGTCAGAATGCCCGGGATATGTTGCTGCTTCTGCGCTTCGGTGCCGTGGGCGATGAGAGTCGGTCCAACGATGCCCAAGCCCAGGCTATTGATGGGGCCCGGTACGTCGCCCCGCGCCATCTCCTCGGCTACGATGGCCTGCTCCATCGGGCGCGCGGCCTGCCCGCCGTACTCGCGCGGCCAGCCCATGCCGACCAGGCCAGCATCGTACAGCGTGCGCTGCCAGGCCTTGCGCTGCTCGAGCGTATCCAACGCGCCTGCTGGGTGCTCCGCAAACCATGTGCGGACTCGCAGGCGAAACGCTTCGTCTTGGGGTGAGTACTTCAGGTCCACACCGAACCTCCTAGCCGCGCGGGCCGCCGGCGACGTAGATGATCTGGCCACTGACGAAGCTGGCTTCATCGCTGACCAGAAAGGCGATGACGTTGGCCACATCCTCAGGCGTGCCAGTGCGGCGGACGGGCGTCCGCGAGGCAGCCTCTTTTTTGAATTGCTCCCAATCCGCGCCCATGCGTTCGGCGGTTTGCTGGGTCATACGCGTCTCGATGAACCCCGGCGCAACTGCGTTTACGTTGATGTTGAATGGACCCAGCTCGATCGCCAACGTGCGCGCCAGACCCTGCAAACCGGCCTTGGCCGCGGAGTAGTTGGACTGGCCACGATTTCCCAGCGCCGAGGTTGAAGAAGTGAAGATCATCTTCCCGTAGCGCTGCTCGACCATATATTTCTGCGCGGCGCGGGCGGCGATAAAGCTGCCCTTCAAGTGGGTGTCGATAACCCCGTCCCAATCGTCGTCCGTCATCTTGAAGAGCAGGTTGTCGCGGGTGATCCCGGCCAGGGCGACCAGGATGTCCAGCCGACCAAACTCCTGGGCGGCCCTCGCGGCGGCGCTACTGACCTGCTCGGGATTGGTGACGTCAACGGCGATGGCCAGGGAGCGGCCGCCAGCCGAACGGATGCCGTCCGCGGTCTCCTGGGCCGGGCCGATGTCCATGTCCGTCACCGCGATGGCGGCGCCCTCAGCCGCAAGTTTGGCGGCAGTGGCAGCGCCGATGCCGCGGCCTGCCCCGGTCAGAAAAGCCACCCGTCCATCGAGTCTTCCCATCGGCCGAGCGTACCACCATGAGCATTGAAGATGACCGTGAGTGCAGAATGAAAATCAGTGCACCCATCGCCGCCCTCCGGGCGCGCTACGAACCTGGCAGTGGCGCGACTGTTCGAGCAGATCGCCCTGAGCCTCGAGGTGGCCGGCGAGCAGGGCCACCGACTGCGCGCCTATCGCCGCGCTGCTCGGAGCGTAGCTGCCGAGCCTGAGTCACTCGAACAACTCGCCGCCAGCGGCCGCCTACGTCAGATCGCTGGTGTCGGTCCGTCGCTGCAGGCGCTGATCGCCGAGTTCCTCAGCACCGGCGGGATGCGCACCCATGCCAGGCTTGTCGAAAACAACCCGCCCGGCCTGGCGCCGCTGCTGCAGGCGCGTGGCTTCGGACCCGCGGGCCTTCAGGCGCTCCACGCCGCGCTCGGGGCGACCGATCTCGACGCCGTCGAACGTGCCGCGAGTGATGGCCGGTTGGCCGAAGTACTTGGCCCAGGCCGCGCCGAGGACCTCCTCGCTCAACTCCCATCCCTGCGTAATCCGGTCCGTGCGCTGCGGCTGAAGCACGCCTGGGAGACGGCCAGCTTGATCGTCCAACTGCTCCGTGACCCTGATGTCGCTCCACGCCACGTCGAAGTTGCTGGCGCGGCACGCCGTATGTGCGAGACGGTCGTGGGCGGCCTGGATATCGTCGCCGTTCCGGGTGACCGCAGCGGTGCCGCATCTGCGGTGCTCGATCTGCTCGAGCAGCTGCCAACTGTGGACCACGTCGTCAGCCGGTCTGCACAGAGTGTGCGCGTCCGCTTGCACGACGGGATCGAGGTGCGCCTGCATCTTGCCGAAGCCACTACCTACGGCGCGGCGCTGCTGTGGCAGACCGGCTCAGAGGCGCACCTGGCTCGACTGCGGGCTGTGGCCGAGGGATTGGGGTACCGTCTCGGCCCCGAGGGGCTGTTCGATCACAACCGACTCGTCGCCTCGGCTACCGAAAACGGCGTGTATGCAGCTCTCGGTCTGCCGTGGATCGCGCCGGAATTGCGGGAGGACCAGGGTGAGATCGAGGCAGGTCTCGAGGGCAGCCTGCCACGTTTGATTGCCGTCGACGACCTGCGGGGTGACCTGCACTGTCACACGAATTCGACCGACGGCACAGCCACCCTCGAGGAGATGGCAAACGCTGCCCGCGCGCGCGGCTACGAGTACATGGCATTGACTGACCACAGTCGGTCGCTGACCATCACCAGAGGTCTCAGCCTGGAGCGACTTGAAGAAGCGCGGCGACTGGTGGATGGGATCAACCAGCGCCTGGCGCCGTTCGTGGTGCTGCTCGGTACCGAGATGGACATCCTGCTCGACGGCTCGCTGGACTACCCGGATGAGACACTCGCCACGCTCGACTACGTTTCGGCATCGGTCCATAGTGGGTTCAAGCAGTCCACCTCAGAGATGACTCCGCGTATTCTGCGGGCTGTCAGGAACCCCCTGGTGCACACGCTCAACCATCCCCACGGCCGCAGACTCGGCTCCCGTCCGGCCTATGCGGTCGACATGCCAGCGGTGATCGCGGCGGCAACGGCAGCAGGGTGTGCGCTCGAGGTCAGTGGCGACCCGGCCCGCATGGACCTCGACGGCGGGTGGGCGCGGCGCGTACAGGCGGCCGGCGGACGCTGCACGGTGAGCTCGGACGCTCACTCGACACTTGATTTGGAAAACATCTGGCTCGGCATCGGTAGCGCTCGCCGCGGCTGGCTGCGGCCTGAGGACGTTTTGAACACCCGCCCGCTGGACGGGTTGCGAGCCCACCTTCGAAGTCATATCCGCGCGGAATAAAAGGCGACTGTTCGCGGGGTGGCCTAAGGTTGTTCCAAGGTGACGCGGCGATAGTGGGCTTCTGAGCAGCCACCCCGACCAGGAGAGAGCAGGTTGAACAAGCATTCTTTGAACTGCGTGGTAGGTTTCGCCGCGATGGCCGGCCTGTGTGCCCTGACCGCGTGCGGCAACCCGTCCAACACCCAGACGACCAGCGCCGGCGCGCCCGCGACTGGCGCCTCGACGAACGCTCCCCCTCCACCCGCGACCGTCCTGCCCACCAGCGTTATCGCGGCACCAACGCCAACGAGCGCTCCCGTCCCGACGGCCGTTGCCAGGCCGACTCAGGTGAATGAGCCAGCTCCGACCCCCGCACCACCGCTGACGGCCGCGGCGCAGACCAAGGCTGCGTCGACTACGTCCGGCGGCCAATCCGTGCGACTGGTCCTGGACGAGTCTGCTAGCCAGGCCAGCTACCATGCTCACGAGCAGCTCGTGGGCAAGACCCTCCCCAGCGAGGCGGTCGGCACCAGCCCGGGCGTAAGCGGCAGTCTCGTTCTGGAAGCCGACGGGTCGATCGTTGCCGATCAATCGACAATCACGGTCGACCTGACCCAGCTGAAAAGCGACGAGAGCCGTCGCGACAACTTCGTCAAGAATGAGACGCTCCAGACAAAGCTCTTTCCGACGGCGACCTTTGTCCCACGTGAGATCAAAGGTCTGCCGACGCCACTGCCGTCCGCTGGTCAGGCCACCTTTCAGGTTCTGGGGGACCTGACCGTCCACGGCGTGACCAAACCCGTTACCTGGCAGGTCACGGCACAATTCGACGACACCACTATGACCGGCAGCGCCACCACTAGTGTGAACATCACTGACTTTGGCATGACCCCGCCCAAGGTCGGGCCGGTGCTCAACATCGAGGATGGTCTCAGCCTGGAGCTAGCCTTTACCGCCAGCCCAACGCCGGCGCCACTTCCGTAGCGATCAATGCAACGGATCGCAGCGTCTTTTCATGCGACGGATCGACGGGGTGAACCTGCACGATCAGGTCAGAGGCCATCGAGAGCAGGCAGTCGGCTCGCAGGCTGGCGATGACGTCGTCGGGACTGCCGATGTGGACGTCGGCTCTGGCGAGGAGCTCCTCCACGTTCATGTCGTCCCTTAGACCTCTGCGATTGCCAACCAGCCGGGCGTGGCGGCGGATACCGTCCTCAGCATCTGCTAGAGCTGCCGCTCGCGTCGGAGCAACGTAGACCGAGCGCGATAGCCCGATCCGCGGAGTGACTCCGTCGGATGTCCAGTGCTCGAGGTACGCATTGACCATTGGTCTCTGTGCCTCACCCAGCGGCATCTGCCCCTCAGACAGGGGAACCTGCGCCTCGCCCATTGGCCGCGGTGTTTGCAATGCCGGTACGTCCGATGGTGATTCACGCGGTGCGGTCCGCGCCAGCAGCAGGGCAGTGCCGTGCTCCGCTGCGCGAATCGCGGCCCCGACGCTCATCGCGGCCTCCCAGATGGTCGACGACAAATGTTCGGCAATCGGGAACATGACTGGTCCATTCGGTATGCATGGCTTGCCCGACAACGCGTCCCGCACGATCGTGAACGCGCGTTCGTAGTCGTCCTGGCGGCGGTCGAGCGCTCGTCCGAACATGGAAAAGACGACATCGTTACCGCCAGTGCCAAAGCCGAGTTCGAGTCGACCGCCGCTGAGGATGTCGAGGACCGCCGCGTCCTCAGCCAAACGCAGTGGCTGCTCCAGCGGCAGTGTGATGATCCCAGTTGCGAGCCTCAGGCGCTGTGTGCGCGAGGCGGCCACCGCCAGGAACACCAGCGGTGAGGGGAGCCCGCCCTCCTTGTGCGCATGGTGTTGAGCCACCCAGCCAACGTCGTAGCCAAGCTGTTCCGCGGTCTCGAACAGGCTCAGTCCTCTCGCATAGACCTCCGCTGGAGCCACTGGATCGACGAGCCGCGTGAAGACGCCCAGGCGTAACGAGTTCCGATCAGGCTCACCCGAACCTTGTCGACGATGCGTGCCGTTACGGGCACCTGAATGGCTCACGGCGCTGTCGGTTGCTTAGACCGCGGCCAGGGCGGCTGGCTCGGCGGCCGTCGGTGTGCCATCAGCCAGGAAACTCGCCTGGCACGCGAGCAGTCCTGAACCTGGCTTGACGCCGATATGTTGGTCTGCAAACGCGAGCTCGATGCCACCAATCGTGCCGAGTACTTCGAGCTCGTTGAGCGACCCGAGATGCCCGATTCGGAAGGCTTGGCCGTTGAGCTCGCCCATGCCGCCGCCAAGCGAAAGCGAATATCGGTCACGGCCATGCTTGAGCAGCTGGTTGCTGTCGACGCCAGCCGGGGTGCGTACAGCAGTAATGGTGTTTGAGGCGTTAGCTGGGCTCTCACAGATCATTGGCAAACCCCACGCCCGCACCGCGGCCCGCACGCCATTTGCCAGGCGCTTGTGGCGAGCGAAAACGCTCTCGAGACCTTCTTCCTCCACCAGCATCCGCAACGATTCGCGCAGGCCGAACAGCATGAGTGTTGCCGGTGTGTAGGGGAAAAGCCCAATTCGGTTCTCGCGTACGATCGGCGCCCAATCAAAGAAGTGGCGCGCAGAGCCGCCATGTTGTTCGGCGAGTGCCAGCGCGCGGCGACTGACCCCCAGAATGCCCAGACCCGGCGGGAGCATGAGCCCCTTCTGGCTGCCGCAAATCACCACGTCCACGCGCCAGTCGTCCATGCGGAAATCTATGCTGGCCAGTGAGCTCACCGTGTCGACGATGAGCATCGCATCGTGGCTGGCCGCATCCATCGCCTGGCGAATCGCGGCAATGTCGCACGTTACGCCGGTCGACGTTTCGTTGTGGACAATCATGACTGCGCGATACGGCTTCGTCGGGCTATCGGCCTTCAGCCGCTTCTCGACGTCGCCTGGCGGGACGGCCTGGCCCCAACGTAGCTGGACTTCATCCACTTCGAAGCCGAATTTTCGGGCGATGACGGCCATGCCGCCGCTGAACAGACCATAGTTGAACACCAGCACGCGGTCGCCTGGGGCGAGGGCGTTGACGAGCGCGGCCTCCGTTGCGCCGGTACCCGAAGACGGGTAGAGCATGGGAGCGCCTTCGCGTGTTCCGAACACTCGCCGCAGGCCGGTCCGAACGTCCTCCGTCAACTGAGCGAATTCTGGGCTGCGGTGGTCGACGATCGGTCGATCCATCGCTCGCAAGATGCGGTCAGGGATATTTGTTGGTCCGGGAGTCTGCAGGAAAGGACGTCCGCTCATGGCGCACATCATAACGGCGGTAACGCGTTCGCGGGAGTGTCTAGAGACGGGGGGCTAACGCTCCACCACTCAGTCGGCGGGATTGACGGCCGTCGAGTCCGAGGTTGTCTCGCTGACGAACGCTGGCGGGCAGTCATCCCCAGCGCATCCGCGCTGGTGGCGATGGCGAAATTCAATTCTGGCGTGGGTGGCGACGGCCGCCGTGGTTCGGTACGTTGCCCGGAACGGACCGGCCACCCCACGATCCAGCACCGGGATCTCCCACACGACGGCTCGCTGCTGGCGCTGCGGAGTCGGCTCGGCGGCGACGAAGCTCGCGACGTTCGGGTCGGGGTCCTCCAACACCAGGCGCACGCGCTCAAGCAGGTAGTCCGAGCGATTGCGCACATTCACCGCGAAGGTGACCTCACCCCGGCTCGGACCAGGTTGGCCGATCGTGAAGGCAACCAGCGGCGGCCAACCGCCCCAGCGCACTTGTAACGGGGTCACCGCCGCCTCACCGTTGGAATCGATAGCCGAAACCGGCTGCACGCCGAACGGCACTCCAGGCGGGACTCTGACGTCGACGCCAAACGTCCCGTGGGCGTCGGTTTCTACGGTATTCAGGGCCTGCGCGTCGTCGCCGATCGTGAGTGTCACCGTCGACCTCTTGCTGAAGCCATTGCCCTTCACTTCCAGCCTGTCACCGCTGTCGGCAGTCGCCTGTGAGACTCCGATGCGCGCTGCGCCGTTGGACTCGTCCGCGAGCGAGAAATCCTGCTCCCCCTCCGCGGGCGCCGCTGTTCGAGCCGCCACAGCGTGCCAGTGGAGCCGATACTGACCCGCGGCGGGCTGCAGCAGGCGTACCGTAAGCCGCCTCGGATTACTTGGCTGGACAACGGCATCGGTTGGCAATTGCGACCCGTCCTCATACCGCCACACTTCCGCCCAGGTTGACTCAGGCGAGAGAGGCCGATTGAACGTCAGGTCAAGCACGTGCGGAGCGATTGGCAGGCGGGCCTCGTCTGGCGGCCAGGCCGCGACGAGATGCGGCGATGCTGCAAATGTTGGAGCGCAGGCAGCTCCCACTGGGCCAGCCAGCGCGGCTACGAACAGCGCGGTAGAGAAAAGGCGGCACACGGGCATATGGACGGACGGCCGGGCGGGCCGTCTGGAAGCGTACCCAACTCGGCGATCGATCGGCGCAGGGCTGAGCGCTAGCCCTGCTACGCTCCCGTACCAGTGCGAATCCTGTGGCTCGCGCTTCTGGCGCTGCTGCTGGAGGTGGGTTGGCTGGCGCTCT
>JBPCIO010000333.1:0-12207 GCA_051006215.1 Chloroflexota bacterium
AGCTCACGCCAGCTTGCATCGCCAGGCGTTACCTGCATGTTTTCGAAGCGGCCCTCTCGGCTGATTCGAGCAGGGTAGAGACGGCGCTATCGGGGCTACCCCTCGCCGCGGAGGCCACCCCCGCCATCGGATGATCCGCCGGCTCAGGAGCCTCAGACTCACGCATCTCGCGGCCGTACCCGGACTGTTTGTCGCCATCGTTGCCATCGTCCAAGGGCAGCAGTTTCGCGGGTGGGACACGGACACTCACCTGTTTTTCGCCAGCCACTACCTCCGCTCTTGGTGGGACACGTTCGAGCCTCGGTGGTACCAGGGCTTCGACGTGGCCTCATATCCGCCGTTGGCGCATCAGCTCTTGGCGCTGCTGTCGGTCTTCGGACTCGACACGGCGGCGCAGATATTGGCGGTCCTGCTGCTGCTGCTCTTTCCCGTGGCGGTGTACCGCTTCGCCCGGCTCTTCGTCGATCATGCTGAGGCGCTTTGTGCCGCGGGCTGGTCGCTGCTGTTCCCGGCGTTTCATTTCCTGCTGATCTCCGCGGGCCAGCTTCCGGGCATTCTGGGGCTCGAGCTGCTGCTGCTGGCGTTCGGCGCGTTGCCGGGTTGGGTGCGGGGTCGTTCCAGATGGTCGCTGGCAACCTTTGTCGCCGGCATCGCGGCCGCCGCCGCTGCCCATCACGCGACGCCGGTCCTCCTGGGGCCGCTGCTTGGGCTGGCTGTGCTGTGGCGCTACGCCTGGTGCCCAGAGCATTGGAAAGCGGCGGTTGGCAGTACGGGCCGCCTGCTCGCAGCGGCTGGCGCAGCCGCGGCGGCCGAGGGCATCGTCATCCTGCCGTTTTGGCTGTGGTGGCTGCACCGGCCCTCCGAAGTGCCCATCGACCACGTCAGCCGGCACAGCCTTTTCACGGATCCGGCGGCTCGCTTGGTCGAGCTGTGGGCGCCCTACTCGCTGTGGCTCCTGGCCCTGCCGCTCGCAATGTTTGTGGCCTTGCGCCGTCCCCGACTCATTGGGCTGGCATTTGTCTCCGGTGTGCTGTTCATCCTGAGCCTTGGCGGCACCACTGCCTTGCCGAGCCTGCTCTACGGCTCCGAATGGCAATGGCTGACCTATGAGCGCTTTTCGCTGTGGGCGGGAGCAGCACTGCTGCCATTAGCCGGCGCCGGCCTTACCTGGCTGGCAGCAAAGCTGCCACGCCTGCTTCGGTCGCTGGTCACGGTCGCGCTCGTCACGGCGCTGTCAGCGTCGGCCGTCTACGCTGCCTGGTTCGCGACTATCGCCAGCGTGGAACCGCCAGCGCTTGACATGGCGCCGATCGTCACGTTCCTGGCTCAGCCGGGACGTCAAGATTGGCGCTACCTCACGCTGGGCTTTGGCGATCAGATGAGCCGGCTGGCCGCGTACACGTCCGCCTCATCCGTCGACGGCAACTACGACACGGCGCGCTGGAATCCGCTGCTGTCGCAATCAGGCGTGGACAAGCTGGACAACATCCGCTATTACGACCCGGACTTCACAGCGCTGGCCCGGTTCCTGGAAACGCCTCAGGACACCAACCTTGGCTGGGTGTTCGTCAACGAGCGCACGTACGAGCCGCTGCTCAGGAGAACAGGTTGGCGAAACGTCGCCAGCCTGTCCAACAGCGTGGGGGTATGGGCCAGGCCAACCATGCCGTCTCCCGTCCAGCCTGAGCGGCAAGCGACGACGTTCAGCGACATCTGGTGGGGCACGGCCCCACTCCTAGCGCTCACGACGTTCCTGGGGCTGACGGCGCTCAGCGCGGTCAGGGTGCGCCACAGCGCGGCGGCCGCTGTCAGGCTTCGCTGGCTGGGGCCTCGGCGGGCAGCACCGGCACCGGCAGCGGGATAGCCCCCGGCAGCGTTGGCGGCGGTTGCGGCCGGAACACTCGGGGCGGGCCGTTGTTGGGAGCCGGCGGCGGCACAAACACCGGAGCTGCCTGCGCCACAGCCACAGGGCCTTGCACCTCCGCCGCGGCAACCTGCGAATCGGGTGGCGCGGATTCAGGAGAGCTCGCCGGCGAAGCCGACGGTGTGGGGCTGGGGCTGGGGCTGGGGACGTCGCCGGCGAGGACCACGCGCACGCTGCCGACGACCAGATTCGGTTTGCCATCGTCACTCAGAGAGACCGAGGCTTCGCTTTGCAGCAACGTGTCGGGGAAGACGTCACCGCTGCCCGCGAACACCGTTGCGTCATTCACGTTCCCGCCGACGAAGGCTCTGACCCGAATATCGAAATGACCCAGGCCGTGGCCCAGCAACTGAATACGATACGTCCCGCTGCCATGCGGGATGGACACCAGCTGTGGGTCGGTGCCCTTGCCTGAGTAAGCCGCACCCGGAATCTGGAGGCGCACGAGCCCGGTTTCCGGATTTGTGCCAACGCCGTTATCGTGGTCGTCCGAAACCCAGAGATCGACCGGCGGCCCAGTTTGGATCTCCAGCGTGATGGGCGAGGAGGTGTCGGCGTTCGGACTATCCGACGCCGTTTGGGCCTGTGCCAGGGCCTGATCGCGCACAGCTTTTTCGTTGGCGCCCACGGCCGCCGGACTGAGCTGAGCGCCGCTTCGGCGCAAGATCACCGCATCGGCCACCGGTATAGGTAGGGCGGTGGAGATGAGCCCGTTGACTTGCAGCAGTCCGACACCCCAGAACAGGGCGTACAAAATCGCGCACGTGGTGGAAATCACGACCACCGAGCGCGCCGTGAGAAACGTGAGCAAGTGCTCTCCCAGCAAGCGCATGACTTGGGCAACGCGGCTAAACATGCGCTGCTCGCGGACTGTCAAGACACATCGGCTGCTTTAACATAGCGGTGATGCCCCGAATGTCAAAAGCCGCCGGGAAAATGACTGCTTCGCTTGCACTCGTTACGCCAGATGTACGGAGTAGTTTCAGCAACTTTGGCCGGTTTATCATGGAGTCATCCTGGCAGGTGGGAAGCCATTCTGTTCTCGCTTGCTCCGATATTGGCAGGCGGACAATGAGTGGTTTGGTCGGTCATTGTTCCGACGCACTCCGGTAGTATGCGATGGTGGCCGGTGAAGGACACCTCAAGGTCTTGCTGGCCGACGATCACGCTGTGTTTCGTCTCGGCCTCAGGGACTTGCTAGGTACAGACGACAGCATCGAAGTAGTCGCCGAGGCCGAGACTGGAGTACAGGCAGTAGAACGCGTGCGCGAGTTTCATCCTGACGTGGTTTTGATGGACGTGCGGATGCCGCAGAAGGACGGGATCGAAGCGACGCGCGAGATCAAGTCGGAACTGCCCAGCACCGAAGTGCTGGTGCTGAGCGCATATGAGGATGACGATCAAGTGCTAGAGGCTTTCGCCGCGGGCGCCAGCGGCTACCTGATCAAAGGCGACGACCTCAATTCCGTCTTGCGGTCGATACACAATGCTTCGGCCGGCAAGCTCCTGGGGCCATCGATTGCCAAGCGCATTTTGGAAAGGCTGTCCGGGAGGGGAGGCACTCCACAGGCGCTCACTCCCAGAGGCCGGGCGCAAACTGAGCTTACGGCGCGGGAGCTGACCGTCCTTCGACTCATGGCCGAAGGAAAGAGGAACCGGGATATCGCCCGCGCCATGGGCATCAGTGAGAGGACAGTGGGGAATCACATCGTCAGAATTTTCAGCAAGCTCCACATTCGAGACAGAGCCCAAGCGATCCTTTACGCCGTCCGAGAGGGGATCGTGAAGCTGTGAGTCCTTCCGTAACTTCCCGTCAAGCGCCGCTTGCCACGCACTCGGACGAACCTGGCCCCCCCGTGAAGGTGCTGTTGGTGGACGACCATCCCGTATTCCGCCGAGGGTTGCGAGAGATCCTCGAAGGAGACGGCCGGATCGAGATTGTTGCCGAAGCGGGCTCCGGAGAGCAAGCGCTGGAGCAAACACACCTCTTTCATCCTGACGTGATCCTTATGGACCTGCACATGCCCGTGCAGGACGGAATCGCGACAACACGCCAAATCAAGGCTGAGCTGCCGGCGACGGAGGTCGTGATCCTGAGCGCCTTCGAGGATGACGAAGAAGTGTTGCTGGCGTTCGAGGCTGGCGCCAGCGGCTATCTCACCAAAGGCGACGACGTCTATTCGATGAGGCGAGCCATTTGCAACGCTTCCGCGGGAACGCTGCACATGGGGCCTTCCATCGCCAAGCGCGTCCTGGAGCGCATGGCCCGGCGCCCTTCAGCCGAAACTTCGCGGAGGCGCCAGGCGAAAAACGAACTGACGCCCCGCGAGACCACCGTGTTGCAGCTGATTGCCCAGGGCAAGAAGAGCCGCGAGATTGCTGTTGCCTTAGGCGTGAGCCAGAGGACAGTGTCCCAGCACAAAGCCAATATCTTCAGCAGACTGCAAATCCATAATCGTGCCGACGCGATCCTCTATGCGATCCGCAAAGGGATGGTCCAGGTTTAGAGCTCGGGCCCGGCAAGCGAGGATGGCACTTTCACGCCAAGTTCATCCAAAGCGGAAGACGGAATGTACCGTAAACCTCCATACCATCGTGAGGAAGTTACGACTATACTCTCCGTGACTCGCGCTTGGCGGGTAAGGCTAGTTAGCAACCGCGCCAAAGCTTTCAGCTGAGGGAATTTATGCGCCCACGAGTACTTATTGCGGACGATCACATCGTTTGGAGACGTGGCCTGCGCAGTGTCCTGGAAGGTTCATGCGACATTATTTGCGAGGCCGCTGAAGGGAACGAAGCGGTCAAGGAAGCCCTCGCCTCCCAGCCCGACGTCGTGGTCATGGATATCAGGATGCCTGGTATGGACGGATTGGCGGCGGCTCGTCAAATCAAGGAGAGCTTGCCGGGGACGGGAGTAGTGATCGTCTCGGCCACTGATGAGGATGGAGACATCCACGAAGCCATCAGATCGGGCGTGAACGGCTATATCGTGAAGGACGACACGCCGGAGACGATGGTGGAAGCGGTGCGCAACGCCGCGGAAGGCAAGGCTTACCTCCCCCCGCTCATCGCGAAGCGGGTCCTGGACAGCGTTGCCCGAACCATGAACAGCGGCAAAGCTGGCCCTAACGGTGACGTGCCATTGACCAGCCGCGAGGTCACCGTTCTACGCCTTATGGCTGAGGGCCGGCGTCACAAGGAAATTGCTCGAGATCTGTCCATCAGCGAACGCACCGTCGGCAATCACATCTCGAGCATCTACAACAAGCTCGGCATCTTTGACCGCGCGCAGGCCATCCTGTACGCCGTCAAGAAGGGCATCGTGCGAATCTAAGCTTCCCGGCGCGCTCTCGAGGTGCATCCGGAGCAGACGTACAAAGTATTCGAATCGAAACGGGCGCTCCAGGTAAGTGGCGCAACCGAGCTGGGCGGCGAGCGCGCCGTTATCGCCATACGACATGGCCATGACGGGGCATTCTGGCCGGTGCTCCCGCCAGTAACGGATCGCCTCAACAGCGTGCGGCAGATACTGTTCCAATTCCACGATGAGCAATCGGACGTCGTCGGCGTCGCGCGTCACGTTCATTCCCAACGCGCCATCCGGCAGAATTCGCGCCGCCTTGCCGGTCACGTCCTGCACCACGTCGCTCAGCACCAAGCTGACAGCCTGGCAGCGGTTCACCACGAGGACACTGCCCCGCGGCTCGGCTTGCCCCGACCGAGCGTCTGCTTCAGCGTGGGTGACTTTGCTCAACGGGCATAGAATACGCGTGATTTGCCTTGTCAGGCAATCCCCATAGGATATTCAGGTAGAGTCATATCCTGAATCGCCCAACGCAAGGTCGGCACGGCACGTAGGACGAACGACGGATGCAAGCATGCGCTGCTTCGACTACGATGGCAGCGTTGGCCACCGAACCGCGGGTCTCGTTGGAAGCTGCTCCCAACAGTGTGGCGGTAGTGCCAACTGCTCACAGTCTGGTCGTTTCGCCGGAGCGGGAGCAGCGCGGAGTTTTCCGGCGGCTTGCGCGCCTGTGGCAAAGGGAGGAAAGTCACGCGGCGCTGGGCATAGAGCAGCTCAGCGTCAGCACGCTGCATGCTGAGCTGCGATCGATCGATGAAGGCATCGCCGCGGCAATGGAAACCCTGGCTGCACTCGAGGCCGGCGCGCACGATGCTCTCGCTCGCCGAGGCAAGGTTGCACTTGACGTGGCTTGGCAGGGCCGGGAAGTCGAAACAGCCAAGATCGAGGAGCTCGGCAAAAAGCGCGACCACGTCTACAACGCGCTGCTCAACCGGTTCGTTCCAGAGGTCAATGCGTGGTCCGAGCGCTGCGAGGCGACAGTGGCCCGCTGGCAAACGGAAGATCGGCAGCAGGCCGACCGCATCGAGCTCATACTGCGCGAGGCCGAGGGACTTGTCTGGAACTTGACCACTCGCGAGACGAGGCGTGCCGCCGAGCGCGACAAGTTGATGGAGCAGTTCGATGTGCTGAGCCAAAAGGCGGGCGCCATCCCACTCACACGTCCCAACGTCGACTGGACCGTTCCGCCGATGTCCTTGCACGACGTGGCGATCCGCGTCGCCTCTCTCCAGGAGCTGCTGCAAAGGCGAGACAGCGAGCCTAGAGCCAGCGCCGGGTGACAGGCCCGCTGACCGGACCCGACGACGTCCCAGTAGGATCGTCGTCTCAGGAGCTCTTCGCGTGGGCTTCCCAGAGCCTTTCCCGTGGGCAGGCACCGGCCACCCTGACCGCGGCACTCGAACGCCAGGGCTGGGCGCCAGAGTTAGCCGTCTACTTTATTCGTAGCGTCGAGCAGGCCAGACTGCCTGCCCGCCGGCAGCGAGGCCGGTCAGCGTTGATCAGCGGGGCGTGCTGGCTCAATGGCGGGTTCGCCGCCATCCTGGTCTGCCACCAGGCATTCGGGACCTGGTCCACCTCCGGCCCCTTGCTCGTGGGCTGGGGCATCGTGGCCTGTGGCTGCCTCCGTTTGCTGGCAGGTATCGTGGAGATTCTGCGCTCCAAGCGGCCATACCTGAGTTCTCGGAACAGCCGGGCGCCGCTACGGCGGGCTCCCAAGGGCATGCCTGACCTCGCAATGGCGCTCGACTTTCAGGCGCTGGGGCTCGAACACGAGGCCTCCTTCGCATCCGCCCGGCAGGCATACCGGCAGTTGGTGAAGGCCTGGCATCCAGACCGCTTCCACGCGACTGAGCTGCGCGAACTGGCCGAGCGCCGGATGAAACTCATCAACGCTTCCTACGCACGCATCCGGGCGCAGTGGCGAGAATAAGCCGCGGAGTCATTTTGTGCCGATTACACCCATTTCGAGACTAGGTGGATTCAGCGTTTTGGCCTAGGCGCTCACCATCACCACCCCGCTATAACAGCACCCAAACATACTTACGTACCCGCTTCTCGGCACCGCCGTTCGGGTGATACGGTGCCTGTGGAAACAAACCAAAATGATTGATCGGGGGGAGAATGAGTGGGAGCGGGCACGTCCGGAAATCAGCACGGACGAGTGGGTGCCATGGCTTCGACTCTTTTCCAGACTGGGTCCGCACCGGTCTTGGGACGCGTTCCGGACAGTGCTGGGGGAGGACCTGCAGCGGTTGACGGGCGCCGCCGGCATCGCCGCCTGCTTCCGTTCCCCTGAGCAGGAGCTCGAGGTGGAGTCCCTCGTTGGGGCAGCGCCGGCGTTTCCCGCGGACTTGCCGGCCGCCGTTGGCGAGGTGCACGTCGACGGGCCGTTCACCGTGGCGATGGTCTACGACGGGCCCGACTTCGCCGTCTGGTTAGTCTTCCTCGAAGCTGGCCGTCGCAATCTCGCGCAAATCATGGCTAAGGTAGCGCCAATCTTGGGTGATTCGATAGCACAGGTGCGCCGCTTGTGGAGCGTTCGCCGCCTGTTTACAGAAACCATAGGCACGCAGCAGAGCCAACCGGCGCTCATGGGGAGCGCTCGACGAGAACACCTGTTTCGAGCGCTTATCGCCGCTGCCGCCAGCTGCGACGACATCCCCTTGCTCGTCTCCGAGCAAGCGGACGGGTCAATCGAGGCCGCTTGTTGGGATCCCGAAGCAGGTGTCCAGGTCCAGCCGCTTACCGACGCTGCACTGCTGGAGCGCGTTCGCGACGCACTCAGGTCCCAGCGGGCTCTGGCGCTCCGAACGACCCTCGCCGAGCGCATGGCGGCAACAATGGGCCATCCGGGCCAAGTCGAGTGGCTGTACGTCGCGCCCCTCATCCATGCCAGCCAGGTCGTTGGCCTCTTCGGCTTAGCCGCGAGTCTCGCCGGCGTTCATTGTGGCCTCAAACGAGCCATGCAGGCCCAAATCGTCGAGCGCGTGCAGATGCTCGTGCGCGAGGCAGGTGCTTTCCTCGATCGCGCCGCCGTACACGAGCAAGCCTACGTGGATGGCATGACGAGCGAGCGAGCCCACCTCGGCTTGGATTTGCACGATTCCGTGTTGCAGGGCTTGACGTACATCGAGCTGCAGCTGGGCCGGCTGGACGAGCTGATCGAGAAGGATCCGGGCGCGGCCAAGAATATCCTCGGCCAGGTGCGTTCCACGCTGCACACCACATCTCGCGAGGCCCGCGAATTGGCGATCGCATTAACCACAAATACCGATTCCGCCAACCTCGTGGAACTGCTGCAGGGCGCTATGGCGCGGTTTGAGTCGCGATTCGACGGGGAGGTCACCCTGCACGTCGAGGGCGCCGAATATCCCATCGCCGCCACCGTGAACAAACAACTCATGTGGATGTTTCAGGAGATCCTGAACAACATTTGGAAGCACGCGGCCGCGAGCAGAGTGTCGACCACTGTGCGCTTCCAGTCCCACAGCGTGTCGCTTGTTGTGGAAGACAACGGACGAGGGTTCGTGGTGGAGGAACAAGACTCCAGCAGGATTGGCTTACGAGGCCTGGAACAGCGAGCGCAGCAAGTTGGCGCCACGTTCAACATTCGCAGCGAAGTGGGCACGGGGACCACTATGGAGATTCAGGTCCCGCTGTAACGCGCTTTGCCTTCAGCCTCCTTCCTCTTTATGAACGCTTGTGAGTGGTAGAGGCATTGGATGCTGGTGATCTTGCGCTTCAATTGCCAGCCGTGGCGTCTGATACTCGACGCGGAGATACGGAAATTTGCGCGTACTGGTTGTCCACGAGTCGCCCATCCTTGGCGCAGCGCTAGCGGAGCTTTTACGCAGTGCAGGCTTGTCCAGCCACACGCAAACGACAACTTTCACGATGGCCGAAGTCACGGCCGCCGAGTTCCGGCCCGACGCGACGCTGGTTGACCTGAGTGGCGATCGACCGGACCTCGAGGACATCCTCGCGGCGCTCCAGGTAATCAGCCCGGTTGCTGCCCTGGTGCATACCACGAATGACGGCCAGCTCGCGGAGGCAGCCCGGGCCGGCGTGCAGAGCTACGCTCTCTATTCGTCCAGGAGCGACGAGCTGCTCCTTGCGCTGAGGAGCGCCGCCGCCTCCGAGCCCTATTTGCCTGCCGCGGTAGCCACGCGCATCCTCGTCACTACGGCCAGGGGTGACATGGACGGCCTTTCCGCGGGTGCGACGGTAGATTCGTCTTCCGATACTTCGCCCTTGACTCCCCCCGAGAGGCGCGTCCTGGGCCTGATGATCGAGGGCTTCAGCAATCGCGCCATCGCCAGCGAGCTGAGGACGTCCGAGCGCACCGTGGCTCGCCGCTTACGCTGCCTTTACACCAAGTTGAACGCTGTCGATCGTGTAACCGCGGTAAAGAACGCGGTCATCGAAGGCGTCCGCTAGGAGTATGGCCGGAAAGATGCCGCGGCGGCCCGCGGGGCTGCGGCAGGCGTGCCGACTAAGCACCGAAGACAGCCCCGCCGCAGGGGGGGCCGCTTATGGCTTTCCGGCCATACTCCTAGGGCGCTACACAACCGCGACGTCGTTCCCGCCGGCCACGTGCATCACACCGCCGGTAGCATCCAGGGCTACGTCGAACGTGAGCCGCAGGAGTGGCGTGGCGGTGTTGGCGGGAACCGTGCCCGAGAAGGGCGTCTCTTGCCCTTGCTGGTCAACCTGACGAATTTCGAAGGGGCTGGTGTAGGTGCGATGCTTGCTGTCCCCAATGGAGACATCCGTGGTTGACAATGCGGCAGGCGTTGATTTGTTGTTCCTGACGCGGAAGTAAACGTTGACCCAGTGACCCTTGGGAGGGAGCGGCTTGCCGTCCACAGTCACGGACGGCAGCACCAGGTTGTGATCGAACACGACAGTCCACGCCAAGCTGTTTGGCGCTATTGTCGCCAAGGGAGGAATAATTTTCTGAACGCCGGCGGCATTGTAGTCCGCCTCCCAAGAGAACCGTTGCGTGTTGAGTCGATTCACCAGGCCCGTCGGCCCGTTTAGCCAGGTCTGATAGCCATTCGTGAAAGCCGTCCAATTGTCGAGCTTGCGCCACACCAGCAGGCCCTTCGTCGTATGCTGCTGAGCGTCCCCATTGTCGGCGAACGCCTGGTCTTCCACGCAATCGCCCACGTTACCGGGCGTGAGGTCGTGCAACGTCTTGAACCCGAGAACAAAGCTGCAAGGCGCCGGCGAAGGGGAAGGGGCGGGGGAAGGGGAGGGCGCGGGCGACTCTTGAGCTTGCGCTGGCGCCACGAAGGCAAAGAGTCCGGATGTTGCGAGCAGGAGAGCACTGAGTTTCATCACATTACCAACCAAAAGTAGTTATCGCGGGCTACACGATATCCGAACTCGAAGGTGCCGTGATTCGGGAGAACATGCATGATTCGGAACGTAGATCATGCAATTCGTCTAGGGCTGTCTCGCACAGCCTTGTTGGATGCCGCTTGCTCGTAATTGGTTATGACAAGCGAGCGTCTATTCGAACGGAGCTGCTACTCTAAGCGCCCCTGGTCGGCCAGGCGGCGATCCATCTCGCGCATCCACATCCGCAGGAATGTCGATACCGCCGGCGCGCAGGTGGCGCCCGATTCTTCCAGCGCTTGCCGCACGCCTACCACGGCCATTTGGATGGCGAGCGGACTGTCTTCGATCTCGTCCACGAAGTGATCCGCGAGCTTTTTCGCCTCGCCCGGATTGCGCTGCCCAAACCAAATCGCGTCGCGCGCCATGGCCCTGTGCAATTCCGTGCGGGTTTGTGCCCAGTCGCCTCGTTCCACCGCCGCGAGCGCCTGCCGCTGGCTGGAATCGCTCGAGGCCACCGTCATACGCGATGGCTCCAATTGAAAGCGTGTCGTGATCCCCGAGTTGCGCCGCTGAGGGTCGTGCGAGCCGGGTGGCCTGGTGAGGGCAAGCTCCCTTGAGGCTTTGCCCAAGGCGTCCCGAATCTGGGCGTGCGCAAGCTCTGGCCGCTGCGTGTCGATTCCGACTGGCTCGCCTAGGTGGAGCACATCCAGCTGGCGGGCGCCGTCGCCGCCACACCCAAGCCACGCCCTCACCTGCGTTAAACTCAGCCCTTCTTGCAGGATCCGCTCGGCGACCAGCCTCTGATCTTTCATTGGGACGTGCCGCAGCTCGAAGGCGATTGAGGACGGCAGAGCCCGCTGTGCACCATGTGCTGCACCTCGGACGTCAGCTTTTTCACGAGCTCGATCTTCTGGGCCACCCAGGTCTTGCTCGAATGCTGGGTTGGGATGCCTCGCTGGCGGAGCCGTTCGGTTAACTGGCCGAGAGAATAATTGCCGGTCTGCTGCAACTTCAGCAGCGCGGTCCCCACCTCGATATCAGACAGGGTCTCGTGGTTGAGGTTATCGTCGAGCTGACCCTCGATGCGTTCCGCTTCCGTCTCAGGCGGCTTGACCACGTGGAAGTGGAGCTGCTCCACCACCCCTCGCGCAGCGGCGTAGCGGCGATGACCGCTCTTTATGCGATACACGTCATTCCGAAGCGGATAGACCACGATGGGCTCATCGAATTCTTCGCCGCGCTCGAGCGCGGTACGAAGCGATTCCCTCAACGCCTCCAACATGGCGCCGGAAGGGAGGCCGATTCGGACGTTATTCGGATCGGGGTGGACCTGTTCCAGCGGCAAGACCGCGACTTGATATTCCGTCGTGACGGCTAGTGGCATCTAGGGGTACTTTCCTCTATGTAATTTCAACGTGGAGTATAGGTAAGACGAGCAAGCTACGCGGAAGCTCCTATGCGCGTCGCTTATGCAACCTGCAGCCCCGTTATCTGGCTATTTCTGACTCTTACCGATACAAGAACTATGATTCATCTACTGTCATTGTTTGATGGTCCCATTGGGACAGCCGAACGC
>JBPCIO010000334.1:0-4762 GCA_051006215.1 Chloroflexota bacterium
GCCCAGTTGCAGCGCTGAATAGGTTGCCGCTGGTGAGCAGGTCGAACACCTGCTGGGGCAGTGCGGCGATGAGCGTTTCCTGATGGATGGACGTTTCAACTACCTGCCTCGGTCGCGCTTGTGCGTCGCGGCGAGCTCTGTCTGCTGGGCTGCCGTACGGGCTTCCGTGGCCAACCTCGAGGGAGTCCCGCAGGCTCGTCATGTAGTGGTTCCAGCTGCGAGTGCACATGTCGATGCACTCCAGTTCCTGGCTCAGTCCCTGGTGGTGGAAGTGAAGCTCGGATACGTTGCCGTCGACCGGGGTGATGGTGAACGTGGGCCTGGTCCCGATCCAGTCGGGCAGAAAGGGGCAGTCGGTGACGGTCCATCGCACCGACGTCGGCCGGGTGGCCTCGTCGACGTAGATCACGAGCGGTTCGGGGGCGTTCATGACGAACCTGAGTTCGCCGCCACTCTCGCCGGATCCGGTGGCAGGGTTCCACCATGCGGCGAGCCCAGTAACGGTGGTGAGCGCGTCGAAAATGGCGTCGGGCGATGCTTTGATGCGAATGGTAGTCTGGTAGTCCGCACTGGTTGCGGAGCGTTGCTCGATGGTTGTCACTGCATGGTTCCTTTCATTCCGATTCGCTGTTTGTTGTGGTGAGCACAGAAGCGGACCTGTCGAGGTGGTCCCGTAGCGCCCCGAGACGGTCGTCCCAGTCGTGGGCCAACGCAGCCAGAAACTGCTGTGCCACCTGCACGGGTGCGGAGCGGAGCCGGTAGCGGACGCGCCGCCGTTCGCCTGGCTCGGGGGTCACGAGATCCGCGTCGGCCAGCAGGACGAGGTGCTTGGCGATCGCCTGGCGCGTGATCGGCAGGCGATCGGCCAGATCCGTGGCGGTGGCCGGACCGTGTGCCGCCAGCGTTGCCAGGATCGCGCGCCGGGTGGGGTCGGCCAAGGCCGTGAAGACCTGCTCCGCGATCGCCTCGACGTCACGCCGCATCGAGGTAGGCCGCCAGATCGCGGAGCTCGCTCGCCCATCCCTCGGCGTGGCTGGCGTAGGTCTTGCTACGGGATTCGTCGGGCAGCTGCGCGAAGCCGGTCTCGACCACCCGCAGCCGCGTGCCGGCGCCCACCGCTTCGAGGGTGAACTCGACATAGGTCCGGCGCGAGTCGTCCTCGGGCAGGTCCGGCAGCCGCCACGTGAACCCGAACACCGCCGGCTCCTCGACCCGTTCGACACGCATGTCGACCGAGATCCCGCTCCGAAACGTCATCTGAGCAGCCCCGCCTGGGCGCAGGTCGATGGTCGCGCTGTCACCGAACCAGGCAGCGAGGCCCTCGGGCGTGGTGAGCGCGGCCCACACCGTCGCCGGCGGGTGAGCGAGCTCTACCCTGCGCTCGATCCGGTCAGGAAACCCCATCGCAGCCCCCTCGTGTACGTAGCAACTCATCGGTTGCGATGATATAGCAACCGTCCGGTTGCGTCAAGACCCCGGCGGCATGCGGCGCGTCGTCCTTGACAAGGTGCAATTCCGCGCCGACACGCCGCCGCGGCACGCACACCTGGTCGACCACGACTGAGAGGGCCTTGTTCAACGCAGGGCTGCTCGTGGTGCGGTGCGCGCACATGGTCTACTCCAGGCGGTCAGATCGGGTGCCGATCGAGCAGCTGCGATCCGACACCGCTGGGTTTGGCCTACCAGGCTGTCAGCCCGACGACCTTGCGCCAGCGATCATGCCCACCCGGCCGCTCAATTGCTCAACACCGCTGGCGCCAGGCGCTCGAGTTGACGAAGGGCTGCCTCTAGATCTCCCAGCGGCTGCAGCAACACGTGGTCCGCGCCTCCGTCCAGGTGCTCCCGCACCCGCCTGGCGATGTTTGCTTCGTCTCCCCAGGCCACAATGGCGTCTACGAGACGGTCGCTGCCACCGGCTGAGACGTCTGCGTCCGTGTAGCCGAGATGCCTCAGGTTGTTCACGTAGTTTGGCAACGTCAGATAGCCGCGCATGTGGTCCCGCGCGATGCCGCGAGCCTCATCCGGATCGGTGTTTACCACCACCGCCTGTTCGGGGATCAACAGCTTGTCTGACCCAAGCGCCGCCCGGGCAATCGGGGTGTGCGCGACCGGCACGAAGTAGGGGTGCGCGCCGTCGGCTCGGTCGCGGGCCAGAGCGAGCATGTTCGGCCGCAGCGCCGCCAGAACCCTGGGCGCCGGCACCTCGGTCGCTGGTGCGGCTGCCACTGCCGCGTCCATGGCGTGAAGATAGCGGGCCATGTGCTGCAAAGGTTTCACGTACGCCTGTCCGCTGCGTTCGACCGCCGGCGCGTGGCTGATGCCGAGGCCCAGAACAAATCGGCCAGGGTAGGCGGCGCCGAGTGTCGCCGCGCCGCCCTGCATTGTGGCAGGGTGGCGGGCCAGACGTTGGCTATCCCGGTGCCGGTCACGATCCGCCGGGTGACCGCCAACAACACCGATTGATGGGCGAAGGCTTCCTTGCCGCCGATGCCCTCGGGGGTCCAGATCGAGCCATATCCGAGCTCCTCGATTCGCCGGGCCGCCCGCCGCTCTTCGTCGATTGGTGCCCGTCCGAGCACACCCAACCACACGCCGACCGGCCCCAGCCGGGCCCGCGCCGAATGCACGATTTGGCTGCTGGTCATTGTGAAACACCTCCGAGACTGATGACTGCTTGTGAACGCTCGTCGCCATCGCCGTGATCGAATTCTCGGGGATCGTCACCCGTGCGCGTGGGAGCCCTGTGGCGTTTCCGGGCATTTTCGGCTGACAGCCACGATCAACGCCCTCCGTTGTATGTGGCCTCGCGTGCCAACCAGGAGACCGTCAGGCCAATCATCCGGTCCTAGCATGACCTAAATTTAATAACCATGGATCTGTTCGCGGGCATCCCCGTCCGCGACTCCACCTCGGCGGTGGCCGGGTACGAGCGACTCCTCGGCGCCACGCCCGCGTCCTGCCCGGCGATACCGAGCGGTGTGGGAGCTCCGAGCACCGGTACGTGTACATCGACGTGCAGCCCGAGCATGCCGGGCACGCCATGCACACCCTCTTCGTGGGCGCCCGCCTTATGGCTGGCGGCTTCGGGTGCCGATTCGCGGTCGGCCCAATGCATGAGAGTGTGAGCGACAAGGTGCGGGGCACACCGCCGTCGAACCTGCCCGCTGCCGAGCACGGCGTCAGCGGCTGGACTTCGCCCACGAAGGCTCCGTGTGCGCACACGTGATCGGGCCCAAGCGCATCAATTCGCTCATCGCTGGTGGCGGGTGACGGCGTGGGTCAGGCTCCGACGGCGTGCACGAGACGGTCGAGGAATGTCGCCCATCCCTGTTTGTGGCTGCCCAGCTCGGCTGGCGGCAGGCCGCGGTGGGTGAGCTCGACGATCGTGTCCTCTCCGTCTGGCAAGAGCACGATCTCTACAGTTGTCGAGCCTGGAGGAAGGACGTCGCTGCCCTGGACGCCCCAGGTGAACACGACCAGCCTGGGAGGATCGATGGACACGAACCGCCCGCGAACCATCGCGCCGAAGTCGGCAGCAAACACGCCACCCGGCTCGGGGACCATGTCGGCGGCAACATTGATCCACTGAGCCAGCAGCGGCAGCTCGACGAGGTACGGAAACACGACCGTCGGCGGCGCGGCGATGCGAACGGTGGCGCTAAGCGTGTCGGGGCTGGTCATGGTGCCTGCGGGTCTGCCGGGCGCGGGTGGTTGCGCTCGACGACAGCCTTGAGACGTTGCAGCGCGTCAGGCCAGAGATCGGTAAGGACGGTGCGGACCTGCTCCAGAGCCTCGGGTCGCAGCGCGTACAGACGCCGGGTGCCTTCGCTGCGCTCGGTCAGCAGCCCGGCACGTTCGAGCACGCGTAGATGCTGACTGATGGCCTGCTGTGTGACGTCGAAACAGGCAGCAATCTGGCCGGCCGGCAGTTCGGTGCCACGCACGAGGCGCAGGATCTGGCGCCGTCGCGGGTCGGCCAGGGCGCGCAGCACCGCGTCAGGACCAGACCCGCTCGGCGACTCAGCGCCGGTGGACGCGGGTCCGATGTTCACGCGCTCCACCATCGCACGTCGACCGACGTCCTGGCGACCCGCGCTGGGCGCCTGGCTACCCGCGGAGGCCACGAGGCATTGTCACACGCTTGGCGACATGCGACCCGGGCTCGGTGACTGGCGACTGGCGATGTCTGGGGCCGGCTGAAAGGGAGAGCCTGTGCCGGTCCCCGCGTAGTGGCCCAGACTCGGGAGTACGAAATCCCATCCCCTCCTGCAGTCGTCGTAGCACACCAGCTGCGGGGTGAGTCCCTGATGTCGGAATTTCAACTGGCATCCACCACTAGGGCCTGAGCGCAGCTCGAAGCTGATCGTGGTGCCGGTCCAATCTGGCAGCCACGCTCCGTCCAGCACGCGCCAGAGCACGCGGGACATGCGCTGCGCGGTGTCGACGTGGAAGACCTGTGGATGATCGTGGCTGAAGGCCAGGCGCAGCTCGCCACCCTGGATGCCCGAGCCCGTGGCGGGGCCCCACCAGCCGGTGATGCCGGAGACGGTGGTGAGCGCGGCGAACACCGCCTCTGGCGACGCGTCGATGTGCAGGTCGCGCTGGTAGTCCGCGTCGCCGTTCAGCGCGCCGGCCAATTCCGTAAAAGCCACGCTGGTGATCTCTGACATGGTTGCACCTCGGTGTTGGGTCGGCTCGGGTTGCCGCCGATGCTCATATAAACCATATTATCTGGGGCGGTCCTGGGTGGCGTCTTCAACGC
>JBPCIO010000335.1:0-3744 GCA_051006215.1 Chloroflexota bacterium
GCGGCGGGGCGACCGACTCTCCCACTCCTCGCGACCCCTTCGCCTCCTGGGTCGCGGACGGCGCGAGGGGGAGTGATTCGTGGAGGCGACCCAGGTAGCTGAGGACGTCGTGCTTGGTCAGGCGCCCGGAAGGCGCCGGCACGCCTGAGGCGGACAACCCGTGTTCGGCCAGTACCCGCGCGGCCACGGGTGTCATCCTGACCACTGACCGGGCTGCCGCGGATGCGAACCCACTTGACGGGGGCGCACCCGACGGGAGCGCAGCGGACGCAGCCGCGGCTTGAGGGTCCACGGCGGACGGAGGCGTGGGGGATGCGGACTCAGCTGACGGGGGCGCGACCGAGGCGGGCACACTAAGTAACAGGGACGTTGCAGAGGGGGCGGCGGTCGGGAGCGGCGTGCCGGCTGAGCGCGCTTGGCTGCCGATGCGGGCTATGGGGGTGTCGATGGCTACCGTCTGGCCTTCGGGGACCAGCAGCTCGAGCAGCGTGCCCGCGGCGGGGGACGTCAGCTCCGTCGTCACCTTGTCGGTTTCGATGGTCGCCAGCGGTTCGGCGCGGGCGACTGCGTCGCCGACCTGTTTCAGCCACTGGCCGAGGGTGCCCTCGACCAGCGTGTCGGCTAACTTGGGCATGCGGACGAGCGTCTCGTCGCCGCCGCTCATCCGTCGTCTTCGAGGAAGCGCTTCATTTCGCCCAGCAGCGCGCCAGCGTCCACGCCGTCCAGCGCACGGTGATCGATGCTGGCGCACACGTACGCCGTTGGCGCGAGGGCGAAGCCTCGATCGCGCACCACCAGGCGCTCTTCGACTACTCCGATGCGGACTGCCGCCACCTGCCCAGGCAGCACCTGCGGCACGCCGAACAGCGCCGAGCCCGGACCATAGTCCGCCAGGCAGATCGTGGCCTCGCCAAGTCGCTCCGCCCCCGTCGCGCCAACACAGCGCACGTGGTGCACCTCGACCGCCAGGCCGAGCACGTTTCGCGTGTCGGCATCGACGATGAGTCCGTGGCGTGCCGAGTCTTGATCCAGGCTGGCCACGCTGAGTCCGAGATGAACGGCCGTGTAGTGTCGGATGCCCCGCCCCAGCGGGTCAAAGGCGGCATTGGCCTGGGGCACACGGCGCAGGGCGGCGAGCAGGGCTTCGACAAAGAACGGCGTGAAGCTCGGCTGGATGCCACGCTCCGTCCACGCCGCGTGAAAATCCTCGAGTCGCCGCGAGACCCGCGACAGGTCGATCTCGACGACGCTGGCCGCCTGAGGGATGTCGCGGTTGCTGGCCTCGAGCATGTCCACCCAGGTCGGAGCCACCTGGACCACTTCGGAAGCGGACTGCCGCGCGGCCGCAGCCGAGCCCGTCGACGGAACCGACGCAACCGCATCCGTGGACGAACCCACGGGGGCGGACGAAAACGGCGCAGTCGAACCAGCGGACGAACCCGCGGGGGCGGACGAAAACGGCGCGGCCACCTCCCCGGGCAAAGGCGAGGATGCAGAAAAACCGCGGCCGTTCACACGTGGCGAGCGGTCGGTCAGGGCCAGCTCCTTCAGACGAGCCGCAATCCGCGCCCGATCCGGGATCAGAAAATCCTCCATCGGTCCGCTGGCCGGAATACCAGCTACGTCCGGCATGGCCAGCCGTTCAACCGGCGCGCGGAGGTCGTCGAGCGCAAACTCGGCCGCCAGGGCCGCGATCTCAGCGCCCAAGCCCATCGTCCGCGTGTCTTCGTGCACCACGCACAGCCGACCGGTCTGGCGGACCGAGCCCAGGATCGTGTCGGTGTCGAGTGGATTGAGCGAGCGCGGATCGATGACCTCAACCTCAATGCCCTCCCCGCCTAGCTGCTCGGCAGCAGCCAGCGCCTCGTGCAGCACCCACCCCCAGGCCACCACCGTTGCGTCCCGCCCCGGCCGCACCACGTGCGCGCGGTCGAGCGCCACGACGTGCTCGCCCAGCGGCACCTCGCCACGGATGCCGCGATAGGTACGCTTGTGTTCGAGAAACAGCACCGGGTCCGGGTGGCGGATGGCCGCGGTCAGCAGCCCCTTGGCGTCTGAGGCGAAACTAGCAGCGACGACTCGCAGGCCAGGCACGTGAGCGTAGTAGGCTTCGACGCTCTGGGAGTGGTAGGGTCCGCCGCGCAGCCCGCCACCGTAGGCGGTGCGGATCACTAGCGGGCACGCTGCATCGCCATTGGTGCGGAATCGGATGCGCGCTGCATCCGAGATAACGTGGTCGGCGGCCGCGTGCATGAAGTCGGCGAACTGGATCTCAGCTACGGGCCGCAGTCCGCGCATAGCCATCCCGACAGCGATGCCTGCAATCCCCAGCTCCATCATCGGCGTGTCGATGACTCGTCCAGGTCCAAATTGCGCCAGCAGCCCGTCGGTTGCCCGAAAGACACCGCCAAGTTGACCGATGTCCTCGCCCAGCATAACCACGCGCTCGTCGCGTTGCATTTCTTCGCGCAACGCTTCACGCACTGCCTCGACGATCGTCAGCCTGCGGCTTGCATGCTCGTCAGGAGTGGCGGTTTGCTGCGCGATCGACATAGCCATGGCCCTACTTCGATGATATGCCGGGTCTCTCAGGGCCGATCCAACTGCCAGCCCGGATGCCAGATGCGCCCCTCCAACCTCAGCTGCGGGTCCGTTTCAGGCGGCAGTGAACGCAGGTCCTCCAGGTGCTCGCTCATCACCAGCGCCGAGACGGCCGCATCGAATGCATCTTCTGATAGCGTTGCGAGGCGGCGGTGTCCTGGATCCAGGTGCGGGTAGCGTTCGGCGAGCAATCGCGAGCGATCGCGGGGGTCCGATTTTCGTACTGGCCCGGTGAGTAGACGCGGATAAATCTCCAGGACCACGGGCCAGCCGCTGCCAGTCGGAAAGGGCCAGATGCGTGCTCCGGCTTCACGGAAACGATGCAGCAGGGGCAGGCCGCGGATAGAGCCCGTACCGACCGCGCCCGCGCCGCCAATCTGGAACATCGATTTGGGGGCGATGCCGCTGGTGCGCGGCGCAGCCAGCTCGGCCCGACGAAACGGCGGGCCATCCGGGGCGGGTCGCGGTCGGCCTCGACGGCCCCAGAAGGGTGGCGCGCAGTCCGCCAGCCAAGCTTCGCCGTGCTCGACCGCGTGCGCCCAGAGGTCAGTCGCACCGCCCACCCCCAGGCCTTCGAGGTACCACTGTGGGAACGAGAAACCAAAGTCCAAGCCGATCGCCAGTTCGCCGCGTTGGTCGAGCAAATGCTGGCTCACCCGGGCGCGATCGCTGCCAGCTTCCAGCCGCGCGAGTTGGCCAGGCGCGCCGGACTCGGCTAGCCAGATCCGAGAGCCGCTCAGCAGCGCGGATCGCAAGGCCACCTCGAAGTTCTTGGCCGGGCTTCGCGTCTCAGTCTGTCGCTCTGAGGCCCGCCGCACAGGCCGACCTTTTAGACGCGCGTCACCCGACCAATCGACAGCTATTGCGCGCATCCCGAGCGCTCTCGCACATCTACGCCGGGCGGTTAGTCGTCCTCGAAGCGGCCTGCTTTGAGCCTCTGCAACCAGACCGGCTCGGCTTTGACACCGTTCGAGCCATTCGCACCATTGGTCTGGCCATCGGAGTGTCCGCCGCCACCCGCATGGCTGTTGCCGAAGCCGTTGCCGCTGGCGTGAGCCGCACCGGTCGCCGCACCCACGGCTACCGGCGCCGGTTCGGGGATGGGGCCGGCCACCACGACGTGTTCGTGCGGGACTGCGGGCG
>JBPCIO010000336.1:0-37379 GCA_051006215.1 Chloroflexota bacterium
CCCCCGCCCGGAGAGGGCCGAGCGCCGGGTGGGCGGAGGCGGTCGATCGCCTGCTCCAACTCCTGGCGCAAGCCGGCCGCACGCTCGAGCGGCGTGCCCGGCATCTCGGCGATCTCCGGTAGCTCGAAGAGCAGCGTATGTTGGCTCAGGCTGGGCAGGTCGTTCAGGTGGCGGAGCGCGCCCTCGACCAGCACCCGCAGCTCCGAGCCGCCAGCCGGGCTGGGTACTTCCGACGGAGGCGCGCCTGAAGCAGCCGAGGCCTCAGTCGAACGCTCGCGCAACATCTCGTCCACCGTCTCACGCACGTCCACCAGCGCGCTCAGGGCGTCCGGCTGTCGAACGACGCGATTGCCGAGCTCGCGTAACTGACCACGTAGCGTGCCGAGCACGGGCGCGTACAGCATCCGATCCAGGAGGTGCCCACGCGTATCGACGAGCACGTGAGTGGTCATGACGAGCAATAGCAGGGGCAACCCGCGCTCGAGCCATGCATAGTCGGGCGCCAGTGTCAGCAGGATCGCGCCGTATACGCCCACGATGGCCAGCATCGTAGCGGCGAAGGCCAGAAAATCGTTGAGTACCCGTTCCCCGGCCAGAAGCGCCCCGTAGCGCGCCATATTCCATCCCAGGATGACCATGCCGAGGACAAGCAGCGCCTGTCCCGGCCAGCCCGCCAGCATGTAGCCGCCACTGCCGATCACGATCCAGGCGCCACCCAGCAAGAAGATGACCGCGCTCGCGCTCAACCAGCCGAAACGGGCGCGTAGGGGAGTGCCGGGCGGGCTGCGACGCCACAACAGCGCGAGGTTGGCCGTCGACCAGAGCAGGCACACCAGTACGAACAGCTGATACAGCGCCAGCAGGGGCCCGGGCGGATGGTGCCGCAGACCCAACCCCCCGACCCCTGCGGGCGAACGGACGACGAACGGCGCGTTCCAGTCCTGCACCAGCAGCGTGGTGGTTCCTAACAGACCGAACGCCACACCGATGGAGAAGGCGAGTACCGCGGCCGGCACAAACAGACGCCGAACGCGGCCGGCGAGCGGGCCGGGGCCTTCATCGGTAGCCAGCGCCAGAGTGAGCACCAGCCACGCCGGCGCAGCCAGGCTGGTTGCCCACCACGTCCGACGCAGCCAGATCGACCAGCTTGGTGGATCTGGAGCGAGTGCCCCGAGCGCCTCACCCGTAAGATAGGCCGCCAGGCACAGCATAGCCAGCGCGGCCAGCACAGGCGCGCGCCGCGACGGAGCGCGCGATGCCACGTACAGTGCCAGTGCCCATACTAGCACTGCCCCCGAGCCGAGCACCCCGCCCTGAAATGTGCTCTCCTGCAGCCACCCCATTTCGCGGGCACAGTCTAGCTGCTTCGCACTTGCCCTTAGCGCGGCCAGAGAGCGCGAAGGAACTCGCTCAGTGCTTTGGAATGGCCACTTCGCGACCCGTCGTGGAGGACTCCTCCGCTGCGAGCAGCACTTGGACGATGTGGCGGCCCCAGGCTGGCGCGACCTGGAGTGGCTCGCGGCCGCGGATGGCTCCAACCAGGTTCCTGAGCTCCTCAGTAAAGGGCTCCACTCGCCGGACCTCGACAGGCACATACGCGCCGTCCTGTTCGACCGCGAGCTGATTCGAGTAGGAGTCGAAGCGCAGCATGCCGTCGGTGCAGGTCACCTCTACCTCACACTTCTCGACGCCGCGCCCGCGATACCCAGCATGCACGATGGTGACGTGCCGTCCATTTCGCAACTTCAACAGTGCCATATTCGCGTCGTCAGCAGGAAGATGGTGGAACGGCGATCCGATCCAGGCGCGCACAGACTCCACCTCCGAGTCGAGCACCCAGCACGTCCGGTCGATCATGTGCGCGCCGTTCATCAGCCACATGCCGCCGCCCGTTGCGCGATCCAGAAACCACGGCAGACGGCCCTGTACCCCGAAGGGCTTGTACCAGGTATCGGTCGCGAACACCGGTTCGCCCAGGGAGCCACTCTCGACGAGCTCGCGAGCGCGGATCGTGGCGGCGAAGTAGCGTTGGCTATGCGCCACTAGCAGGTGCACGCCGCTGCGCTCCACCGCGGCGAGCATGCGGTCGCATTCTTCCAGCGTGTCCGCCATTGGCTTTTCCACGAAGACATGTTTGCCAGCCGCCGCCGCCGCAACGGTTGCCTGCTCGTGCAAGAAGTTTGGCAGCGCAACCATGACCAGGTCGACGCCAACGCAGTCGAGGGTTTCGTCACGACTGGTAAAGGCCAGACAGCCATGTTTTTCCGCAAACGCGTCGGCTCGCTGGCGGTCGGCATCGAACACCGCCACAAGCTCCGCACCTGGCGTCTCGGCAATCGCGCGAGCGTGCCCATGGCCAGCCCGCCCGGCGCCAAAGATGGCGACGCCCAGGTTGGGTTCGGAATCTGCCTGGGGCATACCCATCCAAGTGTAGCAGCGACCCCCCGGTACACTGGTGTGTGTGAGCCCTCCGCTTGCTGCCCAGACACGCACACAGCTTCGCATCAGTGAGATGGTTGTGACGCCTGTCGCCTGCCCGGATCCACCTCTGCTGAACCACCACGGCGTGCACGAGCCGAGCTTCTTGCGTGTTATCGTCCGCCTGCGAACGGAGGACGGCCTCGAAGGCGTAGGCGAAGGTCCCGGCGGCGGCCTGTACGTGCAGCAGCTGCGCGCAGCCAGCCGACACGTGGTCGGGGCCAATCCGTATCACCTCGAGGCACTGCGGGTCCTGATCAGCCGCCCGAGCGTCTTTTCGACGATTGAGGTTGCCTGCCTGGACCTGCTCGGCAAGGCGGCCGGCCGACCGGTGTATGACCTGCTGGGCGGACCAGCGCGGCGCAAGGTGCCATTCTCCGCGTATCTGTTCTACAAGGAGGCTGGCGACGACGAGTGGGGTCGCGCGCTGACTCCCGAAGAGCTGGTGCGCCAGGCGGAGCGGTTTTCAGAGCGGTTCGGGATGACCGTCTTCAAATTGAAGGGCGGCGTGTTGGATCCGGATGTGGAGGTCCAGACAGTCAAGCTCATGCGTGAGCGGTTTGGCACGCGCGCTGGTCTGCGGATCGATCCGAACGCAGCCTGGTCCGTGGAGACCGCGATTCGCGTTGCCGAGAAGCTGCGCGAGACAGACCTGGAGTACCTGGAGGATCCGACGGCCAACATCGAAGGCATGGCCCAGGTGGCGCGGCACACCCCGATTCCGCTGAGCACGAACATGTGCGTGACGGCATTCGAGCACATTCCAATGGCGTTCCGTGAACGAGCAGTGCAAGTGGTGCTGGGAGATCACCATGGTTGGGGCGGCCTGACCGCTTTCCGACATCTCGGCGTCATCTGCAAGACACTTGGCTGGGGCCTGTCTCAGCACTCCAACAGCCATCTCGGAATTAGCTTCGCGGCCATGATCCATGCCGGTGCCGCCATTCCCAATTTGATCTACGCCAGCGACACGCATTACCCGTGGAACGCGGCTTCAGACGTCGTGCGCGAGACGGACCTGTTTCATTTTCGCGACGGCGCGATCGAGCTCTGGGACACACCTGGCCTGGGGGTCACTGTCGACGAAGAGAAACTCGCCGCGGCCAACGAGGCCTATGAACAGCGGGGCGGGGCGGCACTCGTCCGCGACGACGTTGGTGCCATGCGTAAACGAAATCCGGACTGGCTGCCGCATATGCCGAAGTGGTGAACTGAGGGGATGGTCAAACTCGCTTCGCAGATCCACCCGCGCGTGTTCCAGATCGCCGCACCGTTCGAAAACGGTGGTCTCGTCAACTGCTACCTGATCGACGCTCCGCGACGAGCGCTGATCGACACCGGCACGGCCAGCGTTCCCAAGGCATCGCTGCTCCCTGCGCTCAAAGAAATGGGCTGGGAGCTGTCCGACTTGCGGGTGATCATCAACACCCATCTCCACATCGACCACGCTGGCGGCAACGCCGAGATGCAGGAGGCCTCCGGGGCAGGAATTCACATTCACCGTGCCGATGCGGAGTACACCGACCGCGAGCGCTATCTCGAAAAGTATTGTCGCGATGCGTTGCGGCTGACGGCGCAGGCGGCCGAGATTCCCCAAAGCGAGGCCTTTCAGCGCCAGCTCCTCGGAGGCGAGTGGGCCATCGAGCGCAAACTCGAAGACGGTGACGAGATCGGCCTGGGTGGGGACGCGCGGCTGCACGTTGTGCACACTCCGGGGCACACGCCGGGCTCCGCGTCCTTTTACTGGGAGAGCGAGAGCTTGCTGTTCACTGGCGACGCGGTTGGCGGCCGCGGCTCCCGAGCCGGAGGCTTCCCGCTGTACTTCGCTGCACGCGACTACGCCAATTCCCTTCGGCGTTTGCTCGAGCTCGACGTATCGGTGATGGCCCAGGCGCACCGGTACCGCTGGTCCGCGCCAACCCAGGCGGCCGTGCGCACCGGTTCGGAGGTCCGCCAAACACTCGAAGAGTCGTTGGGCGTATGGCAGGCGATCGACACCGCGGTCCGCGCGAAGCTCGCCGAGGATCGCAACGTCGAGTTCGGTGCGCTCGTACAGCACGTTGTCCGGACCACCGCTGCCGAATTCGGCAATGACCCCGAGGCATCCCCCATCCCGATCGGTACCGTCAACACCGTGGCCGCCCACTGGCGCGAGGCACGCGGACAGTAAACGCTCGCGAGCACCACCTCGCGGATGACGCGTTGCTTGGCACCGCTGAGACCTGGGCGCTGGTCGTTTGTCAGCCACTCGCCCAGCTTTCTAACCAGGCCCTGCTGCCCTCGCTAGGTGCCATGCGAGCCGACCTCGGCTTGAGCTATATAGAGTTGGGGTGGGTCGTTGCCGCGTTTGGCGTAGCCAGGTTGATAGTGGACTTGCCTGCGGGTGCCTTGACGAACCGGTGGAACCCGCGCGGCGTGCTGATCGTCGCGTTCGCCTCGAGTGCGGTGAGCTCCGCGTTGGGTGTGTTCGCCACCAACGTGTGGCAGGTCGCCGGTGTGCGCCTGCTCATCGGCATCGCGTCGTCGGTAGCCCAGGCGATGATCCTGGCCTGGATCGTCGGTGGCTCCGGCCGCGCCGCGCGCGGGCGCGTCCTAGCCCGCAGTGAGGCATTCTTCTCCGTGAGTGGGCTGATCATTCCCGCGCTGGGTGGGCTGCTGGCCGGCACGTTCGGGTGGCGCGTGGCGTTTGTTCTGGGAGCCGTCGGCGCGGTGGTCGGGATGCGGGCTGTCGTCAGGTTCACGCGTGCCAGCACCGCCGCGCGCGCGGTTGGCTTCCAGGAGAAGCAAGCCCCATCCAAAGAGCCTCAATCGACGCGCCCGCCGGGCTGGCTGGACCTGCGGCACGGCGGCCCGATGTTGCTCGTGGCTTACCTGGCGACGTTCGCGGTATTCTTTTCGCGCAACGGACTCCTGAACGCTGGCCTGCCAGTGCTTGGCGCCGACAGCCTCGGCTTGCAGCCGTTTCAGATTGGACTGCTGTTCAGCACGCTCAACGCACTCGGCATTGGGGCAGTCCTGCTCGGCGGTCGACTCGGGGACAGGTTCGGCAGGTATCGCGTGCTCGTTCTTGGGCTGGGACTGCTGTTGGCCTCGCAGATCCTGATGTTTCTGATCGAGGATCAGGTGTCCTATGTGGTCGTCGGCCTGCTCCAGGGCGTGGCGGCTTTTGTCAATCCACTTCCCACAAGCCTCCTGGGCGACGCGCTACCTGCTCATCTCCGGGGCCGTGGCATCGCGGTCTACCGCGCGGTGTGCGATGCAGCGGTGCTGAGCGCGCCAGCAGCGCTTGGCCTGACGCTCCAACTGGGCGGCTTTGGGGCCGCGGAGTTTGCTACTGCGCTGATGACTCTGGGTGTGCTCGTCGTGGTCTGGATGCTCGGTCACCCCCGCCAGCAGAGCCTGGCCAGGATTGTATGAACCTGGTCTCGGCCGCACGGACGCGGAAAGTTCGGGTCTCAGGACAGAACCGGAGCGGCCATCCGTGTCAACGGAATCCAGATATTGACGACGTTCGGGGCTACCCGCGGCTGGAGTCCGGAGTGGGTATCCACGACCAGTCGCGCGGCACGGATCAGGCTGCCGTAGTCAATGCTGGTGTGCGGCGTCAGGAGTACGACTGCGTCCAGCGCGCCAACGTCAGTCGCATCTAGGTCGATGGATGCAGCGGTCTTTCCCGCCAGCGTTAGCGTCGGCATCAGCGGGTCGTGGTACGCCACACGCGCGCCGCGGGCCAGCGTCTCTTCGAGCACCCGAAGAGCAGCCGATTCCCTGATATCGGCGATGTCGGGCTTGTAGGTCACGCCGACGACCAGGACGCTCGCATCGACGAGGCGCTTCCCACGTTGTTCGAGCGCATATTCGAGCTTGTCGACGACCATTTTGGGCATCGTCTCGTTGATGCGGTTCGCCGCTGGAATAAGCTCGCTCGGCAGACCGTGATCGCGTGCGGCGGCCTGCAAATACTGAGGAACTACCGGAATGCAATGACCCCCGACGCCTGGGCTGGGGTAATGCGGCATGAATGCAAAGGGCTTTGTTTTCGCGGCTTCAATGACTTCCCAGACGTTGACGCCCAATCGGTCACATAACAATGCCATCTCATTTATGAAACTGATATTGATGAAGCGGAAAGTGTTTTCCACCAGCTTGGCAAGCTCTGCAATTTCGGGTGAGCTTACCGGGACCACGTCGTCGATACATGCCGCGTACAGAAGGCACCCAAGTCGTGTCGATTCCGAGCTGTTGCCGCCCACGATTTTGGGTGTATTCTTCACGGTATAGCGCGTGTTGCCTGGATCAATTCGTTCCGGAGCAAAGACGAGGAAGAAGTCGTTGCCTGCGCGCAGCCCGCTGGCGTCTTCCAGCAAAGGCTGTAGCGTCTTTGAGGTGGTGCCTGGGCCGCACGTGCTCTGCAGGATCACCAGCATGCCTTGGCGCAGGTGTTCGCCGATCGTAGCGCCGGCCTTTTCGACAAAGTGCAAGTCCGGCTGGCCACTTTGCGTAAGTGGCGTGGGCACGCAGATCACGGCCACATCCGCTGCATCCAAAATGCGCGGATCGGTGCTTGCGCTCAGGCGATCACCTGTACGTAGCGACGCAAGTTCTTCGTCGGTCACGTTCGAAACCGGGCTGATTCCGAGTTGGATGCGTTCCACTTTGGAGCTGTCGACATCCAGCCCGACGGTGACAAAACCTGCCCGCCCGAACTCGACCGCCATGGGTAGCCCGGCGTATCCGAGTCCAATCACTGCAATGCGTGCCGAGCGCGCGCGGAGCTTCTGTTCCAGGGCTGGCGCGGTCACCGGTAGATGGGCTCCTTGACTGTTTGTAACAGGGCCGAGGGCACCGACGTTAAACGGTTTGCAGTTGGCTCGGTGACTAGCTTTGCCCGCGGGGCGGCTAGTTGACCCAAACCACGTTGCGGACCTAGCATCGACCCGAAGATTACCACCTCAGTGCCGCTCTTGTTGTCAGGCGATCTGCTCCAGTATGCGCTGTGCGCTGGTGTCGCCCTTGGCCTTTCCGCAGCATTGACTCCGCTTGTTGCGCGCTTGGCACGCACGCGTGGGCTGGTTGCTATCCCTCGCCAGGATCGCTGGCATCGGGAGCCGACGCCACTGCTCGGTGGGGTTGCTATTTATATCGCCACGAGCGCAGCGATATTCCTGTTCGCGCGTCACGACGCCCGCCTGATTGGCCTTGAAGTCGGCGGCGGCCTGCTATTTCTGACCGGCCTGCTAGACGACTTCCGCCATTTGCGGCCCCACACCAAACTGATTGCGCAGATTCTGGCAGCGTGCGCAATGGTGGTCAACGGGGTTCAGGTCGGAACGCCGTGGCTCGCACCGATAGCGATCCCGGTCACGATTCTGTGGATCGTTGGCATCACCAACGCCTTCAATCTCCTGGACAACATGGACGGTCTATCAGCTGGCACGGCTGTGATCGCCGCGGCGTTTCTGTTTGCCTTCAGTGTTTCAGTCGGTAATCCGACTCTCGCCATCCTGAGCCTGGCGCTCGGCGGGGGCGCGCTTGGTTTTCTTGTCTACAACTTCAATCCGGCTCGCATCTTCATGGGTGATTCGGGCAGCATGTATCTCGGCTTCACGCTCAGCGGCATCACGTTGCTCGGCTCGCGGGACATGGCCTCAGACATCTTCTTCGTGCTGCTGGTGCCCGCGGCGATGATGGGCTTGCCTATCTTCGACACGACCCTCGTCACCATCATGCGCACGTTGGAGGGGCGCCCGCTCTCACAGGGAGGTCGGGATCATCTCAGCCACCGCCTCGTCGCGGTCGGCTTGAGCGAGCGCCAGTCGGTGCTCGTGCTGTACGTGATCGCGGCGAGTTTCGGGAGTCTGGGTCTGGTTGCCCGCTCGGCCGGAGTGTGGCTGAGCTTGCTTCTCGCCGGCGTGTACCTGGTGATCACCGTATTATTCGGCGCCTTCCTGGCTCAGGTGCGCATCTATAACCCGCTGCAGTTTGCCGAACGCGCCGGGTCGCTCGCCGGGCGCCCCGTCGTCAACGGGGCGCTCATGTTCAAGCGAGAGCTTGGCGAGGCTGCGCTCGACTTCGTGCTAGTGTGCGTGGCGTACCTTGGAGCGTTCGTGCTCCACTATGGATTCCCAAACCCGGCCGCGCCGGGGCCCGACCCATATGTCGCGATTCCTGTCATGTTGTCCGCTTCTCTGGCATACGTGCTTGTCGTCAAGATGTCACTGTTGCTCGTCTTCCAAGCCTATCGCGGCATGTGGCGCTATCTCGGCATTACCGACCTGATGACGCTGACCAAAGTCACTGTTCTCAGCAGTATCCTTCTGGTGATCGCTTTGCCGCTGTTCGTGCACGGCAGCGTGATTATCCCGCGTTCGGTACTGGTGATCGACTTCCTCCTTTTCACCGTCCTGCTGATCGGGTCGCGGGTTTCCTTCGCCGCGCTGACTGACAGCTTCATTCGGCTTCAGAGTCGCTGGCTGCCCCGCGTGCTCATCGTTGGCGCCGGCGATCTCGGGGAGCTCGTGCTCAGGTCGATCATTCGCTCGCGCCCGGCCCTGTACCGAGCGGTTGGGTTCCTTGATCCAGACCCAGCCACACGCAATCGCACCCTTCACAGCGTGCGGGTGCTCGGTTTGCCAGACGAGCTCGCGTCGGTTACCGACCAACATGACATCGATATGGTCGTGCTGGCATTGGCACCTGCGTATGCCGAGCTTGCGGACAGCTTGCGCAAGCGCTGCGAAGCGCTCGGTGTGCCGGCTTTCGGCGCGTCGACGTTCGTCGAGATGCACTTTGCGGGGCTGCCTGTGTTGCCCGCGCCCGAGCAGGCTGAAGCAGCCCTCGGGCTGGCGGACCCAGGCGGCTCTTCCAGCCGCTGATGGCAGTCCCAGTCCTCCTGGGCCGACCTGCATCGCGCACCACGGTTTCGGCGGCGGTTGTTGCGCCCACGGAGGGGCGCGCACGAGGGTTGGGCCACAGCTACATGTGGATGGTTCTGGCGCTGACACTGGCCGCGCTGGTCAGTCGGGTCTATACCACCAACAGCCTGGCCGGCGAACCCACGCCGGACGAATACCTGTACGCCGTGCACGCACGTGATCTGGCTCGCGGCTGGGCCGCCGGCTCGCCGGCAGCCATCGACAGCCTGAGCGTGGAAGGGCGGTCGGTGGCCGTCGAGTCGGCGTTGTTGTCGTCCATTCTGCCTCTGGACCCGATCACCGTCGGACGGACGCTGCAGGCCGCCTTCAACGCTCTGTGCGTACCCGCGACGTTTGTTCTCGGGCGGTACGTCGGCATCCCGCGCTCGGCCGCGCTGGTCGGGGCGGTGTTGCTCATGGCAGTGCCCGAGTTCCAGGAGCTTGCCTGGCGTTTCTGGACCGACAGTCAGGCGACGTTTCTCAGCCTGGTGTATCTGTCGGCGCTGGTCGCGTTCATCCGTCGGCCCTCCACGCTGAGCGCCACGTTCGGCCTGGTGTGCTTGGGCCTGCTTCTGCTGACCAAGGAGAGCGCCGCGGTGACCTTCTCCGCGTTCCTGGTGCTGGCGGTAGCAATCCCACTCGGGCGTCGGCTGACCCGTGCAGGCCGCCTATACGCCGGGCTGGCGGTTTGCCTCATGCTGCTCGTTGTGGCGGGTTTTGGCGAGCTGCTCGCTCGCGCCCCCGGCGACGTAGCGCGCAGCGCATTGCTGCAGAAGACCTTCGGCGCCGGGCCGCTCATTTTCTCCAGCGCGCGGGAGGCGATTCCGCGCATCCCAGAGTACTCGCAGCAGCTTGTGACGCTGATCGGCCCACGCGAACTGGGGACAGGTTTCTTGTGGGCCTCTCTGGTCGGCTTCACGTGGCTGGTCGCGCAGACCACGGTTGCGCTGGTGACGAGCCGCCCCAGGCTGAGCCCGTGGGTGGTGGGCTGGATCCTGGCGATGCTGGCCTGGGCTCCGGGGATGATTACGCCATGGCGGGATTTCGCCTCGCTCAATCAGACTGATCCATGGGTCGTCGTCGCAGCAGCCGCCCTGCTGGTGACCGTCGGCACGGTCGATCTCTACCTGCGCAACGCCCGGCACACTGGGTGGGGGCTGGCGCTACTCGGCCTCGTCACGGCAGCGGTGCTCGCGGAGCGTCTGGTGATCGCGGTCACCCCTAAAGTGAGCGCGGCTGCGCTGTCGTTCCGCGAATTGATGCCAATTGTGCCGCTGTTTGCGCTCGTGGCTGGGGGTGGAATATGGGCAGCGGCTGGTGCGCTGGCTCTGCTGATCCCGTCCGCCCGCTCGGCGCGGGCGATGGTGGCCGTTCTGACCTGTGCATTGCTGTTGATCTTCTGGTCACCATTCCTGCGCGAGCGCTTCTCCGCTCAGCCGTTGCTCGGTCGCGTAGCCGACCGTGGCGCGGATACGACCAAAGCCGAGGGTCTGCGCGTGGAGGCATTGGTCGAAGCCCAGAGCTGGCTTCGGGAAAATTTGCAGCACAACGACCTGATTCTGACGGGCATCCCGCGCCAGCTGGCCTGGTACTCCGACATGAGCGCTGACGATATGGAAAACCTGATCAACCTTCTATCGCAGGACCGCGACCAGGAACAGCGCCGCCAGTACATCCTCGACCGCATCGGACCACACGGCGTCACGTACGTCATCGACTTCAACGTGGATTGGACCAATCCTGGCGGTGACAGAGCGACCCAGTGGCGCCAGACGTACGAGATCCTGACTACCAAGCCGAATCTCGAGACGGCCTACATGATGCGCGATCGATTCAACAATCCCGTTTTCTACGTGATCAGAAACCACGGTTACGCGGTCGCGCCCGGCCACCAACCCAGCTAGCTAGCCGCCGTATTTAGCGACTGCGCGCTGAGCCGCACCCAGGCGGTCCTGCAGATAGGCGTTGGCTGGTTTGAAGTTCAGCGCTTGCTCAAACAGTGACACCGCTGTCCCGAAAGTGCGCGCCCGCATGGCGGCCTCGGCTTGATCGGCCAGCGTGCGAGCGCGGTCGTCGTCCAGGACGGCCAGGGTGCTCTGGGCATACGCCTGCATCACGGCGTCTTCGGGAGGGCGCTGCCAGTTGGCGTACGCCCGTGCCGCCCAGGCGTAGGCATCCTCGGCGAATCCGAGGTCGCGGTACACGTGGGCGATCTGCAGCATGTCGAAGGCGTCCAGTCGGGCAGAACCAGCGGCCTGCTGCAAGGCATGCAGCGCTCCAGCATCGTCATAGCGCGCCGACCGCGCGGCTGCCAGGTCGCGCAATGCGGCTGGGTGGGTAGCGTCCTGGGTGAGTGCCAGGTTGAGGACGCGTTCGGACTCATCCAGGGCCGCGAGCCGCGACGGTGTTTGCGGCTCAAGGGCCAGCGCCTGGTTCAACTTCAGTCCGCCCAAATTGAGCAACACCTGGGCCCTGCCCGTCGGTGTCGCCAATGCGGCCAGGACGATAAGAGCCGTAACGCTGGCTATGGCTAGCGTCGCCCACCCCACCCAGCCCACGAGCCGCTGAAGGCGGTCTGGACGGAGCGCTGCGAGAATCGCGGCCAGCCCGAGTAGCAACAAGCCGGTGCCGACGTTGGTGGTGACGACCTGATCTGTCAGCCCGTGGGCAGTGAGCCCCCCTACCACGCCGAGGCCGGCCACCAACAGCGCGCTACGGCCTGGTGCTGCGCCGTCCCGCCGAGCCACGAGCGCCGCGGCAATCGCGATCAGCGGGACGCTGAGCATGCCCAGCGCACCCAGCGGACCCGACTCGAGATAGCTCTGGACGAATGTGTTGTGGGCGTAGAAAATCCGCTCGGGGTCTGGATTGATCTGGTACCTCAAGGCCACGCGGTTGGCGGTGTCAACTCCAAGTCCGGTGCCCGTAAGCGGGTATTCGACGAGGAGCCGCGCCAGGTCGCCCCAGTAGGTCAGCCTGCCAGCGGTGGAGCTGAACTCGAGACCTTTGTCGAGCACGCCGGCGGTGGCGGCTATGAGCCCGATGGGTGCGGCCGCAACCGCGAACAGTGCGAAGCGGCGCGGCCAGGCGAACAGTCCAATCAGGCACACGCCAACGGCCAGGCCGGTTAGCCCACCCCGAGAACCCGCCCCGACCAGCAGGATGAAGCTCAGCATGATCGCACTCACAAGTGCGCCAGCCCAACGTCGCCGCGGTCGGGTGATGAGCACCGCGCCACAGCCAAAAGTCGCCACCAGACACAGGTCCGCCAGCCCGTTGTAGCCGACGATAAAGCGCGTGTTGGCGACGTCTACCGAGTCGGTCACTCGCGCCAGGCCGAACACCGGCCGGAAGGCGGTCTGCAGGGCAAGCCCGACCGGTCCCCGAAAGACGTCCGGACCGGTGGCTGCAATCACCCACACACCACTCAGCCCGGCCACAGCCGAACCGGTGAGCAGCCAGGTGACGGGTCGCTCCAGGCGTCTGAGGCCGAGCATGGCCAGGATCGCCATCAGGCTGGTGCTGGCCAACCCGAGCATTCGCTCCATGGCGACGGCGCCGTCGAGCGTAAAAAAGTAGCCGACGCCAGCGCCCGCGAGCAGAAGCGCGCACGGCACGAGGAGCGGCAACAGAGCCCGCCAGCGCATACCCGCACAAGGTAGTGCGCGCGGTCGCAGGTCCACATCTAGCGTCGCGCTAGTCAAACCGCGCAGGTTGTACCAAATCGTCAGCTTTCGGCCGCGGAGCAGCATTGCAGGGGGGGAAGCGCGGCGCGACTGGCCGAGCCTGGGCAGGTGCGGCGAGAATGATGACGTGCCGTTGCCCATCAAGGTTGTGCGCGTCATCACGCGCCTCAACATTGGCGGTCCGGCGATTCATGCCATTCTGCTTACCCAGGCGTTGAACGACGGGGCAGCGTTCCAGTCCACTCTTGTCGCTGGTACCACGGCGCTGCACGAAGGCGACATGCTCGATTTCGCCCACGCCCGCGACGTCGAGCCGATGGTGCTGCCGGCCCTTGGCCGTGAGATCAGCCCGCTAGACGACCTGGGGGCGCTCGCTCGCATGGTCCAACTCGTCCACCGCCTGAAGCCGGACATCGTGCATACCCACATGGCCAAGGCCGGTACCGTCGGGCGGCTGGCCGCCCGCATCTGCCGCGTGCCTTTAGTCATGCACACGTATCACGGCCATGTGTTTCACAGCTATTTCAGCCCCGCCAGGACACGCGTCTTCCTGACGATCGAGCGCGCGCTCGGCCTGGCGACGAACCGTCTCATCGTGATTGGCGACGGCCAGCGCGCCGAAATTGCGAGTTACGGCGTCGCGCCGCTCCACAAGCTGGTCACGATTCGACTGGGCCTCGAGTTGCGCCAATTCCTCGACGCCGAGCGAACCCGGGGTGAGCTCCGCCACGAGCTCGGCATTGGCGCCGAGGTGCCACTGGTCGGAATCGTCGCTCGACTGGTCCCGATCAAAGCGCCTGAGATCTTTCTTCAAGCCGCGGTCAGGATGCGCGCCGCTCTACCGCGAGTGCAGTTCCTGGTAGTCGGCGACGGCGAGCGTCGCCAGGAGCTTGAAACGCTGGCGAATCAGCTTGGTCTCGCGGATTGCGTCCGCTGGCTGGGCTGGCGGCGCGACATGGTGCGGGTATACGCCGACCTGGACGTGGTGGCGCTTACGTCGCTGAACGAGGGCTCGCCGGTCGCGCTCATCGAGGCGCTCGCGTCCGCGCGCCCCGTCGTATCGACTGCGGTCGGCGGTGTGCCCGAAGTTGTCGTGCATGGCGAGACCGGTCTGACCGTGCCAGCCTCAGACGTGGCTGCCCTGGCTGAAGCGAGTCTGCGCCTGCTTCGCGACCCGTCTCTCGCCAGACGGCTTGGCAGTGCGGGGCGGCAACACGTCTACCCGCGTTACGATTCCAGCCGACTGGTGACCGACGTGAGAAATCTGTATCTGCACGAGCTTGAGGCAGTGGGCCCACGTCCGGTCAACGGAGTCAGCGCGTAGTGGCCCGCGTGCTCGTCACCGGCGGGGCGGGCTTTATCGGTTCGCATCTCGTGGAGCGCCTGTTCGAACACGGCGAACAGGTCACCGTTCTCGACGACCTGTCGACCGGACGCCGGGCAAACCTAGCCGCCGTCGACGGGCGGTCGGGCTTCAAGCTGGTAGAGGGCTCAGTCCTCGAGGAGGACCTGGTCGCCCGACTCGTCGAGGGCGCGGACCTCGTGTATCACCTGGCCGCGGCAGTCGGTGTGGATTTGCTGCTCCGCCAGCCGCTGCGCTCGCTCGAAACCAACATCCGGGGAACGGAGCACGTGCTGCGTGCTTGCGCTGCGATCGAAGGCGGACGGCGGGTCCTCATCGCTTCGACCTCGGAGGTGTACGGCAAGAACGACAAGGACGCGCTGGCCGAAGACGACGATCGAGTGCTCGGCTCGGCGCGGTTGTCGCGCTGGTTCTACGCTTCGGCCAAAGCCATCGACGAAGCATTCGCGCTCGCGTACTGGCAGGAGCGGCGTCTGCCGGTGACCGTGGTGAGACTATTCAACACGGTCGGGGCGCGCCAGACGGGACGCTATGGCATGGTGGTGCCACGCTTCGTACGCTGGGCGCTCAGCGGCGAGCCACTGCGGGTCTTCGGAGATGGACAGCAGACGCGCTGCTTCACCAACGTGCACGACGTTGTGCATGCGCTGGTAGCCCTGACGGAGACGCCATCGACAGCCGGCCAGATCTTTAATATCGGCCAGCCAGGCGAAATTCGCATAGTCGACCTGGCGCGGCGGGTTATCGAACTTGCGGAGAGCTCATCCGAAATCAAGCTGGTGCCGTACGAGGCTGAGGAAGCGTACGGCGAGCGTGCAGCCGGCTTCGAAGACATGCGGCGCCGCGTGCCGGACGCATCCAAGCTGCTGGCCTATACCGGCTTCAGCCCTCGAATTGGCCTGGATCAAACGCTGCGCGAAGTCATCGACTACCAGCTTTCGTCTGAGGCCGGGTCCAGCTCGCCCCTCTCCCAACAAGGGAGAGGCGGGCTGGCTGGTTGAGGGCCGCCAACCATGTGTGGCATCTGCGGCCTCGTCACCTTCGGGCCCGGGGCTGAGCCGGTCGACGAGCCGGGCCTGCGTCGAATGGCCGACACGCTTCGGCACAGGGGTCCTGATGACGACGGCTTCTTCGTTTCACCTGATCGCCACGTCGGCCTCGGCTTTCGTCGCCTGGCCATCGTCGACCTGGACACCGGCGAACAGCCTATGTCCAACGAGGATGATTCGCTCTGGCTCATTTTCAATGGCGAGATTTACAACCACGCCGATCACCGCCCGAGCCTCGAAGCACGCGGTCACCACTTTCGCTCGCGCTGCGACGCAGAAGTGATACTGCACCTGTACGAGGAGTACGGTTCCGACTGTCTCCACCACCTGCGCGGCATGTTCGCGTTCGCCCTCTGGGACAGCCACCGCCAGCACCTGCTGCTCGCGCGCGATCGGATTGGTGTGAAGCCGCTCTACTTTGCTGTGCTTCCGCACGCGCTCGCGTTTGGCTCGGAGATCAAGGCGCTGTTTGGCTACCCTGGTCTCACGGCACGTCTGAATGAGGACGCGCTGTCGCTGTATCTGACCTTCGCTGCCACGCCTGCGCCGCAGACCCTGTTCCAGGGGGTTGAAAAGCTGCCGCCGGGGCACCTGCTGACCGTGGACACTGCAACCGGGCAGCGTTCGCTCGAGCGCTACTGGCAGCCGCTGCCCGATCCGGACGAGCTTCGTGTACGCCGACGTCCCGAGGAATACGTCGAGCGGGTAGAACTGCTGGTGCGCGAGTCTATCCGACTCCGCATGATGAGCGATGTCCCGTACGGGGCGTTCCTCTCGGGCGGGGTTGATTCCAGCCTCAACGTGGCGCTGATGGCTGAGCTGGCGGATCGACCAGTCAGCACGTTTTCGGTAGCCATCGAAGGTGACGCGGCCTCGAACGAGCTCGGCTTTGCGCGCGCCGTCGCCGAACGCTACAGCACGCGTCACCACGAGGTGGTGATCGGCGAACGCGACTTCCTCGAGTATTTGCCGCAGTTGGTGTGGCATCAGGACGAGCCACTCGCCGATCCGGTGTGCGTGCCGCTGCACGCGATCTCCGAGGCAGCGCGCAACAGCGGCACGAAGGTTGTCCAGGTCGGCGAAGGCGCGGACGAACTGTTCGCCGGCTACGCCAGCTATGCCTTCTTCACCGATTTCCACCGCCGCGTATGGAAGCCATACCAGTTGGTGCCCGGCTTCCTGCGAGAGCTCGTGGCTCGAAGCGCGCAACCTGCGTTGAGCCTTGATCGCGCCGATGTGCTGGACCGAGCGGCGCATGCGGGTGAGTTGTTCTGGGGTGGCGCGATTCCGTTCTATGACACTCACAAGCGCGCGCTCCTGGGACGGGGGAGCCTGTCCAGTGGCGGCCGCGATGCCGTGGATCGCTTGTACGCGGACGTGGATGCGGCGCTGCCCCGCGCGAGCCAGCTCGACCGTATGATCGGCATTGAGCTGCGCCAGCGCTTGCCGGAATTGCTGCTCATGCGCGTCGACAAGGTCACTATGGGCTCGTCTCTCGAGGCGCGGGTGCCCTACCTTGACCATAAGCTGGTCGAGTTCGCGCTGGCTGTGCCTGCCGACGTGAAGTATCGCCACGGAGTAACCAAATGGGTGCTGAAGCGGGTTGCCGAGCGCGTGGGTCTGGATCGCGAGCTGGTCTACCGTTCCAAACGCGGCTTTTGTGGATCGGCGTCCAATATGCTGAGCCCGCGGCTGCTCCAGCGTGCGCAAATGGACATCCTGGACTCTGCCTTCGCGCGCGAGCGTTTCGATCTACGTTTCGTGTGCAGGATGTTCGCCGAGCAGGCTAGCGGGCGAGTCGACCACAACTTCCGCCTGTGGAACCTGTGGAACCTGGTCGCCTGGCATGCGTGCTGGTTAGAGAGTCCGCAGCCCGAGCCCTCGCCTGTAGCCGTCGCGGGTGTGTGAGCTCACCTCACGGGCTCAGCGTCTGTTCACCTTGCGTGCGAGGCAGATGAAATTCTCGGTCCAGATCGCCTGGCGTTTGCCGGTCTCGATGTGTCGGACGGCGTTGGCCAGCGCCTTGATCGCGCCCCAGAGCGCAACGTCGATTTTGCCGCGGAATCGGATGGGAATCGGGCCGGTTTCGTAGAATGCCAGGTCGACGAAACCTGTTGCTCGGAGTAGCTGTTCGAGTGACTGAGGCGTGAAGATAGTCAGGTGCGTCAGGTCGCCATTGATCACCTGGCCGGGCAACAGGCCAGCACCGTTGGCGGTCTGAACGAGCAGGCGTCCGCCAGGCTGGAGGGCTGCGTACAGCAGTGGCGCCAGGCGCAGCAGCTCGTCGCGCGAAAAGTGCTCGAACACGTCGATGGCCACGATTGCCGCGAGGCTGCTTGCTCGCCCTGCCAGGTAGTCGAACACATCCGCGAGCTCGGCGCGCACGCCACGGGTCTTGGCGAGCTCCACCTGTTCGGGCGAGATGTCGACGCCGGTGGCATGCGAGAATCCACGCCGACCGAGGTACGCAAGCAATCCTCCGTTGCCACAGCCGATCTCGAGTATCGGCCCAGCTCGGTCGAGGTCCTCGAGCAGCGGCAGGTACTTGTTGTCCCACCAGGTAAAGGAAGGCTCCGCATCCACCCTCGCCTCGCCCTTGAACGTGGAAACGTAGCGGTCGTACAACGCCGCCCGGAAATCCCGATCCGCCTTCATCGGCTCCACCATGACCCAGCCATCCAGCATATGCGCGCCCGAAGGCGGAGCGTCAGCATGGTCCTACGCTCGTGTAAGCCATGCGCCCACTGACTACGCTCGCTGGGTGGGCGGCGAGGCTGCCGTCGAGGGGCGGCTGCGGCACGCACCAGGGTGGTCGCACCACGAGGCCGCGGGGTGGTCCTGCGCTCTACTCAGCGATGCGCCCACTGACAGCGCCCACTGGGTGGGCGGCGAGGCTGCCGTCGAGGGGCGGCTGCGGCACGGACCAGGGTAGTCATGCCAGGAGGCCAAGGGGTGGTCCTGCGCTCTATTTAGCGATGCGCCCACTGACAGCGCCCGCTGGCAGGGGGGCGGGGCTGCCGTCGAGGGGCGGCTGCGGTGCCGTTCATATACCTCGTCCACCAGTCAGCTTCGGTGGCGGAACTCGAAGGCGTAGGGGTGCCCACCAGCCCGAATTGCCTGTAAGCGATGGCCTCCAGAATGGGATGCTCATCCCACACGGCACGGACCAGGGTAGTCGCACCACGAGGCCGAGGGGTGGTCCTGTGCTCGTCTCAGCGAAGCGTCCACTGACTACGCCCGCTGGGTGGGCGGCGAGGCTGCTGTCGAGGGGCGGCTGCGGTGCGAGGTCGGGATGAGCTTTGCTCGACAGAGTCTCGGCAGTCTGGCGGCGCTTGTGTTCGGCGTGGTGGTGAGCGTGCTGCTGCCGCGCCTTCTCGGACCAGAGGCGCGGGGTGAGTACCAGTTGGCAGTAAAACTGGCCGGCCTCGTACTGGCCGTAGCCCAGTGGGGCATACCCGAAGTGCTGCTGCAAGTGATGGCCGAAGGTCGCGCCAGGCAGGGAGCGCTGATTGGCACATCGCTGTGCCTCGGGGTCGCGGGCGCTGCGCTGATCGCTGCGTTGCTTGGCCTCGCGGCGCCGCTGTTTCGGGACAATGTCTTACGCGGTGTAGATCCATTCCTGCTGTGGCTGACGTTGGGCGGCAGCGTTGCCTCGCTGGTCGGCTTGTTGGCCCGCCGGTTCATCCAATTGGAAGGCCGCTTCGACGTGTACAACGGGCTCGACGTTGGTCGAACGCTGCTCTTTCTGGGCCTCGTCCTGGCCGGCAGCGCCCTCCTGCCGCGCCAGGCGCTCGGCCCGACTGTGGCGTGGCTGATTGGCGAAATCGTCCTGGCCGGCGTGGCCGCTGCGTTTTTGTGGCGTCGGGCGAAACGGAACGACAGCTGGGCGCCGCAAGCTCAGCTGGCTCGAGACCTGGCCCGTGCTGGGGCGCCAATCCAATTCGGTTTGCTCGGCATGTTCGTCGGTAGCGAAGGCGGCGCATTCATGCTGAACGCTAACCTGGATGTGGCAACCGTTGGAATCTACAGCGTTGCCCTCTCCGTATCCCGGCTCGTCCTGCAGGTCTCGGTCGCCCTGCGGACTGCCCTGCAGCCACGACTGGTGGCCGGCGAGCAGGATTCGGCGGCGGTTACCGCGCGTGTTACGCGGCACGGGTTGATGTGGATGGTGGCTGTGGCCTGCGGCCTGGCCATCGGGTCGCCCCTGGCGCCGGTGGTCTTCACCCGCGAGTTCGCCGGCGTCGGGCCGGCGCTCGTGCTGCTGCTGCCAGGTATGGTGGCGTACGGCGTCTGGCAACTCCTGGCCGGGCACCTCCTGCGGATCGGCCGACGCGGCTTCCTGGCAGCCACAGCGTGGATCTTCGGCCTCACGTCCATGCTGCTGCAGGCGCTCGGTGCTCAGGCATTTGGACTGGCGGGCGCCGCGGGGGGGCTGAGCGTCGCGTACGTTCTGGCTATGCTTGTAGTGCTGGTCGCTTTTGTCCACGTCAGCGGCCGGCCGGTACGCGAGCTGGTGCCCGCCCCGGGCGATCTCGCGTTCTACGTGGGTCTGACCCGACGCGTGCTGGCCCACGCTGAATAGGGTGCGCTCGTTGTTGTTGGCAGCCAGCTTTCCACCGGCTCTGGGCGGGGTCGAGACCTTGCTGTACCAGACCAATCGGCTGCTCGCGGATCCCCCGCTGGTCCTGGCCCCAGCGCCCGCCGCTGCGCGGGATGTGGTGGTGCAATCGGTGGGGCTCGGATGGGCGGACCGCGCAGCGTACCGGCCGCTTTGGTCACTGCACCCGTCGCTGCACTACCTCCAGCTGTTTCTGGCGCCCGGGCTGCGCGCGGCAGCCGTCTGGCGACCGCAGGTGATCCAGGCCGGCCACGTGTACCTCGCGCCGCTGGCGTGGCTGCTCGCCCGCCGATTGGCGCTCCCATTCATCGTGTACGCCTATGGCCAGGAGGTGTGGCGAACCGGTCGAAGTATGGGGCTCAGCTCACTGGACGCATTGTTGCGCGGAAAAGCGCTTCGCTCGGCCAATGCGGTGCTCGTTCCGGGTGGGTTCACGGCCGGGCTGCTGGCCAGGTGGCGTGTGGCCGCCGCACACATCGTAACCGTGCCGTACGGGGCGGAGCCCCGACCTGCCAGCCCCCCGCCAGCACGTAACACGCTGCTGAGTGTAGCCCGACTCATCCCGCGCAAGGGCATCGACACGGTGATTCGCGCAATGCCTCGCCTGGCGCCAGACGTCGAGTATCGCGTGGTTGGCAGCGGCCCTGACGAAGCCCGGCTGCGAACGCTCGCGCGAACGCACGGCGTAGCCGACCGCGTGCATTTCCTGGGTCGGCTGGATAACCAGGCACTGGCGAGCGAGTACGCTCGGTGCACCCTGTTCGTACTGCCGGCTCGCCGCACGCTCGAGGGCGACCTTGAAGGTTACGGCCTGGTGTACTTCGAGGCCGCCGCCTGGGGCCGATGCGTGATCGCCGGGCGCTCGGGAGGCGAGCGAGACGCGGTGGTCGACGGCCAGACAGGCGTCCTGGTGGATGGCGAGTCTGTCGCGCAGGTCACGGAAGCGATTACGTCCCTGCTCAATAATCCCGAGCGCATCCAAGCGCTCGGCGCGGCCGGGCGGGCGCGGGTGCAGACCACCCACAACTGGTCGCGCGCCGCGGCGGTCCTCGACCACACCCTGACCAGCCTACCTTGAGTATTTCCTTACTGGCCGTTCACCACGGCGGGGGCGTGGGCGGCGCGCCCGTTTCGCTCTTGCAACTGTTGGCTGGACTCGACGCGCAAGCGTTCCGGCCCGAGGCACTGTTTACCGAGCATGGCGACGTGCTGAGCTACGCCCGCGAGCTTGGCGTACCAGCCAGCGTCACCCCCACGGGTGGCGCACTATTTTATTCGGCTCACGCCCGACTCGAGCCCCGGTCTGTTGCGCGCTTCGTTCGAACCTTTCCGTCCGCCGTTCAGACGGCACGCCAAACCCTCAGGCGCGCGCGGCCGGATGTGGTGCACTTGAATACGAGCGTGCTCGTGGCATGGGCCGCGGCCGCGCGTTATGAACGCATCCCGGTGGTCTGGATGGTGCGCGAAGTGCTGGGCCCCAACCCCTGGCTGCGGCGCTGGCACGCCAACTTCATCCTGCGTCACGCGCGACGGGTCGTAACGATCTCCCGGGCGGTGCGCGACTGCTTTGCCAACCAGAACGATGCGCGTCTGCGGCGGGTCTACAACGCCGTCGACCTGGCTGAGTTCCCACTCGAACTGCTCGAGCACGCCTCGGCGGTGCGGTCCGAGCTCGGCATCGGTTCAAATCGGCCGGTCGTGATGGCGTTGGGATCGGTGCAACAGGTGAAGGGTCACTGGCTTCTGCTGGAAGCTCTTGCGCGGCTGCAAACTCCCGGGGCGGACCTGGTGTTGGTCGCCGGCGGTGTCCCCCGCGCGTACGCGCACAGCCTGCGCGGCCGGATCAAGCGCCGCCTCGGCCTGCCAATGGACAACCTCGACGCGCTCGTGCGCGACGCCGGTCGCCTCGGGCTGTCCGAGCGCCTGCACATCACCGGGTTTCGGCGCGACGTTCCCCGCGTGCTGTCAACTGCTGACGTGCTCGTCTTCCCAAGCCTTCGGCCCGAGGGCTTTGGCCGGCCTATCATCGAGGCCATGGCTCTGGCGCGCCCGGTCGTGGCTACCGACGTCGGACCGAGCGCCGAACTCCTTGGGCCCGATGCTGGAGTCCTGGTTCCCCCAGAGGCGGCCAGCCTGGCGGATGCGATCGACGGTCTGCTGCACTCACCCGAACGGCGCGCGCGGATGGGTCAGGCCGGCCGAAAACGGGTCGAGGCGTGCTTCACCCTCGATCGCCAGGTTGCCGAGATGGCAGCTATCTACAACGAGGCGCGTTTGAGTGCGTGAGGGGCACGCCCGCCTGGACATCGTGCTGCTCTACGCGCCACCCTGGTCTGGCCCCACCCGTTTCAGCAAACACCACCTGGCCAGCTACCTGGCCGATCACGGTGCTCGCGTGCTGTACGTGGAGGCGCCACTCACTCCTCTCGGTCTGCGCCAGAGGCTCGCGTTTGTGGATGCGTTGGTGCTCTCACGGCGACCGCCTCGTCAAGTGCACGACCGGCTATGGGTGCATCGCCACTTCGTCCCGGTGCCGTACCACGCCGCAACCTGGTTCACCAGCCGAAGGGCTGCCAATCGGGTCGGACAGCGCATGCTCGCGCCGGCCATACGCCGCGACCTCGAGCATCTCGGCTTTCTCGGCCGTGGGCGAAGGCCGATCCTGATCGCGGGCCTGCCTCATGCTGTGGACGCGCTGCCGTTTGTTCCGCATCAGGCGCTGATCTACCACTGCGCCGACGACTATGCACATGTGCGCGGATTTCCCTCGACATTGCCCGAATTGGAGGTTGACCTGTGTCAGCAGGCGGACCTTGTCATCGCCACGTCCGAGACGCTCACCCAGACTCGCCGACGCTTCAACGCCAACACCCACTGGATTCCCAATGGCGCGGCGACGGACCACTTTTCCGGACCCGCAGAGCCAGCACCTGAATTGTCGAGCGTGCCGCGGCCTCGCATCGGTTTCATCGGCGGTCTGTCCGAGTGGGTTGACCTGCAGCTTCTCGGCCATCTGGCTACCGCGAGAAGAGACTGGTCGTTCCTGCTGATCGGGCCGGTTGGTACCGACGTAGCCGCCGTGCAGCACCTACCGAACGTGCGCCTGCTCGGCCAGCGACCCTATGCGACGTTGCCCAGGTATCTCGCTGCAATGGACGTCGCGCTGATCCCGTTCAAGCAAGACCCGGTCACCTACCACGCCGACCCTATCAAGGCCTACGAATATCTTGCGGCTGGCGTGCCGGTCGTGGCGACGGATCTGCCGGCCTTACGCAGACTCGCGCACGTGGTGCGATTGGCCGACACTCCCGAAGCGTTTGTCCAGCAGATCGAGGCCAGTCTAGCCGAGGGGCGCGAGGCGCGCCGCGCCGAACGCCAGACCGAGGCAACGCGGCACCGTTGGGAGGACCGGTTTCTTCAATTCGACGCGTTGTTGGCGGACGTGTTGTCGAAGGCGCCCAGACTCGGCGTATGAGAATCCTGATCTACGCGCCCGCGGCGCGGATGGGCGGTGCGTACGCGCACGTCCTCGGACTGACCCCCGAGCTCGCAGCTCTCGCGGGTGACGACGCCGGCTTGTTGATTGCCCAGCCCGAGCTGATTGCGGCCCTGCCGGCGTTGCCGTCGAATTGGACCGCTCGTGCCGAGCGCGCCCAGACGCGCGGATTCCTCGGGCGCCTGGTGTGGGAACAGCGCGTATTACCGCGCATCGCTCGCCGTTGGGCGGCGGACGTAGTGTTGTCGTTTGGCAGTTTCGTGCCGCTCCGGTCAGCGTGCCCGAGCGTATTGGAGGCGGGCAACGCGCTCCCGTTCACAGATGCCTACTGGCAGATGCTTCGGCGCGAGACAGTTCGCCAGCAGATCGAAGAGCACGCTCGCTGGGCGCTGCTGCGGGCGTCGCTAGGCGCGGCCGCACGCATCCTGGTCCCCACGCGCGCCATGCGTCAAGACCTCGTGCGCCGTTTGCCGAATCTTGCGGCCAGAATCGACGTGGCGCTGTGGGGTGTGGCGCTGAACTTTCAACAACGTCGATGGACTGACCCCGGCGAGGATGTGGTGCTGGGTGTGTCCAAGCACGGCATCAACAAGGAATTCGACGTCCTCATCGCAGCTCTCCCTCACCTGCGGCGCCAATTTCCGCGGGTCCGAGTAGTCCTGACCGGCACACCCGACGAATCCCGCTGGTCGCGACGCAGTGTGGCCCTGGCCGAGCGCCTGGGGGTGGCCGGCTTGGTGCGCTTCGCGGGCGCCGTACCCAACCAGGAGGTGCCCAAACTCATTCAGGACTCACGTGTGCTGGTCTTTCCCACCTGGTGTGAGTCGTTCGGCTTGCCGCTGGCCGAGGCGCTGGCCATGGGCGCGCCGGCGGTGGCAGCCGACATTCCCGCCTGCCGGGAAGTTGGCGCCAACGCGGCGCGTTACTACAGTCCTGGCGACTCCGAATCCCTAGCAGGCGCTATCGCCGAGTTGCTGGCGTCACGCGAGTCCGCGAGCGCGCTGGCCGAATCTGCCTACACTCGCGGAAAGAAATTCCAGTGGCGCGACAATGCGCTCGGGGTGCGCGAGAGCCTGACCAGGGCCGTCGGATCCAGGGCCACCCCATGAAGGCCCCACTCTCGGTGCTCGTACCAACGCTGGACGAGGAGTTGAACCTGCAGGCCTGCCTGAACAGCGTTGCGTGGGCCGACGAAGTCTTCGTCGTGGACTCGTTTTCTCACGATCGGACAGTCGCCATGGCGCGCGAAAACGGTGCCCAGGTGGTGCAGCACGCGTTTGAGTCGTACTCGCGCCAGAAGAACTGGGCGCTGGACACCCTGCCATGGCGCAACGACTGGGTGCTGATCGTGGATGCTGATGAGCGAGTTACCCCCGAGCTGAGAACTGAGATCGAGACGGTATTAGCACATGCGGATTGCGACGGGTATTACCTCAACCGTCGCTTCATCTTTCTTGGGGCCTGGATCCGCCACGCCGGTTGGTACCCGAGTTGGAATCTGCGCTTGTTTCGGCATCGACTGGGGCGCTACGACGATCGCGAGGTGCACGAGCACCTGGTGTTGAACGGCCGGGCCGGATACCTGCACCACGATCTGCTCCATCTGGATCGGCGCGGCCTCGAGGCGTTCGTGGCGCGTCATAATCGCTACTCCACACTCGAAGCGGCGGCGCGATTCAAGGCTGAACGCGACGCGCCCGATCGCGCGCGCCTGCCGGTTAGCCTGATGGCTTCCCCGATTCAACGCAAGCGGTTCCTGCGCGAGCGCGTCTGGCCGTGGGTGCCTGGCAAGCCGCTGGCGCTGTTCGTGTACATGTACGTCCTCCGCCGGGGTTTCCTCGACGGCCGCGCAGGCATCGCCCTGTGTATCTTCCATGCCTTCCAGGAGTTCATGGTCGGCCTCAAGCTCGCGGAGCTGCGCCGGCTATCATCCCTCCTCACACCCTTGCACTCATGACATGAAGCAGGTCCTGCAATACCGTCGCTCGGGCGCGACGCGCGTCGTCGACGTGCCCGCACCACCGACACCCGGCGGTGGAGTCCTGGTCCAGACCCAGTGGTCGTTGATCAGCCCTGGCACTGAGCGCATGCTGGTCGAAGCCGGTGGCTCGAACCTCCTCAACACCGCTCGCCAGCGACCCGAGCTTGTCAAGCAGGTGGCCGACAAGATGGCTCGCGACGGGATCGGCGCGACCGTCCAGGCTATCCGCAGCCGGCTTGACGTGGCCATCCCACTTGGGTACAGCTGCGCTGGCACCGTCCTGGACGTCGGAGCTCTGGCACGCGGCACGTTCTCCCGAGATGATCGGGTCGCCTGCGCTGGCGCTGGCCAGGCGAACCACGCCGAGATCGTGGCGGTGCCGAGGAACCTGACGGTGCAGGTGCCGGACGCGGTCAGCCTCGACGACGCGGCATTCGTCACGGTCGGCGCGATTGCTTTGCAAGGGGTGCGCATCGCCGACGTTCGGCTCGGTGAGGCGTGTGTCGTTATCGGCCTCGGCCTGGTCGGACAATTGACGGTCCAACTGCTCAAAGCGGCTGGCTGTCGGGTGTTCGGCATCGACGTGGCGGCCGACAAGGTGGAGCTTGCCCTGGCCCAGGGCGCTGAAGGCGCGTGTCTGCGGTCCGATCCAGACGTGGTCGAAAAGGTGCGTGCGTTCAGCCTCGGACGTGGCGCCGACGCGATTCTGATTGCAGCCGCCACCGGATCCAACGACCCGATCCAGCTGGCGCCCAGCCTCGCCCGCGATCGCGCTGTCGTGGTTGCCGTGGGCATGATCGGGATGGACGTTCCGCGCAATGCCTACTACGAAAAAGAGCTCCAGGTGCGGTTGTCACGGTCGTACGGGCCCGGGCGGTACGACCGCTCGTACGAAGAAGACGGCGTCGACTACCCCGTCGGTTACGTGCGCTGGACCGAGCAGCGCAATATGGAGGCCTTCCTCGACCTGGTGGCGGCCGCGGCGGTACACCCGTCGCGGCTAGTCACGCATCGGGTCGCCATTGATGATGCAGAGCGCGCCTATCGCATCGTCACCGGCGAAGTTGTGGAGCCGCATCTTGGCATCTTGCTCGAATATCCCCAGCGCGCGACTGCTGTCGCACCCACCCAGACTCGGGTCAATATGCGCCCGGCTCGATCCCTGGCGAGCGGAACCCTTCGCCTGGGTGTCATCGGCGCCGGCAGCTTCGCTCGCGCGGTGCTGCTGCCGACGTTGAAGCACCTGAACGTCGACCTTCGGGCCGTGGTCACCGCGTCGGCGCCGAGCGCGCAGCAGACGGCCGCGCGTTTTGGATTCACCTACGCCGCCACCGAGTGGCGCCAGGTGATCGAAGATGACAGCATCGACGCGGTTATCGTCGCTACCCGACACGACCTGCACGCCAGCATTGCTGCCGCGGCCTTGCGAGCACGCAAGGCTGTTTTTCTGGAAAAGCCGATGGCGCTCTCGGAAGGCGAGCTCGAGGACCTGCTGGACGCCTGCAGGTCCAGTGGCCGCGTCCTGCAGCTCGGGTTCAACAGACGCTTCGCGCCTACCTACCAGCGACTGAAGCGAGGCTATGCCGCGCGCCGAGCACCGCTGGTGATGGCATACCGCGTGAATGCTGGCGCCGTGGCGGCGACGTCGTGGGTCGTCGACCCCGCTCAGGGCGGCGGGCGGCTGGTCGGCGAGGTGTGTCACATGGTCGACGTACTGGTCGACCTGGCTGGCACGCCAGTTGTCTCGGTGTACGCTCAGCCGGTCACGTCCGGCGCGGGCGACGACGTGGCGCTCACGCTGAGCTTCGCCGAGGGCTCGATCGGCACCATCGTGTACGCCTGCGGCGGCGACCGGAGCTTGGCCAAGGAGTATCTCGAGGTGCTGGGCGGAGGCACCGCGGCCGTGCTGGACGACTTTCGAGCATTGCGCGTGTACTCCGGCGGCCAGACGCGTCGCCTGACGGCGAAGTTTGCGCGTCAGGACAAAGGCCACGCCGCGGAGCTCTCAGGATTCCTGGACGCCGTTCGGTCTGGCCAACCCTCGCCCGTCAACCCGGACGATGCCGCTCACGTAACCCGGATCACGTTCGCCGCGGTCGAATCGGTGCGGACGGGACTACCGGTCCAGCTTTAGCGGGTGCGCGTCGCCTACGTCTGCCACTACTTCCCGCCCGAGCCCGCAGCGCCGGCGGCACGGGTGCACGAATTCGCTCGCGCCTGGGTGCGCGCGGGTAACGACGTCAGCGTCATCACCACGTTCCCGAATCACCCCCTCGGCCGGATTCCAGAAGAATATCGGGGCCGCTGGTGGTCGACCGAACAACTGGATGGCATCCGCGTTCTGCGGTGTTGGCTGTACGCCGTCGCGAATCGGGGTGTCGGCCGCCGCGGTCTCGCCCACTTCTCGTTCATGCTCACGGCCATCGTGTTTGGACTGCCCCGCCTCCCAGCGGTGGATGTGGTGGTCGCTTCCTCACCCACGCTTTTCTCGGCCCTCGCGGCCTGGCTGATCGCACGCTTGCGGCGGGTGCCGTTCGTCCTGGAGGTGCGCGACCTGTGGCCGGCGGCGATCGTCAGCCTGGGACTGATGCGGCGGGGCGTGGCGGTGCGCGGACTCGAAAGCCTGGCCGGCTTTCTGTATCGTCAGGCGGCATGCGTGGTGGTGGTCACCGACGCATTTAGCGTTCGGCTCGCAGCCGAGGGGGTTCCGCGACGGAAGCTCGTCGTCATTCCCAACGGCGCCGACACGTGCTTGTTCTCGCCGCGCAACGATGGCCGCGCGTTTCGAACGCATCTCCAGCTACACGGGCAGTTTGTCGTGGCGTATGTTGGCAGCCACGGGCTGTCGCACGGGTTGAGCGCCGTGCTCGAGGCCGCGGCAGCTCAGCCTGACGTTACCTACTTGCTGGTCGGCGACGGCGCCGACCGCGATCGCCTGCTGGCTGAGCGCGAGCGCCGACAACTGCACAACGTGATCATGCGGCCAAGCGTGGCTAAGTCGGACGTAGCCGGCCTGTACGCAGCAGCGGACGTGTGTCTGGTGCCCTTGCGCAACGTGCCGCTGTTCGATGCGTTCGTGCCCTCGAAGCTGTTCGAAATCCTGGCTGCCGGTCGACCGATCGTGGGTGCGGTGCGCGGCGAAGCGCGCGAGATCCTGGTCCGCTCTGGCGGCGCATTACTCGTCGACCCCGAACGCGGTGATCAACTCGCCGAAGCGATCGGCCAACTGCGTGCCGATCCAGCTCTCAGGGCCGAGCTGGGCCGGCGCGGCCGAGCCTTCGCCGAGCAGCACTACGACCGCGATGCCCTCGCCGCCCGTTACCTCGAGCTCCTGCATGACGCCGTTGCTGGTGCGTGATGTCGACCGACACAGTCCTGCTGGTTGGCGGAACAGGGTTTCTGGGCAGTTTCGTCGCGGCTCGCCTGGCCGATCGGAAGCCGGTCTTGCTGGCGCGGTCGACGAGCGCTCTATCGGTCCTGTCGCAGGAGTTCGAGGTGCGCGTGGGCGATCTCGCGGCGCCGCTGCCGCTGCATGGCATTTCGACACTCGTCTACTGCGCGTCGATGGGCTTCGGCCACGTCCCGGCCCTTGTGCATCAGCTCGAAGCGTGCGGCGTCAAGCGCGCAATCTTCATCAGCACCACCGCTATCTTCACCAGCCTGCCATCTGCCAGCCGCTGCGTACGTGTGGATGCGGAAGCAGCTGTTCAGGGCTCGTCACTCGAGTGGACGCTGCTCCGGCCGACAATGATCTATGGCACCGCTCGAGACCGCAACATCAGCCGCTTGCTGCGGTTTGTCAGGCGTTGGCCCGTCTTCCCGCTGTGCGGGAACGCGCTGTGGCAGCCGATTTACGTCGAGGACCTGGCCGAGGCGGTCGTGGCCGCGCTCGACACCCCGACCTGCATCGGGAAGGCGTACAACCTGGCCGGCGCGGTGCCGCTTGCCTTCGGCGAACTTGTCCGCACCGCGGCGCGTGCCGTCGGTCGCCAGGTGCTGCTGATGCCTGTGCCTATTGCGTGTGCCATCTTCGCCGCGCGTCTGACGCGGCTCGTGTCCCCTGAGCAGATCCGTCGTCTGGCCGAAGACAAAGCCTTCGCCATTACCGACGCTGCCCGCGACTTCGGCTTTGCTCCGCGTACCTTCGAGGAAGGTGTGCGACTGGAAGCCCGCGGCCTGGGCCTCAGCAGCCACTGACTGGCTCGGTGAGGTGCGAGATACAATGCGTGGTTGTCCTGGCAATACCCATGCCCCAACGCGTGCCCCTCACGCTCGACGTCAATGGCAAACAGCACGACCTGTATGTCCCCGTTCACAAGACGCTGCTCGAGGTGCTGCGCGAAGACCTCGACCTGACCGGCACCAAGCACGGCTGCGAGCTGGGCGAGTGCGGCGCGTGCGCCATCCTCGTCGACGGCCAGCCGATCCTGTCCTGCCTGGCGTTGCCCATCGAGTACCAGGCGCCGCGCGCCATCGTCACCGTCGAGGGTCTGGCCGCCGGTTCCGTTCCGCATCCGCTCCAGGCTGCTTTCGCCGAGCTCGGCGCGGCCCAGTGTGGCTACTGCACGCCCGGCATGCTGGTGACTGCCAAAGCGTTGTTGGACGAGATTCCCGATCCGACGCGCCAACAGGTGGCCGAGGCGCTGTCCGGTAATCTGTGCCGCTGCACGGGGTACGTGAAGATCTTCCAGGCCGTGGAGCTCGCGGCCGATCGTCTGCGCCCGACGCCACCGGTGCTAATGTGACGCTTGCTCCCGACGAGCTCGACGTCGTCGGTACGTCGATCACCCGACCAGACGGGCTGTCCAAGACCAGCGGCAGCGCCCGTTTCGCCGACGATCTGAAGCTCCCTCGGATGGCATTTTGCCGGCTCTTGCGTGGCACACGTCCGCATGCGCGCATCTTGTCCGTCGACACGTCCACGGCGAAGGCGTTGCCGGGCATATTCGGTGTCATCACCGGACGCGACCTGCCCGTCAAATACGGCGTGCTGCCGGTCGGCCAGGACGAAGAGGCGCTGTGCAGCGACAAAATCCGCTACGTGGGCGACGCCGTGGCAGCCGTGGCAGCAGTCGACGAAGAGACCGCCGACCGCGCGCTCGACCTGATCCAGGTGGACTACGCCGAGCTTCCAACCTTTCTCTCTATCGAAGAAGGTTTGACGAAGCTGGGCGAGCCAATCCACGCTGGCAAGTACGGCAACGCCCATCGCGCCGCTGCCCTCGAGTTTGGCGATGTGGACGCTGCGCTGGCTGCCGCCGATCACGTCTTCGAAGACACGTACTTTTTCCAGGGCAACACCCACCTAGCCATCGAACAGCATGCGTGTGTCGTCGAGTGGAGTGCTGCCGAGCGGCTCACGATGTGGACGAGCACACAGTCACCGCACTACGTGCACAAGGAGCTGGCCAAAGCGGTCGGGCTGCGCGAAGAGCAGGTGCGGGTGATCGCACCGCCGGTCGGCGGCGGATTTGGCGGTAAGCTGGAGCTGTTTCAACACGAAGCCGCGGCTGCGAAGCTGGCCATGCTGACCGGACGGCCAGTCAAAGCGGCTCTCAATCGCGAAGAGGTCTTCTACTGCCACCGCGGCCGCCATCCGGTTTTGATGTGGGTCAAGACTGGTTGGACCGACGCCGGGCAGTTGACCGGCATGGACTTCAAGTCCTACGTCGACGGGGGCGCCTATACCAGCTACGGTGCGGCGTCGCTGTACTACACCGGCGCTTTGCAAGCCGTGTGCGAACACGTCCCCGCCTACCGCTGGCAGGGCGTGCGCGTCCTGACCAACAAGCCGCCGTGCGGACCGAAGCGCGGCCATGGCACGCCCCAGCCACGTTTTGCACTCGAGTGCCACTTCGATTCGGTGGCGGTGCGGCTCGGCATCCCGGTGCTCGACCTGCGCCGCCGGAATTTTCTCGGCGCGAACACCAAGACCGTCAACCACCTGCGCGTCACCAGCAATGGCCTGCAGCAGTGCGCTGACATCGTTGCCCGCGAATCGCAGTTCGCCTCTATGCACGGTCAGCTGCCTTTCGGAAAAGGACTCGGCTTTGCGGTGGGCGCCTACATGTGTGGCGCCGGCCAGCCTCTGTACTGGAATGACATGCCCCACACTTCGGTTGACATCCGTCTGGACCGCAGCGGCCTGGTGACCGTCTCGTGTGGTCAGACCGACATCGGCCAGGGCTCGAACGCCATGTTGGTCAGCGTAGTGGCCGAAACTCTCGGCGCTCGCCCTGAACAGATTGGCCTGGTGTCGGCGGACACCGACCTGACACCCATCGACCTGGGCAGCTACTCGAGTCGCGTGACGTTCATGGCCGGCAATGCTGCGATTCAGGCGGCCACGCGGCTGCGAACCCTTCTGGTCAATGCCGCTTCCGACGAACTGGACGTGCCTCCCGACGAGCTGGTCCTGCGACGAGGCGTGTTGTCGCGCCGGGACGGCGTCGCACCAGTGCTGAGCTTTGCCGAGCTGGTCAAACTGGCGGAAAGCCGAGGCGGAGGCCTGACCGCGACGGGGAGCTACAAACCGCCGAAGCTTGGGGGTCCCTTCAAGGGCTCGGGCGTTGGACCCAGTCCCGCGTACAGCTATTCGGCGGCTGTCGTGCAGGTGGACGTCGATCCCGTTACCGGCTGGGTCACCGTGGAAAAGGTCTGGCTGGCGCACGATATCGGTCGGGCATTGAACCCAACGCTCGTGGAGGGCCAGGTCGAAGGCGGGATCTACATGGCGCTTGGCGAAGCGCTGATGGAAGAGCAGGTCTTCCGAGGCCAGCGCGGCCCGCGCGTGCTCGGCGTGCACACCAGCCCGTCGATGCTCGAATACAAGAGCCCGACCACGTTCGAGACTCCCGAGATACGCACCTACCTCGTTGAAACCCTTGACCCGGAGGGCCCATTCGGGGCCAAAGAGGTCGGTCAGGGCCCGCTGCTGCCGGTGATTCCGGCCGTCGCCAACGCGGTGTACGACGCTGTGGGCGTGCGCATTGACGAGACGCCGATCACGCCTGAAAAGGTCCTTCGCGCCCTGGAAGCCGCTGCTGGGGGTAAGCCTGCGCGCTACGGCCCGACACAGGTCCCAACATATGCGTTTCCTCGTGTGATCAAGGTCGACCCGCCATGGGAGAGCCCGAATGGACCCCTCCCCATTCTCCAGAAGACCTCAGCCTGAGACGAGGCTGGCCTCGTGCTGCGCTTACCCCAATTTCAGTACCTCGCGCCAGGCGACCTGCGCGAGGCCGCTGCAATACTTTCGGAACACGGTCCGGGGGCGATGGTCGTGGCGGGTGGAACCGACCTGTACCCGAATATGAAGCGCCGCCAGCAGGAACCGTCACTCGTCATCGGCTTGCGCGGCATCGCTTCGCTCAGGCTAATCGAGTGGCATGCCGACGGGGTCCGTATCGGCGCGACGGCGCCGCTGTTGGAAGTCGCCACCGATCCCCAGGTGCGCCAACGCTACCCCGCCCTCAGCCAAGCGGCGGGCCTGGTGTCGACACCCGCCTTACGGCGCATGGGCACTCTGGGCGGCAACCTGTGCCTCGACACGCGCTGCACGTACTACGATCAGACCTACCATTGGCGCAAGAGCATCGACTTCTGTCTCAAGAAGGATGGCGGCACGTGCTGGGTGGCGCCGGGTAGTTCACGGTGCTGGGCCGTCTCCAGTTCTGACACCGCTCCCGTGGCCGTGGCTCTGCGGGCTCGGTTCAACCTCGTGAGCGCAAACGGCGAACGCTCGGTCGACGCCGGCGAGTTCTTCCGCGACGATGGCATCCTGTACCTGACGCGGCGTCCGGACGAGATTTTGTCGAGCATCGACTTTCCGCGGCTCGAGGGTTGGCACATGACCTACGCAAAACTGCGCAGACGCGGCTCGTTCGACTTCCCGATCCTGGGCGTTGCTGCCGCCGTCAAGCTCAGCGAGGGCGTTGTCGAGGACGCGCGACTGGTCCTGGGGGCAGTCGGCTCCTCGCCGGTCGACCAGTCGAAGCTGGCGCAGTCGCTCGTGGGGACGCGGCCGACCCCCGAGGCCATCCAGTCCGTCGCTGCCGCGGCGTACAAGGGCGCCCGGCCGCTGGACAATACCGACCTGAGCTACGCCTGGCGCAAAAAGATGGCGCGCGTGTACGTGGAGCGCGCTCTCGCGCGGGTATGTTTTCGTGAAGTGTTTGGTGTGATGTCGCTCGGAGGCGCGTAGGGGCGGGCGAGCTCCTCACCGCCGCCGTCTTGCGCTTGTAGTCTGTACAGTGGTGACCACCGGTTGAGTGATGCCTCAGAGCTTTGCCGCGTGCCCGTTTTGCAGCTCAGACTCTGTAGAGCTGGTCTCGTTATTTGGCTCACAGCTACTGCTGAGCCAGTACCGATGTCTGGCGTGCGGCAGCTACTTCGAAGGTGTGCGCCGAGACGGCGGGGAAGCTGAGCCGACTGCGCCCGCCAGGGGAGGAGACGACAATGGCACTCGAGCTGAATACTGAGGCCACGACGCTCCAGCGCATCAAGAGCGGCAAGCTCGTCGAGGGCCTGGAGCACATGTCGCCAACCTACCTGGAAGGCATCAAGCGCATCCTAACGGTCTCGGCCGACACGGAGCTGATCAGCGCGCCGGCCTACTTCCGCGCCGCCCAGGATGCGCCCAGCCTGAACGCTTTCGGTACGGCCATCAGCATCGTCCAAGACGAGTTGGCCCATGCTCACATCGCGTATCGCCTGCTCGAGGACCTGGGTGCCGACAAGGATTGGCTCATCTACCAGCGGCCGGCTCGCCAGTGGAAGTACCCGTACGCGTTCGACGTGCCGCTCGACACCTGGTACGAGCTGATCATGGCCAACGCGTTCTACGATCAGGCTGGGTACGAGCTCCTCAGCGACGTCTACCACTCCACGACCTTCGGGCCATGGAAACGTGCCTTGGCCAAGGTCGACAAAGAGGAAACCTTCCACCTTCGGCATGGCCAGCAGTGGATCCGACGCTTGGCTCCGGACGTCGTGGAGCGCGCACAGCTCCAGCGCGCCGCGGACTGGATGTTCATGCTCACAGTCGAGTGGTTCGGACTGCCGGACGCTGAAAAGCGACATGCCGAGCAGCTCGACTATGGGTTCAAGGGTCGCAGCAACGATACGCTGCGCCAGGTTTGGATGAGCAAGGTCGTGCCGTTCTGCGATGACGTCGGCCTGCGCGTGCCGGCGCATCTTGACGCGGACTCAGGTCAGTACGTGCTGGACGTCCCGTTTCCGGCAGGCTTCGATGCACCGAACAAGCGCTGGTTGTTCGAAGATGGCCCGGTCAGTTGGGACGCAGTCCTCGAGCGCTGGAAATCGCGCGGTCCCATGAACGACGAGTACGTCGCATCCATCCAACGCGGCTGGAGGCCCGGGGCGCAATGATGGCCCGCACTGGTGATTGGGCCTCTCGGCCGCACGCAGATTGGCCAAAGCTTACGGCACGGACGCTGTGATGGCGATGGATGCTGGAGCCTTCGTCGTCGAGCGGTTGTGGCTGGCCCTGGCGGAGGTGGAGGATCCCGAGATCCCGGTGTCGGTAGTGGATATGGGCCTGATTGTCTCGATCGACTATGACCAGGCTGAACAGGTAGCCAGGCTGCGCATTACGTATACGGCCATGGGTTGCCCGGCCATGGACATGATCCAGGATGACATCCGGGCTCGCCTGCTGCGCGAGCCTGAGGTTGCCCGAGTCGATATCGACGTGGTCTGGGACCCGCTCTGGACCTCCCGCCGGCTGAGTTCTTCCGCCCGCGAGTCGATGCGCGGGCTGGGGCTATCGGTGTGACTACGACCGTTGCGGCCATCGGGGCGCGCGGAGTTCGCGAAGAAAGCAAGCCGTCCCTGCGCGCGTGCTGGGTCGTGTTCGCCCGCCGTCGCTACGACGAGCCCCTCTACCAGGTCGGGACGGTGACGAGCGAGGATCCGGAAATGGCGGTCCTCTTCGCTCAGAGCATCTACGACGAGCACCCATGGATCGAGATGCTGGTCGTACCGCGGCAGGCGATGCGGACCGTTATTCCGTCGTGATCGAGATGAACGCCTCCGGTCCGTTCGAGACTGCGGGCGATCCAGAGGAGCTTGACCGCGCTGTAGCTGCGGCTGCCCCGGTCATGCTCGAACGGGCCGACTTTGCCATGGTCAATGCTTTGCAGCCGTCAATGCATGCGTCTGTTTTCGGGCTGCTGTTGTCGCTCGCCGACAACAAGTACATGCTCGGGCGACGCTACGCCGAGTGGTGTACCGGCGCCCCAATGCTCGAGTCGGCGGTTGCCGCCGCGGCTATGGCGCAGGACGAGCTCGGGCACGCGCGCTCCTTCTACCCTTTGCTGCGCGGTTTTCCGCGTGGGCTCGACATGCGGCCCATGGAGGAAAAGGGTTGGCAGCAGCGTCCGACCGCTGCAATGACGTGCCTGGACCGCCCGTTCGGCACGTGGTGCGACTTTCTGGCAGCGAACCTGGTGGTCGACACTGCGCTCACCACGCTGCTATCTGCGGCTACCGAGTCGCCTTACGAGCCGCTGCGGCAGCGCGCGCGCAAGATTCAACAGGAAGAGTCCGCGCACTGGGTGCACGCCGCGGGTTGGTTGCGCCGGGTGCAGCCCGCGGATGCAGACATGGGCGCGGCACTCGCCCGCGTGTGGGACGACGCCTTGACCTGGTTCGGCCAGGCCGACGATCCCATACTCACCCCGTTGGTCGAGGCCGGCCTGCTCGGCGACGGGCCTGACGGCCTGCGCGATACGCTGCGCGCCAGACTGGAGCCACTCTTGTCGGCTGCCGGAGCCGAAAGGGTCCTCGCCCACGATCTTCCGTGGGACCGATGGGACCCGGCTGCCCGAAGGTTGAAGTAGAAGCTGGCTCGACAGCACGGTCGAAGCCGTGACAGCTCAGACTACGAAGCGAGTCAGACCACGCGCGGCAAACTCCTCGGCGTACTTTACGGCGTTGGCACGGCTGGCGGTCTTGCTACGCCCCGGTGTTCCGGCCTGGTTGGCGCAACGACAGCGACCCAGTGCCGTCGTCGATCGTCAGCCCATGGTCCAACGCAGCTGATCTCGCCATGCCTGGGCCGGCGTGCCAAGCACGCCGCCACGTTCGAGCGGGCTAGTTACAGGCAGCCGATGAGCGCAGAGACGTCCGGCGACATGACAGGCGGCGCCGTGAAATTGCTGGCCGCCTTCGCAATCGCGATCTCGTAGTCGTTCACCAGGCTCAGCTCCGGCTTGGTCAACGAGCGGGTTGCCGCTGCGCAGGTGCCTGTCGTCATAGTTGAGGCGGGCATCGGTGAAGGCGTGGTCGCCGCCGCGCCGGGGGCGCAAGCTGGCATGGCGACGCCGGCCGGAAGCTCGCCGCTGATGCCCGGCTTGCCGCTTGTTTTCACGCCTGCTGCCGCAAGCTTGCACTGAGCCAGATCGTTCGCAAGATTGGCTGCTGCCCTGGCCTGGGCCGGCGTAAGCGGCGTGCTCGTCTGCGCGTGCGCAACGCCGGTGAGCGGCAGGAGCGCTAACGCAGCTCCGACCACCGCGATCCGGACCACGCGAAAGGGTTGCATTGCTCGTGTGGACGCGATCATCGTAGTGTCTCCTGTTGGCTGGTTGCCGATCTCCCATTGTGATGTATCGCGACCCCACTGTCACCGGTTGCGCACCGAAGATCAGGCGAGCGTAGATGAGATTGCCACGTTGGTCGATGAAGAACTCGGTTTGCCGTGTACGCTTCCGAGGATGCTGGCGCCGCTGGTCATAGCGTTTGTTACAGCGGTGGGGGCCGCTGGGCTGTACTT
>JBPCIO010000337.1:0-25584 GCA_051006215.1 Chloroflexota bacterium
TCCGCACACGCCGGCGTGACGCTCGCGTATGCCATCCGCAGGATCGGCGTCTTCTTCCTCGTCGTTATTTTTGCGGTCAGTATCAACTTCTTTATCCCCCGCCTGAGGTCGACGAATCCGATAGAAGCGCGTATGAACGAGTTCGCCGCTCAGGGCGGGGGCAACGCGGCGAACATCAAGCAGATGATCGCCATCTACAATGAGAAGTTTGGTCTGGACAAGCCGCTATGGCAACAGTATGTCAACTACTGGCGCGACCTCTCGCGGTTTGATTTGGGCACTTCCATCTCGTTCTACCCCGGCTCCGTTCGCGACGAGATTCTGCGAGCAGCACCCTGGACAATTGGTCTACTGGCCGTATCCACGATTCTGGCGTTCGTCGTCGGGTCTGTTCTGGGCGCCTTGCTGGCCTGGCCAAACACGAGCCGTCTTTTCAATGTGTTTGTGCCGTTGCTGATGACTCTTTCAGCGATCCCCTACTACTTGTTAGGCTTGCTACTCATTTATTTGTTGGCTCTGGTCTGGCCAATTTTGCCAACCTCTGGCGCGTATACGTCAGGCGCGAGGCTAACCCCTAGCTGGCCTATTGTGGCGGACATCGCCCGGCATGCGATTCTTCCGGCGGGATCGATTATTCTGGCGGGCGTCGGTTTCTGGGGCCTCGGCATGCGGGCCATGATGGTCACCATCATGGGTGAGGACTATATGACAATGGCCATGACCAAAGGTCTTCGCTCCCGCACTATCTTCTTACGGTACTCGTTGCGAAACGCCCTGTTGCCTCAAGTAACCGGTCTGGCGATCTCCTTGGCCGGCATCATGTCCGGCGCCATCCTGGTTGAAACGGTATTCGCCTATCCGGGCATCGGTTTTCTGCTGTTCAGGGCCATCTCTGGCAATGACTATTTCGTCATACAGGGCGTCGTGTTGTTTGTCATTTTGAGTGTTGGCTTGGCTTTGCTGTTACTCGACTTCACGTATCCGCTGCTGGATCCCCGCATCCAGGTTCGGAAGGGTTGATCGCAGCGTGAAGAGCGGACCCGGCCGAGTGTTGCGCGCCGTTGGCAACAACAAGTCTCTGGTGGCCGGTGTCCTGGTGCTTGTGCTGGTGCTGCTGTTCGGCGTAGCCGGTAGCTGGTTCGTCACGCGCGAACAAGCCGATGTGGGCGCCGGCAGACCATCCCGTCCACCCGACTTTCAGCATCTGTTGGGAACAGATCAGCAGGGCCGAGACGTGCTGGCCAACCTGATATTCGGGACGCCTGCCACGCTCAAGATTGGCGTGATCGCGGGTGTCATCGGGGTCTCGGTAGGGACGCTGCTGGGCCTGTACGCCGGATATACAGGTGGCGCTGGCGACGCTGTCATTCGCCTGCTGATCGACGTGTTTTTGACGATACCTAACCTGATGGTGCTCATCGTGATCGCGTCGATGTTGAGCGGCGTATCCGTGGAGCAGATGGGAATGATCATTGCGGCGTGGGCCTGGATGTGGCCTGCCCGCACCGTCCGCTCAGGTGTTGACGATCCGTGAACGGGCGTACGTGCAGGTGTCGAGGCTGAATGGCATGAGCTCGCTCGCAATCATTGTTCGCGAGCTCATGCCGAACTTGCTGCCATTTGTGGCTGCCAGTCTCGTGGGTACTATCGCGGCCGCAATCCTCGCCTCGATCGGACTTTCTGCATTGGGGCTCGGCCCGCAAAATGAGCCCTCCCTCGGTCTGACCATCTACTGGGCAATCTTTTACGGTGCCTTGATCAGGCAGCTGTGGTGGTGGTTCGTGCCGCCAATTGTCGTGACGGTGGTGCTGTTCGTCGGACTCTTCATGACCACCGCGGGCCTGGATAAGATCGCCAACCCGAGGCTCAGGAGCAGCGCTTAGCGTGAGCGTCGGGGGCCGCGATGGCACCACCTGGCCAGGAGTCTCGTAAGGATCGTAAGCCTCGCCTGGTGCCGGGGGGTTAGGCTGTTGGCACGTGATCCCGCCGAGCCCCTCGGGCGCATCAATGACCTCCTCTGCTGGCGTGGGCAGGCGCGCGCTCGTCGACCTCGCCGCAAGCGGTACTCCACTGCCCTCTCCAACCGAGGCCTACTTCGAGGTGGCCAACCGCTGCAATAGCAAGTGCGCGACATGCCCGCTGACATTTTCGCCGCAGGAGAGTGCCAAACAGCTCTCGCTCGACGAATTCAAGGCGCTCGTCTCGCAACTGCCCGACCTGCGCCGTGCCGTGATGCAGGGCATCGGCGAGCCATTGCTCAATCGCGATCTTGCACCCATGATCCGCCACCTCAAGCAACGCGGCGTCTATGTTGTCTTCAACACCAATGCGGCGCTTTTGACGCGTCGACGCCAGGTGGAGCTGATCGAGAGCGACCTCGACGAGCTGCGCGTCTCAATCGATGGCAGCACACCCGAGACCTATCTCAAGCTGCGTGGAATACCCGCCTTCGAGCGTGTCGTGGCCAACGTGGCCGAAATGGTGCACACAAAGCGCGCGCTGGGAGCGTCATCACCCCGGCTCTCGTTCTGGGTGACTGGCTTGCGGGAGAACCTGCCCGAGCTTCCAGGAGTCATCGACCTGGCTGCGGCCATCGGCGTCGACGAGGTCTACCTGCAGCGGATGGTGTTTGGTTTCGATGCGGGCGCCCTGGCCAACGAGGACCAGAGCATCTATGCCGGCTACCAGCACGAGGCTGAGGCGATTATCGAGGACGCAGAGCATCGCGCGCGAGCGCACGGCGTGAGTTTCCGGGGCGCCGATGCCTTGAGTCCGCGCGAGAGCATCTTGGAGCGTCCGCCGCAGGCGGAGCCCTGGCGCGCGTGCAGCCGGCCGCTCCGACTGGCCTATATCACTGCCCAGGGCAACGCGCTCCCATGCTGCATCGCGCCGTTCACCGACGCGCCGTTCGAGAGCTTCACCCTGGGCAACTATCTCCGCGATGGGGTCCAGGGAGTGTGGACGGGTGAAGCGTACCGGCAGTTTCGGGAACGCCTCTACTCGCCTGACCCGCCGGCCTCGTGCCGCAAATGTGGCCTGGCGTGGAGTCTGTGAGCCTGGTCAAGGCGCCGCCTCGCGCCGCACTCCTCGTCGGAGCTCTGGCTGGGCTGACGGGCGCTCTCGTCATGACCTTGCTTCTGCTGATCCTGCGCGACCAGTTCGGGCTGCCGACGCCATCCGAGATGGTTGGAGATCGATTGACCGCCTTTATCAGCATCAAGCAATTCTTTGCGCTGTTAGATCAATTCGGCGGCTACAGCGGCCTCAAGCAGGCTGGCGGCGGCGGAGTGATCGCCGGCCAGCTGGTTGTCGGATTGCTGACCGGAGTCGCGTACGCCGCGTACGCGTGTCGCCACCGGCATGCGTGGCCAATGGCCATTGTGGCGGTTGGCGCGCTGTGGCTGTTGAGCATCGTGCTGCTGTGGCCGAACCTGGGCACCAATTTTCGCGGTCTGCCTCCGGGCTCCGCTCGTCTGGCCACTCAGGCCGGATTGCTGGTGTGCTATGCGGCATACGGGTTGGTGCTCAGCGGTGCGTTTGCTTTCGCCCATGCGGCCAGCTCCGCCGTGGCCGACCCGGGTGTCTCCAGAGGCCGCCGGGGACTGCTGCTGGGCGGCGCTGGCGTGGTGCTGGCGGTGCTGACCGGATCCCTTGTTCGCCAACTTTTCGAGCGCGCAACCTTCACGTATGACGGCACCGAATACCGCGGCGACGACCTCGAGCCGATCACGCCCAACGATCGCTTTTACACGGTCACCAAAAACATCGTCGATCCGCTGCCCAGCCCAGAAGTCTGGCGACTGGAGATCGGCGGCCTGGTCGACCGACCCCGCGCCTACCGTTTCGATGAGATCGCAGCCTTGCCGTCCACAACTCAGGAAACGACGTTGATGTGCATCAGCAACTACGTTGGTGGGGGACTGATGAGCAACGCCAGCTGGCAAGGCCTGCCATTACGCGAGTTGCTTGCAGCTGCGGGGCCGCGCAGCACCGCCAACCAGGTCATCTTCTACGGTGCGGACGGCTATACCGTCTCGTATCCGCTCGAAGTAGCCATGCGGGCAACCACGTTCCTGGCCTACGCCATGAACGGCAGTCCACTTCCACCCCACCATGGTTTCCCGGCGCGCATCCTGACACCAGGCCTGTTCGGCCTCAACAGCCCCAAGTGGGTCACACGTGTCGAGCTCGACGACCAGCACGTCAAGGGCTTTTACGAGCTGCAAGGGTGGGGGCCGAACTTTGTCGTCCCTAATCGTTCGACGTTCTTCGCGGGTGCCTTTCAGACGCCGTTTGTGCCGAGCGCGTCGATCCCAGTCCGGGGAAACGCGTTTGCTGGGAATCGGGGTGTCGCGGGCGTGGACGTGAGCCAGGACGGTGGCCAGACGTGGCAAGCGGCGCATATCGACTATCCGGGTACCGAGCTGACATGGGCCTTCTGGACCTTCGATTGGCAGCCAAGCTCACCCGGCGACTACACGCTCGTCGCTCGAACGACGGACCGCCAGGGTGGCATGCAGACGAGCGACTACCGCGACACTCAGCCCGAGGGCGCTACAGGCTTTCCCAGCCTGCGCGTGCGCGTCACCGCCTGAGGCGATGGCCGGTTCGCCGCCAGCGGTCGCACCGCTCCAGGCGCCGCAGGCCGGCAATCGGCCGACGCGGGTAGAAGCGCTCAAGCCGGTACGGACCAGGCGTTACGGCGATCTGGGGATGCTGGCGGCGCTCGCCGGCCTGACAGCCCTGGCCCAGCCACACCTGTTCGCGCCGGAGACGCTGGCGAGTCTGGACAGCGTCAGCCAGTTCTACCCATGGTACGCCTTCCTCGGCCAGGCGCTCCGCGCCGGCCACATCCCGGGCTGGAACCCAGCCGTGTTTTCGGGGACCCCGTTCGCCGCCAACCCGTTGTCCGGGTGGACGTACTTGCCGGCAATGGTGCTGTTCACGGTCCTGCCCATGTCCGATGGCGCCAGGCTATACCTGCTGTTTCACCCCCTCCTGGCGGGATTCGGAGCGTTTGCGCTGGCGCGCGTGCTCGGCCTGGACGGCTTCGGCGCGGTGCTGGCCGGGGTGGCGTATGCCAACACCAGCTTTTTTCAGGTGCAGAACCTGTGCTGCTTTGCGTTTGCCAGCGTCTACGCCTGGCTACCTCTGGCACTTTTGGGCGTGGAACTGGCAGTCCTGAGTGACCGTTGGGTCGTGCGGATAGCGTGGTGGGGCCTGGCTGCGCTGGCGGTTAGTCAAATCCTGGCGGCGTGGCTAGGCCAGGGCGCTTACTACGCCCTCCTGATGGTCGGGGGGTACATCGCCTTTCGCACACTCGTCGTGGTACCCGCCGGCCTGCCAGACGGTGCGGGTGCCAGGCTGCGCCGGCTGCTGGCACATACTGCCGGGGTCCTGCTGTTCGGCGCAGCTCTGGACGCGGCAGGTTTGCTTCCCCGTCTCGAGTTCAATGCGTTGTCCAACCTGGCGGGCGGGTACGCCGGCCGCGAGGCTAGCGTGGGCGGTCTGCATCCCAAGGATTGGATCCTGCTGATCACGCCGGGGTTCTGGTACGCCGGCGCGAGCGTGCTCGCGCTGGCCGCCTTCGCATGTGTCGTCATCAAAGCACCGCTCCGCCACCAGCTTGCGTACTTCGGTTCGACATCTCTCCTGGCGCTGTTGGTGACAGGCACGGTCGAGACACCCCTGCACTGGCTGCTCTACCGCGCGCTGCCTGGCTTCGCTCGGCTCCACCCGCACGCGCCGGAGCGTATCCTGACCATCGCCTACCTTGGCCCCGCGTTGTTGGCGGGTGCGGCAGTGTCGGCGCTCCGAAAACAATCCTGGTGGGGGCGCGCGCTTCATGGCGTTGCGCGCGCCGGCCCGCTCGTCTCGACTCTGGTGGTCCTCGTCATCGTGGCCGACCTGGCCAACGGGAGCGCAAAGGCGCGTGCCGATTGGGCGCTGACGGACCCACTCAACGGCGGGGACAAGCTCACGCCGGTGGATCTCGGGACCTACTACCAACCCAACGCCGCGGCGGCTTTTCTTCAATCCCGGCTGAAGGAGTCTCCAGACCGGTACATGGGCTACGCACCCAGCCTCGACGGGGAGCCGTGGCCGTATTCGACCCGCTTTCTGGACGCGCGCACATCCGCCCTCCAGGTGGACAATCGCGCCCTGCCACTTGGCCTGGAGGACGTGCAGGGATACGACGCCAGCCATCTCGCGCGATATGACGCGTATCTGGCGGCGCTCAATGGCCGCACGCAGAATTACCACGACGCCGAAGTGTTCCCGGCTGGGCTCAGCTCGCGCCTGCTTGACCTGCTGAACCTCCGCTACCTGGTGATCCCACGCCAACCGCCACTCGAGGCAGGGGATGCCGCCGCGTTAGGCCGTTTCACGCACAGCGTCTATGCAGACTCGCAGGTGCAGGTCCTCGAGAACCCATCCGCGCTGCCGCGGGCCTGGGTGGTGCACGCCGCCAGGCAGGCCGCGCAGCCGGTGGCGCTGGCCGATCTCACGAGTGGTCAGGTGGACCCGCGTGAGGTGGCGCTGCTGGAGGAGGCGCCGCCGCCGCTCGCACCCGCTTCCGAGCCAGCGCTGGACCGGGCTGCAGTTACGGAGGACTCGCCCGACCACCTGGTCGTGAGCACATCCTCCGACTCGGCCGGGCTGCTCATGATCAGCGAGGTGCACTATCCCGCCTGGAAGGCCTACGTAGACAGCCAGCCAGTTGGTGTGTATGCCGCCGACGGCGCGCTGCAGGCCGTGGCCGTGCCGGCCGGCGGACACACCGTGGAGCTGCGGTTCGAATCGACGACGCTGCGGGCCGGCAGCCTCGTCTCGGCAGCGGCCATCGCGCTGCTGATGGTCTTCACCCTGCTCCCGCTGGTGGTGGCGGCAAGGTTGCGCGGCGTACGCTCGCAATAACCTCTCGACCACATTTACTATGCACGCTCGCCTGGGCGAGGCATAGTACGCGTGGGAAAGCAAGTGGCGATGCACGCAACTGTTCGCATACTTGCGCCACTGGCCATCGTGGCCGCGGCGATGGGCTGGCTGGTAGCTGCTCCGCTGATCGGCCCCCAGGCGCGCGTCATGCCAGCGGCGGCCGGCGCCCAGCCGGCCATTCCCGACCGCAACGCCGAGCGTGCGCGCGCTACCCAGGCGGTCATCCAGCAGCAATTCGGAGCAGACAACTCGCGCTTCCTCGAGGTCGCTCCGTCTGAGGTCGGCGCGTATGCCACGCTCTGGCCACTCACGCAGACCGTAACTGGACTGCTGGCTACGTCCCGGCTGGCAGGTGGGGATCCCGCGCCGGACACAGTCCTGGCGTTTGATCCCTACTGGGATGCGGCCGCAGGACCGCCCGGGTACTCGGCGTCGATGCAGCCGCCATTCGGCAGCGGCGACCGGAAATTCTTCGACGACAACGCCTGGACGGGCCTGGCGCTGGTTCAAGCATACCGAATTTCTGGTGATCCGGCAGCGCTCGCGCGAGCCCGACAGGTGTTCAACTTCGCGGTCTCAGGCTGGGATGCTGACCCCACCCACCCAGCACCGGGCGGAGTCTGGTGGTCACAACAGATGCCCAACCCGCGCTTCGTTCACCGCAACACCGTCTCTACTGCTTCGAGTGCTGAACTCGGCCTGCAGTTGTACGAAGCCGGCGACCGGTCTGAGCCGTACTACCTCGAGTGGGCCACCCGTATGTATACGTGGGTCAATACGTATCTGCGCGGAACGAACGGGCTGTATGGGGACCACGTCGACCTCGCGGGCGTGGTCGACCCAGGCCAGCTGACGTACAACCAGGGCACAATGATCGGGGCAAGTGTGCTGCTCTACCGTATCGGGCACGAACCGGCGCTGCTGGAGACCGCACGCACTCTCTCGGACACCTCGCTGGAAGTCTTCGGCCCAGACTTCAGCCAGCCGCCAGCGTACAACGCGGTCTTCTTCAGGAACCTCTTGCTGCTGGGCGCAGAAACCGGCGACGAGCGTTACCGAGCCGCGATGCAAGCCTACGCCGACCATGTCTGGACCACCCTACGCGACCCGTCTACAGGACTGTTCAACTTCGTCTATGGTCGTAATCGGACCACCGAGCCGCACCGACTGCTGGACCAGTCAGCCATGCTGCAGATCTACGCCGCGCTAGCGCTCGGACCCGAAGCTGCGGCCGCGCTCACCTGATCGAGCCGAGGCGCTGGTCGGTGGCCGTGTCAGGCACCCCCCCGAAGTACTGATCGAGCACCTGCCGGAACATCGATTCGGCGGGTGCCGCGCGCATGAACAACGTCGCGCACGAATGCAGCTTCTGCGCGTCAATCCCGCCGAAGATGTCTTCCGCGCTCTCGACCCGCGTCTCGACCACCGTACGGGCGCACTCGATCAGGCGCGGGCCGAGCACCGGGTGCCGCAGATACGCCTGCGCCTCCTCCAGCGACGCGACAGCGTACATTTTGGAGGTTGGGCTCTGTCCGAGACCCGCGATCTGAGGAAACACGAACCACATCCAGTGACTTGTCTTCCGGCCCCGTCGCAACTCTCCGATAGCCCGGTCATACGTGCCGCCAGCGTTCTGCGCGACGACGAACCGCTCGAGATGGTGCGGGTCGCTCACAACCGATGCACCGCTTCGACAATCGGCGCGAGCTGTTCGAGGCCACGAGCATTCCAGGGTGACAGCCAGATCGTGGCGTGTTCGACGCCGGTAGCTCTCAAGCGGCGGAACCAATCCACGACCTCCCCGGTCGAGCCTGAGACGTAACCGCTGGGCAGGCCAGCCGGATCATTCGCGGCACCCTCGAGCGCTACAAAGGCGCCGGAGGTGCGCAGCATGGTTGACGGATCGCGGTCCACGGATCGACACGCATCGTCCAAGATCTTGAAGCCGGCGCGTACCCCGTCAAGGTCGGCTGGGTCCTGCAGCATGTCGGTGTTGTAGGCATCGGCATACCGGGCCGCAAGCGCCATCATCCTTGGTCGACGCGCGCCGATCCAGATTGGCGGTCCGCCTGCGCGCGGTCCGCGCGGCAGCAGCTCGCACTCACGTGCTTGATAAAAGCGGCCCTCGAAGTCAACGTGGCCCTCGTGCAGCAATGGCACAATAATCTGCAGCGCCTCTTCGAAGCGGCTGACGCGCGGCTCGAACGAGTAGCCAAAAGCGGCATGCTCGGGCTCGTGCCAGCCTGCGCCGAGACCCAGAATCAGACGCCCGTTGCTCACCTCGTCCAAGGTGTCGGCCATCTCGGCCAGGAGGGCGGGGTTGCGGAAAGTAGTGCAAGCCACAAACGGCCCGAGGCGTACGCGCTGGGTCACCTGTGACAGTGCGGTGAGGAGCGTCCAGCCTTCCCACACGCCACTCGCTCGACCATTTGGAATCGTGAGACCAGGCGCCGGTCGAAACACCAGGTGATCCGCTACGAACAGGGTGTCGACGCCAATGTCTTCGGCAAGCCTGGCCAACTCACGCAGCTCGCTCCAGCGGACTGTGCGACCACACCCGGGTGCCTTGTGCTGGCTGCTGCGCATCATCAGCCCGATCTGCATTTCGCCCCCTCAGCCCGAGCTCGCGGGCAGGTATAGCGTAGCCGGAACGCACCAGGCTCGAAGTTTAGGGTGGCGTGCGTCCACACCTGACTGCCTGGAGGTATCGTGGGGTGGATGTCCGAGCGAGCGGAAAACGAAAACCAGCCCGGCCGACAGGCGCTGACCGCCAGGCAACGTGACGTGGCTGCGCTTGTCGCTCGCGGCTACACCAACCAGCAGATCGCCGCGGAACTCGTGATAAGCCATGGCACAGCCGCCAATCACGTCCAGCAGATTCTGGGCCGAACTGGCCTTGCGTCGCGATCCGAGCTTGCCACATGGGCAAGTCAACGCGGGCTTGCCGCTGGTCAGAACCGGCTGCTCAGCACGCTCGAGCGTTTGTTAGAGATCGATCCGAGCGACCTGCACTCCGCGCTCGACGCTGCCACTCAGGCTGTGGCGGATGCGCTTGGCGCAGATAAAGCGGACGCTTTCCTGTATGAATCATCTACGGCAACGCTCGTCGCTCGAGGCACCAGCCCAACGCCGATGGGGCGTAAGCAACACGCTTTGGGTTTGCATTTGTTGCCGGTTGCCAATGGTGGGCGCATGGTGGAGGTCTTCGAGCTGGGCACGTTCCGGCGCGCTGGCCGCGTGGACCAGGACACGCATGAGCTGCGTGGAATCCGGGTTGGGTTGGGGGTACGCTCCGAAATTAGCGTGCCTCTGGAGGTGGCCGGCGTACGAGCGGGCGTGCTGGCGGCTGTTTCGGCTGCACCAGAGTTCTTCAGCGAGTCGGACTTACGCTTTCTGGCGACCATTAGCCGCTGGGTGGGGATGGTGGCGCACCGCACGCAGTTGATGCAGCTGACGACGTCTGAGGCCGCTAGCCGGGGCCGGCGGGCGGCGGCCGAAGAGTTGGTTACGGTCCTGGCTCACGACTTCCGCAACTACCTCACCCCGCTCCGGGGTCGGCTCCAGCTATTGGCCAAGCGAGCTTTGCGTGAAGGACACCAACGCTACGTAGGCGACGCCCAGGCGCTCATCAGTAGCCTCGATCGTCTGGACCGCCTGGTTCTGGACCTGCTCGATACCGCGCGGCTGGATCAAGGTCTGTTCGACCTGACGAAGCAGCCCATCGACCTGCTCGATCTGGTCGCTCAGACGGTTAGCGACTTCGCCTCCAGCGGTCGCGTGGACGTGCAGGCTCAGATCGACGAGCTGGTCATCTCAGCCGACCCTTCGCGTCTGCGGCAAGTTTTCGAGAACCTCCTGTCGAATGCGCTGAAGGTGCAGCCCGAAGATCAGCGGGTCCTGATTGAACTGGAAGCAGGTCAAGGCTGCGCCGTTGCCACCGTCCAGGATCACGGGCCCGGGATCCCAGCGGAGGTGCTTCCAACGCTGTTTCAGCGATTTGCGCCCGGCTCCGCTTCGGCCGGCCTGGGCTTGGGCCTGTACCTGGCACGCGGCATCGCCGAGGCTCATGGCGGGTCACTCCAGGTCGACTCCAGCGTGGGCCGCGGAGCCCGGTTCGTGGTGCGCCTACCGTTGGAGGAAGCCCCTGCTCTGACTGCGCAGGACGGTCAGCTTGTTTGAGAGATGTGCGCTTTTGCAGGTGTAGCAGATTGGGCGCTGGCACGCAGCTTGCTCAAGACGGGGCGCTGCCATAGGCCATTCGACGTACGCCTGCAGGTACCTGCTGCGGCGCATGTCGTGGACGCGGCGGACAGCGAAAGGATGAACATTTGCCATGAATCCCACGCCTCCAGCATCGCCCGTCCCGAGCTCGTCCGGCAAACCCGCCGGGGGAGAGCCGGGTGGCATCGTCGATCAGACCCAGCAAAAGGCTGGAGAGGTCCTCGACAAGGCCCAGCAAACCGCTGGGCAGGTGACCGAGCAGGCGAAACAACAGGCCACTTCACAGCTGGAGTCACAAAAAGATCGCGCGGTCGACAGCCTGGTGACGGTAGCCCAGGCGCTCCGTCAGACTGGTCAGCATCTCAATGAGCAGGACCAGGGCACGGTCGGCGGGTACGTCGAAAAAGCGGCAGAACGTGTCGAGGGCTTCACCAATCATCTGAGGACCCGCGACGTGCCCCAGCTCCTCGGCGACGTCGAAGACCTGGCCCGCCGTCGACCCGGCGTGTTCCTGGCGACGGCGGTGGCGCTTGGCTTCGCCGGAGCGCGCTTCCTCAAGAGCTCAGGACAACGCGGGTCCCAGCGTCAGCGAGCCCTGCCCAGCCCGTCTCAGAGCGGTGCCCCGTATGGAGGGTACGCCAGCTCGCGCCCGGCGCAATTGCCGTCGCAAATCCCGTCTGGCCGCGACACGGCGCATCGGCCGCCCGGGCCAGTTGGCACGGTCGAGCCGGACAGGCTGACCAGGGCGCCAGAGGTCACCTCCGGGCTGGGCGAGAGCGCTAGGCCGCGGGTGATTCCGACTGATCCTTGGAGGAGGCCGGAAGCGGAGAACGCCTGATGCAGGCGCGCAAAGACGAACGCTCGCTGGGCGAACTCTTCGGCGACCTCGCCCGGGACATGGGCGCACTGGTACGCCAGGAGGTTAGCCTCGCCGCCACCGAGATGACCCACAAGGTCACCGGGGCAGCCCAGCACGCGGCGATGATCGCCGTCGGCGGCCTGGTGGCATACGCCGGGCTACTGGCCCTTCTGGCCGCGCTGATCATCGGTCTGGCCGCCGCCGGTCTCGGCTGGTGGCAGTCAGCGCTTTTGGTGGGCATCGTCGTGGCCGCTATCGGGGGCTTTCTGGTGCAACGCGGCCTGGCTGCGCTGAAGCATGCCGACCTCGCGCCGCGCGAGACGTTGGAGACGCTCAAGGAGGACACCCAATGGGCCAAAGATCAGATGAAATAATCGAAGAGGGCGATTCCGACCGCAACGAGACGACCGCGGCGGCGCGCGTGGAAATCGAGCACACCCGCGCAGACATGACGAGCACCATCGAAGCGATTCAGGAACGACTCGATCCGGAGGTGCTGTCCGAGCAGGCCAAAGACACCGCTCACGATGTCACCGACTACGCGATCCGCGAAGCCAAAGAGGCCGCCCGCGAAATCACCGATCACGTTATGACGCAGGTCCGAGATGTGACCGGGCAGGCAAAGTTGGCGCTGCGCGACGCAACGCTAGGAAAGGTCGAACATATGGCACGCAGTGCAACCGACACCGCAGGCGGGTGGCGCCAGAGTGTCATGGAAACCGTCAAAGCTAACCCGATGCCTGCCGCGCTGGTCGGTCTCGGCGTTGGATGGATGTTGCTGAACCGACCGAGCGGTTCTACGGGCCAGCGATCCGGGTCCAGCTATTACGACCGCGAGTACAGCACCCGCGGGTACAACCCAGACGCGTACGGAAGGTCCGCCCGGCCGGCCGGAAGCGATGCAGGGGCGGCCACTCGCGTGGGCCAGACGGCCGGCCGGGTAGTTGACCAGGTCCAGGGTACGGCCGCCAGCGTCGTCGACCAGGTCCAGGACACCACCGGTCAGGTGATGGACCAGGTTCAAGAGACAGGTGGCCAAGTCGTCGAGCAGGTGCAGCGCGCACAAACGTTCCTGCAACGGCAGCTCGACGAGAACCCCTTGCTCGTGGGTGCGGTTGCGCTTGCGATCGGCGGAGCGCTGGCTGGCAGCGTCCCCTCGACGGCAGGCGAGGACCAGCTGCTCGGCGAGACCCGCGATCGGTTCATGGGTAGCGCAAAAGAGCTCACTCAGGACACGATGGACAAGGTGGGCAAGGTCGTCGACGAGGCCCAGACCGCAGCCAAGCAAGAAGCACGCGACCAGTCGCTGGTTCCCCCGAAGAGCGGGAACTAAAACCTGGGGCGTAAGGGCGGCGCCCGGCTTGGGCGCCGCCCTTTTTTTTGCCGCCGGCGCAAGATCACGGCGCCAGGAGGACCGAACTATGGGCGCGGCGGTGGCGTATTCCTGGTATGCACGCCCTGGTCTCGCCCGGTCCGCCCTCGAGAGCGACTCGGACACTTGTGGTCATTCCTACCTACAACGAGCGCGACAACTTGCCGCGCTTACTGCCAGAGGTGCTGGCGGTCGACCCCGCACTTGACATTCTGATCATCGACGATGCTTCGCCTGATGGGACTGGCGAAGTGGCCGACACGCTGGCGTCCGCCGACACCCGCATCCAGGTGCTGCACCGCGACGGTAAGCTTGGCCTGGGCTCAGCGTACATGCTCGGGTTCGCCAACGCACTCGAGGCTGGCTACGCGCGAGTTGTCGAGATGGACGCCGATTTCTCCCATCGGCCCGCGGATCTGCCGCGGCTTCTCCAAGCGACATCCGGGCCCGCCGGCGCGCACGTCGCGATCGGTTCGCGCCTGGTGCCGGGTGGCGAGGTGCTCGGCTGGTCAGCACTCCGGCACACCGTCAGTAAGGGCGGCAGCCTGCTCGCCCGACTCGTGCTCGGCCTGTCTGTTCACGACTGCACCAGCGGCTTCAAGTGCTTCCGTCGCGAAGCCCTCGAGGCCGTCGACCTGGCCGGCCTGCGCGCGAACGGCTTTGCGTTCCAGGTTGAAGTCAACCACGCCTGCACTCGGGCCGGGCTGCGCCTGGTGGAAGTCCCGATCACTTTTCGGGACCGGCTGTACGGCGCTTCCAAAATGTCGTGGCGCATCGTGGCCGAGGCGATCTGGCTTCTGGTGACCCTGCGACTGGCCCAGGGTACGCCAGCGCGCATGCGATCTGGGCACCCAGTGGAGCTTGCCGTTCACCTGGACTCGGGCAGCTTATCGTGAATCCAGCCGAGCTGGCACTGGCGCTCCTGTCGCTGCTTCTTACCGCGCAATCCGCCTACTCCACGATGTTGATGCTGTACGTCTGGGAGGATGGACAAAAGTCAGAGCGCAACCGCGCTCCGCGGACATTCGAAGCGCCCCGGCAGCGCTTCACCCTACTCCTGCCAGCGCGCCACGAGGAGGAGGTGATCCAGGACACGATCCAGCGCGTGGTCGATCTGCGCTATCCGCGCGGGCTGGTGCAGGTGCTGATCATCATCGAAGCAGGCGACGCTGGCACCATCGCCAAGGTCCGTGAAAAGCTGGCCGCGCTCGGCCGTCAGGGAATCCGCCACGTGCGGCTTCTGAGCTTCAGCAGCCCACCCATCAATAAGCCGCACGGGCTAAACGTCGGGTTGCGCGCAGCAACCGGTGACATCGTCACGATTTTCGACAGCGAGGACGAGCCCCATCCGGACTTGCTCAACGTCGTCAATACGGTCGTCACCCGTGGGGGTCCAGCCGCCACTCCCGTCATCCAGTGCGGTGTACAGCTCATGAACTACGCCGACCGCTGGTTCTCAGCCCTGAATGTCCTGGAGTACTTCTTCTGGTTCAAGAGTCGCATGCACTATCACGCCCACGTCGGAATGGTGCCTCTGGGCGGCAACACCGTATTCATCCAGCGCAAGCTCCTGTCACAGCTGGGTGGCTGGGACGAGGGTTGCCTCACCGAGGACGCGGACATCGGCATCCGACTCAGCGCTGAGCGGGTGCCCATCCGCGTGATCTATGACGACGCGTACGTTACCCGCGAAGAAACTCCGCCGTCTGTTTCACAATTCGTGAAGCAGCGCACGCGCTGGGACCAGGGCTTCCTGCAGGTGCTGGCCAAAAATGATTGGTCCCACCTGCCCACCCTCCCGCAGCGGCTCCTGGCGTTGTACACGCTGGCGTTTCCGCTGATTCAGGCGCTGACGCTGGTGTACGTACCAGTGAGCCTGTGGCTGATGTTCGGGGCCAAAGTTTCCGTCCCGGTGGCGATGCTGAGCAGCTTGCCGTTGTACATGCTCATGCTGCAGTTGTTGATCGGCGTGCTTGGCTTGCATGAGTTCACCGCGTCCCACGGTTTGCGCGCGCGACCCGTGGACATGCTGCGGCTCGTAATCGCCTATCTGCCCTATCAGGTTCTGCTGGGGGTCGCTGCTCTGCGCGCGGTGTGGCGCCAGGCGCGTGGCAATCACGGCTGGGAAAAGACCAGCCATGTCGGCGCCCATCGTACGAGCGCATCCCACGCGAGTCTGCTCCATACCGCCGCACCGCGTGGGTTGGACTACCTGGCCGAAGACGTGGCACATGGCGCTGCATAGCGCAACCGCTTGGTCGGTCGGCGTCCCGGCCACCCACCAGGTACGCGCAGCAGCCCGCCCTAGTCGATTCGTGCGCTACGCGTCCCTGCTCACCGGTGAGCAATGGCTGCTCGTCGCGCTGCTGGGCATCGCCTTCGTCGCACACGCGGTCAACATGCTCGACTTCGTGCCAACGGCGTCCAAAGACGACGAAGGCATTTACACGGCGCAGGCCTGGGCTGTTCTGCGCGAGTTTCGACTGGCGCCCTACACCTACTGGTACGACCACGCGCCCGCCGGTTGGCTCCTGCTCGCGGTCTGGATGTGGGTGACGGGCGGCCCGCTAGCTTTTGGCTAGGCACTGGACAGCGGCCGCGTGTTCATGCTGGTGCTCCACCTCGCATCGGTAGCGTTGCTGTATCGAACCGCTCGCAAGCTCGGATGCGGGCTAGGCGCAACCGCGGTCGGGTGTGTGCTGTTTTCGATCTCGCCGCTGGCGGTCTTCTACGGCCGTCTGGTCCTGCTCGACAACATCATGGTGTTCTGGGCGCTCCTCAGCCTGGACCTGGTGCTGGATCGGGAGGCGCGCCTGAGCCGTCTGGTGCTGAGCGGCGTGTGTTTTGGACTCGCCTGTCTGAGCAAGGAGACGGCAGTCGTGCTCGCGCCGCCGCTGCTGATTCTCGTCCACCAGCAGCGACAGAGGCATCACGGCACCTTCGGCCTGGCGAGCTGGCTGGCGCCGATGCTGTTGGTTTTGAGCTGGTATCCGCTCTACGCAGCGTTGAAGAACGAGCTGCTACCGGCCGGGCAGTCCATCCTGTTCGTCATTCAGGGTTCGACCACCGGCAGTACCTCGCTGACGGATGCCTTGAAGTGGCAAGCCACGCGGGGTGGGGGGGGCGCCTTCAACCTGGACAATCAGTTTTGGCAATTGGTGCGTGGGGATTGGATAACGCGTGACGCGCTCCTGGTGCTTGGGGGCACAGCTGCGACCGGTCTGAACCTGTTGCGAAGCCTGGTCCCGCGCCGAGTGCGCAGCCGACGCAGTATGGCTGTCTGTCTGCTGGGCCTGCTGCCACTTGGCTATCTCGGGCGCGGCGGCGTGGTGTTCGACTTCTACATCCTGGCTGCCATCCCGTTCCTGTGCCTGAACGTCGCCTTCGCGATCAACCCCTTGATGTCCCTCCTGCGCGTGAGGCTCGCCGAGCCGATGACAATCGTGCTCACCAGCGCCATTCTGACTGGCTATCTACAGGCAAATACCGTCCAGCCGCTGTACACCCAGCATCCTGGTCTGGCTGGCCGTGAGGCCATTCCGTGGATCAAACAGCACCTGGCCCCGGACAGTCGAGTGATCACACCAGATGACCTGTGGACCGACCTGCACGAAGCGGGTTCGACTGGCCCGGCTTTCCCCAACGTTCAGAGCCACTGGAAAGTGGCTGCCGATCCCGAGATCCGCGATGGAGTCTTTCACGCGGACTGGCGGAGTGTCGACTACGTCATCATGGCGCCGGGTCTGGAGGACGCGTTCCAGGCCTCGGACGATCGCATCGCGCTCGACGCCCTCCACAACGCGCACCTGGTGAAAGACTGGCAGGCGGATGGAAGTTCGATTGGCCTGTGGAAGGTAGACCGGGCCGGCAGCACCGAGGACCGGCTGCTCTCTGAGAGCGCGGGCGCTATCGTCGAGCGCTTCGAACACTCGCGGCTCGGCGAATACCAGGGCGGAGATGGATCGGTACTCTCTGAAACCCAGGCGTACGCCCTACTGCGGGACGTGTGGTCCAACGACCGGGTCGACTTCGATCGCACCTGGGGCTGGACCACCACCAATCTGGTAGGCGCTAATGGCTTGCCTGGCTGGCTCTGGCGTGACGGGTCGGTGACAGACGCACACACTGCCTCAGATGCCGATACCGACATGGCCCTGGCACTGCTGATGGCAGGCCGCCGCTGGAATGATCCGGTCCTTCTCGGGGCTGGCCAGTCCATTGTTCGCGCGATCTGGCAGCACGAGGTCGTGAGCGTAGCTGGCCAGCCAATCCTGTCGGCCGGTGACTGGATCTCAGACGGCCGGACCGACCACGTCGCCTTCAACCCGAGCTATTTTGCGCCGTACGCCTACCGGATCTTCGCGGAGGCGGACCCCGAGCACGATTGGGCGGGCGTGACCGACTCGGGCTATCGCACCCTGTTTGCTCTGTCGCAAGCGTCGCTGGGCGCGGCTCGGTACTCGGGCCTGCCTCCCGACTGGGTCGGTCTGGACCGTGCGACCGGAACGCTGACGCCCCTGCCTCTACCTGGCAAAAGCGACACTACCGTGTATGGGTTTGATGCCCCAAGAACGTATTGGCGGGTGGCGCTGGATCGCCTCTGGAGTGGCGATGGCCGGGCCGACGCGTATCTCGACCAGTCTGGATTTCTGCGGGACGAAGTCGCGCGCAAGGGCCGCCCCAGCAGCGTGTACGGCCACGACGGGTCGGTCGTCGAGGACGCGTTCAGCATGGTCGGGACAGCCGGTGCGCTGGCAGCCCTGGGCAAGGTGGACCCGTCCGCCGCCCATGGGCTGTTCGCGTCGGAGGTGCTGGGTGGGCTGCAGATGGACCCAGGCGGCAGGGTCTGGTGGGGCAATGCCGACAGCGTCTACGACCAGGCCTGGGGCTGGTTCGCCACGGCGCTGTACGCCAATCGCTTGCCGGACCTGTGGCACGCATCGTGAACTTCTCTGGGGGCTCCAAAAGCGTGAGGCGACGTGCACACACCTGGCGATGGCGAAGACACCGATACAGCTCTGATGCGTGCCGTGGCCGCAGGCGACCGGCCGGCGGTTGCCGAACTCTACGATCGGCATGCGTCGGCGGTCTACGGCATGGCGGTGTCGCTGCTCCACGACCAGGCCCTGGCACAGGATGTCAGCCAGGAGGCGTTCGTGCGTCTGTGGACTCGCGCTCACACCTTCGATGCTCAGCGCGGTACCCCGCTGGGCTGGCTTCTGTCGGTCACCCGCAACCTCGCCCTCGACGAGCTCCGGCGTCAACGCCGAGCGCTGGACCGCGCCGCTCGCATTGCCTCAGACGCGGCTGTGCTCGGCGAAGGTCAGATGGATCTCCTTCTGCACCAGCAGTGGGAATCCCAGCGCGTCAACAACGCCGTGAAGGAGCTGTCTTCGGTGCAACGGGAAACGGTTGAGATGGTCTACTTCCAGGGGCTGACCTTGCTTGAAGTCGCGGAACGCCTGCACGTGGCGCTCGGTACCGTCAAGTCACGCCTGCATTCTGCCCTGGTCAGCTTGCGGGCGGCCCTGGCCGACGAGACAAGTCGACCCAATCTGGCGCGGGGCACCAGCAGTTAGTGTCTCCCTCACATGAGTTCCAGAGTCGCTCGGACCCTGCAGCCGGGTTGCCGTGCGATGAGCTTGCGGACGAGCTTGCGAGCTACGTGTGGAACGCGCTCGAGCCGGAGGAGCGTGCGCGCGTGGACCATCACCGCTCCCAGTGCGCCGCCTGCGACCGGTGGCTGCGCGACTCAGAGCAGGTCGTCTCACAGCTAGACGAGGCTATGCCGAAGCTCTCTCCACCGCCCAAGCTGCGCGGGCGCGTGCTAGCCACCATCGACAGCCTCCCTCAGCCAGCCCACTCAGGCTCTGACGTTGAGCATCCCACAGCAGCCGGAGCGATTCGACCGGCACGCTCGACTGCGGACCCAGTGACGATGCCGGTTCGAAGCGTCGCCGTTGCCAGGGTTGACGAACATGCTGGGCATGCGCGGCGACCATTGCGCTGGCGAGGCAGTCCTTTTTTTGCCGGCGTCACGACCGGCCTGGTCGGGGCGCTCGCGGCAGCGATATTCCTCGTGGTGTTGGTGATACGACCCCAGGATCTCAATGCGCTCGTGCCACGTCAATCAGCGTTCGGCGCATCGGAGTCCGGGCGGCCAGCGCTGCCGAGCCTTCTGCCCAACGGGGGAGCAGCCGCGTCGTCGATTCGAGTGCTGGAATTGCATGCGTCGTCGGGGTCCGGCCGCGGCCTGCTGATGTACGCCGCGGACACGCGTCGGGGGGTCCTCCTGGTGGAAGGGCTCGCAGCGCCCGACGGCACCGAGTACGCGGTGTCGCTCACTCAAGGATCCCAGCGCGTCCAGCTTGGCAGCCTGACCATTGACACACGCGGCGTAGGCACCTTCGTGCTGCCGGACCCACTGCCGCTGGACCGTCCAGAGCGCATCGACGTGCGTCTGGCCAGTCAGGGGGGAACTGATACGTCGCCTGCGCTGTCGGCCACGTTCTGAGACACGCCGGCCCGGGCGAGCCGTCGTTACTGGGCGAGAGCGGCATCGAGCAGGTCGCGTTGGAGTTGGGCGGCGTGCTGCGCCTCGGTATCGATGCTCGCGGCGCGGTCTTGAGGACCGACCACCTCGACGGCCGCGACCACGCTCGACACGCGGAACAGGTGAACAACGCTCACGCTGGGCGGACTTCCGCTGAGCGTGGCTCGACCTCGAAGCGATGGCTGATCGACCACCAGCGCAGGGAATGGCTCGAACACCACACCTCGCGCTTCCGCACTTTGGCGTAGCTGCTGCATGCCGGAGTCTGCGTCCGAGGGGCTGCGCGCTGAGAACAAAGAGAAGCCCACGCTTCCGGAAGCGGCGTCGCTGGCGCTGAGGTAGTCGACCTCGTACACGCGAAGTAGGGGTGTTGATCCCGCGGTCGATTGTCTGCGCGTCGTCCAATCAGGACCCAGGCTGGCTGGCGGGACTACCCACGCGCGCGGGTCGGGTGGTGGGGAATCGCCAGGAGGGTCGGACACGACTAACGTTGGAGCGTCTCGGGTCGCTAGCGTCGGGCTGGCCGGCAGAGGGGGCGAGGCATCCAAAACGGGGCCTCGAGTAACCAGGGCAGTCAAAGCTGCCAATCCTGCCAGAGCCAGGGCCACGCACGAGAGAAGCACGATCAGCCCACGATGCGAACGTGTTACCGTTCGGGTCGGTCGCGCGCGAGCTGCTGGGACGCTGAACGGCCGCCGTGCGGCTATCGGCTGCGGATCAGGCGTCTCGGTATCGAGCCTCGTGGCTACGGGCTCGGCCGCGGGCTCGCGGTTCCGATCCGGGAATGTCACCGTGGAACGATCTGGCTCGGCTAGTGCTGCGACCGGTCGCGGGGGCGCGCATGAAACAGAGCCGTTCACCGCATCCGCGAGTGCCGCGACTAACGCTGCGCCGCTCGGAAAGCGGTCGTTACGGTCCTTGGCGAGGCTGCGCAGAAGAACCGGTTCCAGGGCCGCCGGCAGCTCTGGGTTGAGCTCACGCGGCCCTGGCACCCGCTCCTGGACGTGTTGCAGCGCGACGCTCAGCGGCGTCTGGCCACGAAAGGGGACACGACCCACGAGCAGCTCGAAGAGCACCACGCCGAACGCGTACAGATCAGCGCGCCCGTCCAGTTCTTGATCCAGAACCTGCTCGGGGGCCATGTATGCCGGTGTGCCGGGGGAGTCGCCGGCCTGCGTCACCCCGAGCTCAGCATCGTCACCCTGGGCAAGCCGCGCGATGCCGAAATCCCCCAGAAATACTCGATAGCCGCTTGGGAAATCGTCGCTTGGCTCGAGCAGCATGTTGTCGGGCTTCAAGTCGCGGTGAATAACGCCCTGGCGGTGCGCATAGTCGAGCGGCGGCAGCGCCTGACGGGCCAAATCGAGCACGTCGCGCGGCAACCAGCCCTGGCGGCGTGGACCTTCACCTCGCAGGCGATCCTTGAGTGAGCCGCCACGGATGAGTCGCATCACCAGGTACAGCAAGTCGCCTTCGACGCCAAAGCTGTAGACCGGCAAAATGTGCGGATGCTCCAGGCTCGCAGCGATGCGAGCCTCGCGGTTGAAGCGTCCAACGAGCCCGGGCGTCTGCGCCAGGTGCGGCCACAAAACCTTGACCGCCACACGCCGCCGCAAGCTTGCTTGTTCCGCCTCGTACACAGCGCCCGTGCCGCCTGAGCCCAGGCGGGCAACGAGTCGATACTCGCCTCGACCGAGAGTCTGGCCGATGAGCTCTTCCATCAACCCACCGCGACGTAGCTTCGCAAGGCGCGCCGGCAACTGCAATATGGAGACCAGCGAGCACGCGCCGGCCGGCCGCTCAGAAATCAGAAGAAGCGCTAAAGGCGAGTTCTGTACAGCCAAGCCTGACCGTATCGCCATCGCGCAGGTTCGCCGAAGCTATGCGCTCGCCGTTGAGGAACGTGCCGTTGTGGGAGCCAAGGTCTCGAACGACATAGTCAGGCTCTTCCCAGACAATCTCGAAGTGACGGCGCGAGGCCGCGCGATCGTTCACCTGAACGTCCGCTGACGGACTTCGCCCGGCCACTAGACGTCGACCGTCGAGCGTGTAGGCCCGCGCATCGGAATGGCCCGAGCGGGCAACCAGACGAGCGCGCCGCGGCAGGGCCGGGTGGTCGAGAAGATCTGCGCCGTCGGTCTGGGCCATGCTGACGAATTCGAGCATCGCCCCAATACGGTTGATAAGGTACGGGTGCGACGCACCGAGCTGGCTCAAGACACTTTCGATACGTCCGAGACCCGTCTGAAGATCGGCAGCTTGCCTTGCCAGGTCGTCGAAGTTCACGTGTTCAAGAAGTGTGGGCCCGACACTCACCTTCACCTGCGCCGAGATGGCCTTGCTTGGCCGACCGCAGGCGATGATGCCGGCCCGATCGGCGGTCATCTCGGTGCAGCGCTCCCACCACAGGAAGATGACGTCCCGCAGTCGCGCAACCAGGTTTATGGGAAACGGCAGAACCACGTCACGCGCGTCCATGCCACCAAGTAGAAGTCCCAGGCGGGTGTGGCCGAACTTGATATGACCCATCTCGTGGCCGAGGACGCTCTTGAGCTCCTGGCGGTCCAGAGCGTCCACGAGTGCCGAGTTGAGGACGATCACGTAGGGTGCTCGAAAGCCCAAAGAAACGGCGTTGATCAACGGGCTCTGGGCGACAAAGACCCGCGTGCGCGGCATCGAAAATCGATCCCTCAGCTCGCGGACCATCGGATACAGGTGTGCGAACTGGGTAGGCGTGACCTCGGCTGCGTGCGCCAGCTGCTGGGCAGCGGTGAGGCGAGTGATCAGCGCGGTCAGCAGGAGCACGCTCACAGCAGCAACGCCAGCCACCCATGAAAACAGGCTCGCGCCGCCAACCGTGACAAGCAGCAGCGCCACACCCAGGCTCAGACCGAGTCGCTCACGCGGGTGGCGATAGGTCGCCAGCAGCCGATCGTCGAAGACGGCCCCAGAGCGCGTCGGCTGCCGAGCGAACGCACGCATGGCGGCATCCGTTCCAAATTCCGGCGTTGGCTCAGCACCGGGCTGGCTCACGCGCTCATCTTCCGGCATTCACCTCTACAACTCGTACGACGAACGAGGCCTTTTTCGTCAAGCCGCGGCCTGACCTGGCACACTCTGTGCCTAGAGCTGTGCAGACCTCGGCAGCTCTTGGTCGGTACCAACCCTATGGCACATCGTCTAGCACTCCCACTGCAACGAAGCGCTTTCAGCCGACGGGATGACGCTCGGCCCGGCCGGGCTACGACATCGCGCCGCATACCTGTGGCCGCCAGATTCGCAGTCCGCCTGGCTGGGGTGGCTGCTCTGGTCGGAGGCGGGGCAGTGCTCGGGCGCGGGGTCGTCAGCATGGCCAGCGCGCGCAGCAATTCCATAGAGGTCGCGGGTGCCTCGGCAACTGTCTCGGATGCGCAACCTGGTCTTTCCAGCCCAGCCTCGCCAGCAGTGGCTCCATCGCCGCCACAGTCAGTGTTCGCCTCGAACCTGCGGTCGTGGGCATCGCCGGGCGCGCCCGCCAGCGAGCCAGTCCAGGCGCAGGCATCCCCAGGCACGACTGCTCCACTTGAATCCGCAGCCTACACTGTCGCCGAGGGCGACACGCTGTCACAGATTGCGGATCGCTTCGGCACCGGGACCGATGCCCTGATGCTAGCCAATGGCCTGAATGACCCAAATCTCCTGACGCCTGGCACTCGCCTGACCCTCCCAGCGGCCGGCATGCACGCGGATGTACTTTCCCCAGCCGCCCAACCTGCTGCACCCGCTCCGCCCGCGCCGACGGCCATGCCGACACGTGTGCCGGTCGTTCCCGTTCAAGTTCCGGCCGCTCGGCCTGGCTCCATCGAACCGCCGCTGACGACTGTGACCGCGACTAACAGCCCCGCCGCTGCCGTGCGGAACTTCTACACGTATCTCGATCAGGGTCAGTTCGATCAGGCTGCCGCGCTCTGGAGCCAACGCATGCAGGGCGCCTATCCCCCGGCCGAAAACATCAACGGTCGCTTTGCTCGCACGCAGGCTTTGACACTCAACCGCGCTGACGTCGTCCAGCTTGATGCCGACAGCGGCCGAGCGACGGTGGCAGTGCGCCTATCTGAGGTCGTGGGTCCGCCAACCGCCACCCGCGAGTACGTGGGCAACTGGTACCTCGTGCGTGGCGCGACGGGCTGGCTGCTAGACGAGCCAAGCCTCCACCCGAACTGACAGCTGGCATCTCCCGCCCCTCCCCCCGCCCCCGATCCCCCCTCCCATTCACCGCGGGAGCCAGTATGAGCCTGACCGAAGACCTCAACACGGTCACCTCGCGGATCTCGCTTCTCACCGAACGCTTCGAGGCGGTCGGCCAACAGCTCGCCGACACCGCGCGTGAGATGGCGCGGGATGGCGAGGTGCCCAGCGCCGCGCTGACCGACGCACTCGACGGGCTGCGGGCCGAATTCGTCGACGTCCGTCGGATGATGCTCGATCTGAGCGCGGCGGCGGGCGTGTCGAGTCCGCAGCCAAACGGGCTGAGCTCGCTGGCGGCGCTCCAGAGCCTGGTCCAGTGCGCAGCCGAGACGATCCAGCGGCGTGCGGCCGAGCAAATACAGCAGGCTGCCCGGGCTGTCCTCGAACAGGTGCTCAGCCTGCGTCACGCCGAGGGAATCGCCTTTGCTCCGCTCGCCGAGGCTCAAGCCTCCGCCGAGCAGCTGCTGACCACCGTCGCCGGACTAGAGTGGCCGACGACCCATGCGGAGTTGGCAGATCTGGCGGCCGGGCGTCACCCGTTCGCGTACCTGGTCGAGCTAGCACAGCCCGCCCCCGAGCTTGATGATGCGCGGTGGGAGTTTCTCCGCGAAGCTGTGGCGGCTCATTTCGGAGGACCGCTGGCCGTAGCAGGAGCGCGCGGGCGGCTCACGCCCTTTCAGCCCGATCCGGTCCCCGCTGACTATACGACTGAAGACGAGTGGCCGACGGTCACGCTCGGCGTGGGACGACAACCATCACCCGTAGCTGCACTCTCGCCGACTTTGCCACCCGAGCCAACTCCTGCAGCGGCACGTGTTCCGCCCGAGGCGGGCGTGTCGGAGCAGGCTTTGTCGACGCAGGCTTCTGCTCGGGCAGACCCCGGTCCTCCTGACGCCACGCTCTCGCACTCCCCGCACGATCTCATCTGGAGAGCCTTGCTGGCCAATCGCATCGGTGCGGCATTCCAGCTCACCACGTACCTGGACGGTCAAGATGGCGCGCCGAGCAGTCCGCCTGTCTGGCTGTTGCGTGCCCTGGCGCTCAGCCCACATCTGCTCTACGTGAACGGCGACCTGGCGCTACAACTCACCGAAGAGTTTGCGCAGTTTGACCCCGACCAGCTGACCGCAGCCGGCGGAGCTGACGACGCGCGCGCGCTTCAGCTACTGCTCGCAGCCGCCGCACTGCGGCCGGCCCTCATCGCGCCTGACACTGGCGCATGGACCATCCTGCGCGCGTTGCCTGCGGACCCCACGCTCGAGGGCATTCGTCGCTGCGCGCAGGTGATCTCTGACTCCGGGGAGCGTCCCCCGCCCCTGTCTCTGTACCCGTTCGCCCCGGCCCTTTCGTCGGGGGTTTGTCTCGCCCCGCTCGCGGCCCTGCTCCTGGACATCGGATCGTGTCGGGTGCGCT
>JBPCIO010000338.1:0-8814 GCA_051006215.1 Chloroflexota bacterium
AGTCTACCCGGCGGGGAACGATAGTGTGGTGTGATGAGGCGTGGGTCTGCTGCCTGTATTTTCGTGGACGCCAATCTGGTCTGCGGTGCTCTGGCTGCTGAGGGCTGTACGTGTTCGCCCGCTGATCCGATGCCTAGGCCGTGACGTATGTTCTACTAGAGATCTTGCGCGCTCGCCCGTCCGACACACGTCTGCTGAGACTGGCCAGGCGCCCAACTCGACCACACCCGTACCTGGAGGCGCCGTTTGGGCCGTCGCTTTAGCGTTTCTGTTCCGAGTTCATCGGACGACTCCGACGTTTTCGCGTCTCATGGTTTGTCGTGCGCGGAAATGCCTGCGTTTGCGCAGGCCCTGCTTGCCGGGCTCGCGGCTCGGACCGACTCTGCGGCACTCGCAGGTCGCACCAGCGTCCCGGCTGCGGAGCCGATGCCAGCCGGACCGATCGCGTGGCGAGATGATGGACGGCCTGATTGGGGGTCTACCTGGACCTCATTCTGTGAGCTAGCCCTGTTCGGTGGGCCGCCTCACCGACCCACGGCCGAGGCCGTGACGGTTCCGTCCACGTCGTCCCAGTCAGTCACCGCGGAGTCCGAAGCGATGCGCGAAATCCGGCGCGGCATTTGGGAGACCACGGGACTGTTTTCCGAGCCAGCAGGCCCAGGCTGGCTAGCAGTTACCTGCAATTCGGCACGCATGGCTGAGTGGCTGTGTATGGCTATCGGGCGTGAAAACGTCGAAGCGAAGTGGGATGGTGCAGCCTTGCTCGTACCAGCCTGCGAGAGCTTCACCCTCGAAAACGAAGTAAAGAGTGTGATCACGGTGGTCGCAAAAACCGCCCACTATTGGGACGAGCACGTGGTTGGGCTGTGAATACGGGGCGGCCTCGGCACGCATGCGCGTACGTCAATGAAGAACGGACAGCGGCCACGCGGTGGCCATGAAGGAGGTAACCAAAGATGACACATGCGACACGTAGAGGGTTCTTGAGAGTCACATCCCTGGGTGCAGCTGCTGCAGCTGGAGTCCTGGGTGCGCTTCCTAAACTGGTATTCGCGGAGACCCTGGTGGCTGCCGCGCCGGCAAGTGGGATGCCCGCTGCACAATCCGTCGCGCCCGCCACGGCGCCGGTGGTCGGTGAGGCATATGCTGCGCCGTTCGTGGTGTATGTAAATAGTCCCCAGGTGGGCCAGGCGGTGATCTACGTCGGCGAGCGGGAGATCCCGATCTCCGATCCGGCCATCGTGCAGTATCTGCGCCAAGCAGCGGTTGGCGCCGAGCACGCACCCGCTCAGCGAGCCACGTGCTCGTCGAACCGGGTCCGTCCACCCAGCCATCCCATCACAACGGAGTAACGACATGTCTTCACACAGAGAAGCACCGGGCATCAAGAACGATCCTGTCGCTGACAGTACAGACCTGTACGCATTTGTTAGCCCTGAGCCCGAACAGCGTCACCATCGTCGCAAATTACATCCCGCTTGAAGAGCCCGCGGGTGGACCGAATTTTGACCAGTTCGGCGACGACGTTCTGTATGAGATCCACATCGCCCCAAGTGGTCCCGGGAACCAGGAGATCTCCTACCAGTTTCGGTTCACCACAACCTACCAGAATGCCAACACCTTCCTGTACAACACGGGGCCGATCACGTCACTGACCGACTCGAACTGGAATGTTCGCCAGTCCTACTCAGTATCCAGGGTTCAAAACGGCCAGCTGAGCCAGCTTGGCACCAACCTCCAAACCCCGCCCAGTCGGGTCGGGCCGCGCTCGACCCCGAACTACCAGGCATTGGCCTCACAGGCCATCAATACGCTTCCAACTGGCGAAGTGGTCTTCGCTGGGCAGCGCGCCGATCCCTTCTTTGTGGATCTGGGCTCGATCTTCGATCTCGGCACACTCAGGCCGTTTCAGAACCTGCACCTGATCCCCATGCCGGCGGGTGCCGGGCTCAACGCGGTGAAGGGCTTCAACGTTCACTCCATCATCCTGCAAGTGCCGATTCCCCGCATCACCGCCTCGGGTACCAAACCGACGTCTGTCGCCGACCCAAGTGCGACGATAGGCTTCTACACGACCGCCAGCAGGCAGGCGTCGCGCATCCTGTCGCCCGGATCGCCTCCGAACAACCAGGGGCCCTGGGTGCAGGTCTCGCGCCTTGGGAATCCACTGGTGAACGAGGTGATCATTCCACTCGCAGCGAAAGACTTGTTCAACCAGGCACCACCCACTAACGACAACCAGTTCCTGCAGTATTTCAACCAGCCTGGTCTGGCGAAACTCCTGCCCGTGCTGTACCCGGGCGTCTTTCCCAATCTCGCCAACCTTAAGGATGACCGTGCCGACCTGGTCGCGATCTTCCTGACCGGGCTTCCGGCGGGCGTGGTGAGCGGTTTCCAGAACACCACTGGCTCAGTTCACGCAGACCTGTTGCGGCTGAACGTGGCAGTTCCGCCCTCAGCCGCACCTAACCGCTATGGTCTGCTGGGCGGCGACGCGGGCGGCTACCCCAACGGGCGGCGGCTGGAAAATGACGTGATATCGATTGGGCTCCAGTCGCTGGCCGGGGCCACGTACCCCCTCGTCAACAAGGCCTACATGGCCGATGCCGCGGCCAGCGCGGTCAACCAGGGCGTGCCACCCTCGCCGACTTCGCCATTCTTGCCTACGTTCCCGTATGTCGGAACGCCGTACGAAGGCTACTTTCACCAGCACGATAGTTAGGGAGATAGTCTCCTGAAGCAAAGCCCCGACCCGGCTCAGGAGTTACCTGGCCGGGTCTCGGCACGTGCTGGCGAGCGGCTCAGGCTGAGTCGCGCCAGTCGAGCTCTGTAACCTGGCCGGGGGCGATAGAAAAACTCTGGCCGGCCCGGTCGGCGGGGCGGCATACGCGGTAGTCCCCAACCCTGATGGGTGGAAAGACACCCGCGTACAGTGTCTGGCCGTTGACGACGCGTTCGTCCACCTCAGTGTGCGTCTTGAAGTCAGGATAGGCTGCCGGTGCGACTTCAATTTCGACGCCAAGCAGTGCGGCAGGCGTATAAAAGATCAGGCCGCCCATACCCTCGCCAATGTCCAGAACAACAGGCGTGGTGTGAATGCGCTGAACGTGTCTTTCTGGCATCGCCACCTTCCCGTGTATTGCTCAGGCACCCGCTTACTCGAAGCGGCGCACCCTCAGAGTGTCCTCCAACTGTTGTCAGTTGAGCCGGACGAATCGTACACCACAGTACGCCCGAATCGGCCTCTGCCGGACCGCACCGTCCGCACCCGCAGTGTGGAGTGGGACGTCATTGCGGCAGGTGCGCTGCGGCCACCGCCCGATCGCACAACCTGCAAGACTCGACGCCTGTTGCCACTGATCGAGTTGCCCCCAGTCGACGTATTGGCTAGTAGAGGCAGGCGGCGCTGCAGGTTGGACTCAGTCGATGAGTCGAGCTCGGTCAGCCTGTCATCCAATCGGAGGCACTCCATGTTAGTTCGAATTGATCGCCCACGGCGCGGCTCGCGCACCGCACTGGCGACCGCTTGTCTCGGGGTTACCCTGGTCCTCGGTGCGTGTGCGCCGGCGCAACCGGCTAGCCCGACTCCCGCAAGCCCGGCCAAGCCGACTGAACCGCCAAAGCCAGCCGCGGTAGTCAGCCCGGTACCCAGTCCAGCCGCTGCGGCAGCGCCGACGGCTGCGCCTTCGGCCCAGCCCGCGCCGAGTCCGTCGACCAAACCGGCGCCCAGTCCGTCAACTGCGGCAGCGGTCGCGTCACCCTCTCCGGCCACCGCCGCGGTGCCCGCCATCAAGAATGCTGCGGATCTCCGGGTCGGACTCAACCAGCTCGGCTCAGAACACGTCTATCTCGCAGGCTATGCTTTCGCCGCTGCTCTCGGCGGCCGGGCCGATGAATTCAAAATCGCCGCCGACGCCACCGACAAGAACACCCAGGAGCTCGGAGCGGCCATCGGCGCGGTCTACGGACCCGATGCTCAGACCAAGTTTCTGGCTCTCTGGCGGGCGCATATTGGCTTCTTCGTCGACTATGCCATGGGCGCTGCCGCCAAGGACGATGCGAAGAAACAGAAGGCGCGGTCAGACCTGGACGGCTACCGCAATGACATCGACGCATTCCTCACCGGCGCGAACCCGAATCTGCCCAAGGGCGCCGTGGCGCAGTTGTTCGCTGCGCACGTCGACCACTTGACCGCCGTCATCGACGATCTGGTTGCTGGTGACACAACCGCCGCCTACGACATGCTGCATATGGCTGCCCATCAGACCAACGAGATCATGGATCCACTGTCGGCAGCCATTGCCAAGCAGTATCCGGACAAGTTCTCGGGCGATCCGATGTCGTCCGCGACGAGCCTGCGGGTGACTCTCAACGACCTTGGCGCAGAGCACGTGTACCTGGCCGGTCTGGCCTTCAACTCTGCCCTGGGTGGCCGTACGGACGAGTTCAAGATCGCCGCAGACACCACTGACAAGAACACTCAGGAACTGGGCAAGGCCATCGGTTCAGTGTATGGACCCGATGCTGAGACCAAGTTTCTGGCTCTCTGGCGGGCGCACATCGGTTTCTTTGTTGACTACGCTATGGCCGCGGCGGCCAAAGACGACGCCAAGAAACAAAAGGCGCGGTCGGACCTGGATGGCTACCGCAATGACATCGATGCATTCCTGACCGGCGCGAACCCGAATCTGCCCAAGGGCGCCGTGGCGCAGTTGTTCGCGGCCCACGTGCAGCACCTGACCGGTGTCGTGGACAACATCGTCGGCGGCAACGTCGCTGGCGCCTACGACATGCTGCACATGGCGGCCCATCAAACCGGTGAGATCATGGACCCACTGTCGGGAGCGATCGTCAAGCAGTTCCCAGACAAATTCACCGGCTGATGGCGTCCCGTGGCGGGTCGGAACAACTCCCCCGCCACGGTTCAGCCGGGCTGGAGAAGATCGTGCAAGCTGGAGCCCAGCACCCGATCCATAGCCTCCGGCGGGATGATGTCCGCGCAGTGCGTTCTGATAATCTCGAGCGATTGACGATAGGTCATTGCCCAGCGCACCACGGGGTAGTCGGAGCCCCAGTGCAGGCGTTCGGCACCGTAGTGTTCGTACAGAGCCCGCACGATGTACTTGCTCGCGGCGTGCGGGTATTCCCAGCCGACTGGCGCCGCATAGTGAAAACCCGACAGCTTGATGTGGATATTCGGCTGCTGCGCCGACGCGATGATCTCGCGCAGGGCTGGTCCATCCGCGCCTTCGTCCGTCCGCGGGTAGGCCATGTGATGGCACACGAAGGCGGTATCAGGAAACCGCGCCGCCAGCCGACGCAGCACTGGTTGCAGATGGTTGGGCACGTGCAGACTGACGATCTGGTTCAACTCAGCGGCGGTCTCGAAAAGCGAGATACCGTCATCTGAGAAGAACCACGATCCGTCGTCGTTCGCATCCACGTAGTGTGTGAAACCGCGCAGACCGTACCGCTCGACTGCGTCGCGGAGGCGCTCGGCGGCGCCAGGTGTGTGGTACGTCGGAGTCCACATGCAGTCGACGTCGGCGAACTGGTACAGCCGATCGGGAAAGCGGCGGACGCAATACGCGACGTAGTCGTTGTCGTCGGGATTGTGTTCAATTCGCGCCGCGACCAGCACCGCCTCATCCACACCGCATTGGTCCATCTCGAACAGTAGTTGCTCAACCGTCGGTCGGCTCTCGGGATCGGGCACCGGCGGCTCGTAGGGCCACGTTCGCCAGGCATGGCAATGTGAGTCGACGATCATCCCGACTCGCCTGCCGCTGCGCGGCTCCGCAGCCTCAAGTCACTTTTCGGCCGAGTGGTGCGCAATCGCGCATGGCCTGCGAAAACCTCGCGAGATTGACCCGCGCCTGACTGAATTCGTTGGCGGCCGTGCGCCCGCGGCGAAGTCCTCACGGGCAGCACCTACGCCTGTAGGTAACGCTGGGATTCGGGCGCCCAGTGGAGCAGACGGTGGGCTTTGCTGAGGTTGTGTTCCTCTTCGGCTTCGTCGCCGGCGATGAATACGGCCTCGAAGCGGCCGTGCCCGACTTGTACCGCCTCCAGTGCACCCAGGTAGGCGCGCGCCAGGTCCGCTTCGTCGCTCCAGTACAGGTGGCGCTCACCGGGTACGACAGACGCGCGTTCTTGCACGAACTGCGCGCGCGTGCGCGGGCCGGTAATTCGGAGCGCAATCAGGTTCATGTCGAACCAGCGCGCGAAATACTCGCAGATGCGTTCGCCGAAGCCTTTGGTCAGACCGTACACGCTGGGCGTATCGAGTGGCACACCCTCCTCGGACGGAAAGAACGGCCGCTCGCGATAGTGCACGCTCATGGTGCTGGTGTGGACGCCACGTTTGATGCCCATGCCCTGCGCCGTCCACAACAGCAAGTGCAAGCAGAGCGTATTGACCTCGTCGTTCTCCTGGATCTGCACCAGTGTCTGATCAGTGACCGACCCGCCCTGCGGGCTCTTCATGACCATGTTGATGAACGTGTCGACACCGTCCAGCGCGCGTTTCAGCGCATTCGGGTCGGTGATCGAGCCCTCGACGTACTCCACGTCCGGGTGGCGGGGTGGCCGTAGATCCAGGACTCACAAAGCATGCTGCTGCTTCAGGTACGGCGTGACGAAGGTGCCGACGTGGCCAGCGCCACCCACCAGCAGCACCTTCATACCGCGTACACCACTGACCCGTCGCTGCGCAGCGGGATCTCCCACTGGGGCCGATTCCCCAGCGGACCGAGCGGTTCGCCGATGGCGGTATCGACCAGCCGCAACCCGAGACCGGGCACCTCGGGCGGCAACAAATAGCCGCCCTGACGCTTCAACACACCCGAAAAGCCCCGCCATTTGTCGGTCTCGTCAGTGCGCGCGTACTCCTGGACCACGAAGTTGGGGATGGCCGTATCCAGGTGTACGGCCGCAGCAGTCAACACCGGACCGAGGAAATTGTGGGTCACCACCGCGCTGTGAAAACTCTCGGCTATCGCGGCGATCTTGCGGACGTGGGTCAGTCCGCCAGCCAGCCCCACGTCCGGGCGCACGTACTGGCTTCCGCCGTGCACCAGCATCTCGCGAAACTCCCAGATCGTGTGCATACGCTCGCCGTTGGCTATCGGCTGAGTGACCCGAAGCGCAATCTCGGCCTGCGAGACGATGCTGTCGATCTGGACGGGGTCCTCGACGAACAGCGGATTGAACTGCGCGACGGCTTCGATCACCGGCGGCGCCTGGAGTGGCGTGAGCTTGCGGTGCAGCTCGAGGATGATGTCCACGTCGCTGTGAACGGCTTCACGCGCAGCGGCTACGTTGGCCACCACGCCGCGCACCAGCGCATCCTGAGTCATGTCCCCGAATCCGTCTGGAATCGGGTCGAACTTGATCGCCGTGAAGCCTTCCTCCGCTGCCGTACGAGCGTTTGCAGCCACCTCTTCGGGCGTGCGGCCGCCCATCAGCAGGTGTAAGCGCACGCGGTCGCGGTACTTGCCTCCCAACAGGTCCCAGATGGGGGCCTGGTAGATCTGACCCTTGATATCCCACAGGGCGATGTCGACTGCACTGATGGCGCCACTCAGCACCGAGCCGCGGAACGGTCCCATGCGATACAGGTGTTGCCAGTGGCGTTCGATCTGACGCGGGTCCTGGCCGAGCAGATACCCACGGAACGTCTGCACGACCGCGTCGACTGCCGCCGGGTAGGCCCAGCAGGCGGACTGGCCCAGCCCCACCTGGCCCTGCTCGGTGGTGATGCGCACGAAATGTGCGCCGTTCAGCAGGAGTGATTCAACTTCCGCAATCCGCATGGGTCAACTTCCTCTTTATAGGACCAGTTCGGGGGTGGTTGGAAAGACGCTGGCCACGTCCGCCGTCGGGAGCACGGTCGCGTCGCTATGCAGAAAACAGGCCGCTGCGCGATGCGCGTCGGTCAGGAACAGGGGTGGCGGACTCTCGCGACAGCGGTCCATCACCGATGGGCATCGCGGCGCAAACGGGCACCCCGCGCGCCCGGGGAGTGCCTGTGGAGTCCCCTCGGCTTCGTTCGGAGCATCCTCTCCCCACCGCCGCCGTCGATCCGCAACCGGGATGGACGCTACGAGCAGTTGCGTGTAGGGGTGTTTGGGCGCGCGAATTACCCGCTCGACGGTGCCCACTTCGGCCACCTTGCCCAGATACAGGACGACGATGTTCTCGCAGATTTGATAAGCGGTGGTGAGATCGTGGGTAATGTAGATGATCGAGATGCCCAGGTCGCGATTCAGCACCTGCAGGCTGGCCAGGATCGTGGCCCGCAGCGATGCGTCCACCATCGACACCGGCCCGTCGGCGAAGATCACGCGCGGGCGACACAACAGCGCCCGCGCTACGCCGATGCGCTGGCGCTGGCCACCGCTCAACTGGTGCGGGAAGCGGCCGAGCGTCTCGTTGGGACGCAAGCCGACGCGTTCCAGCGCTCCCGCGATCTGGCTGCGCGCTTCACGCTTCGAGTGGGCCAGGCCGAAGCGCTTGAGGGGTGTTTCCAGCACGTGATCGACGCGGTAGAACGGATTGAAGGCCTCGTACGGATCCTGGAAAATCGGCTGGACTTCGCGACGAAACAGCCGCTTTTCGGCTCCCGACATGGCTGCCACGGCCTGGCCCCGATAAAACACCTGGCCGCTCGTGGGCTGGAGGAAGCCCATCATCAACAAGGCCAGCGTCGTCTTGCCGCTGCCGCTCTCGCCGGCGATCGCCGTCATCGAGGCATGGGGATCCGGAATAGAGTAGCTCAGGTTGTCTAGGGCGACGTTCGCTTCGCGTTTTCCG
>JBPCIO010000339.1:0-14782 GCA_051006215.1 Chloroflexota bacterium
GTTCTTGACGGCCTTTTACACCTTTCGCATGTTCTTCCTGACCTTCCACGGCACCTTCCGAGGGCCAGCCAGCGCACCCACTGTTATGTCGAGTCATGGCGTCTCGGCAGACTCAGAAGCCCATGCCGCTACGCCTCACGAGTCCGACGGCTGGATGACCGGTCCACTGATCGTGCTGGCGATACCCGCCCTCTTCATCGGCTTCTGGGGCTCACCCTTCATGAACAATGGTTTCCAGCGTTTTCTGGAAGGTGGAGCCTATCGTGATGTTCAGCCCAATCTGGTCCTGGCCGTTGTCGGCGCCGTGCTGGCCATCGCCGGCATCGCTACCGCATGGATGATGTACGGCGCCCGCCAGTTCGTCGCCGAGCCGCTGGCCCGGTTCGGTCCTGTGTATACGCTCCTGGCCCACCGCTACTACATCGACGAGCTCTACATGTGGCTGATCGATAAGCTGGTGATTGGCGTCGGCTTCGCCCTGACCATCTTCGATCGTCAGGCGCTCGACGGACTGGTGAACGGGACTGCCGCCCTGTTCGGGGCATTCGGACGCACACTGCGGACGGCCCAGACCGGGCGAGTGCAAAACTACGGCCTGGTGCTCTTCGGGGGCATGGCAGTCATTGCCCTGGTCATGGTCGTCGTGCCGATGGTGCGCCCGTGAACCTGGTATTGCAGCTCGTCGTGTGGCTGCCTCTGGTCGGGGCGATCGTGGTGGCTCTGGCAGGTAACGGGACGGCAGTCACCGCCCACGCGGACCCGCACTCCGCACATGCCGAAACGTTGGTCACTCGAGCACCCTCGTCGCGGGCGTGGAAGATCGCCACGTTCTTCGCGGGTGTCACCTTCATCCTGGCCGTGTGGCTGTTGATCGTCTTCAACTCCGGCCAGGCTGGCACATATCAGTTTGAGACCCGCATCGCGTGGCTACCCTTTGGCAGCGACTATCGCATCGCCGTCGATGGGTTGAGCATGCCTCTGGTTGCGTTGAACGCGCTGCTGTCCCTGAGCGCCATCACTGGCTCGTGGCGGATCGCCACACGCCAGCCGCTGTACTTCAGCCTATTTCTGATCCTGGAATCGGCCGTAGCCGGGGTCTTCACGTCGGTTGATCTGTTCCTGTTCTTCCTGTTTTGGGAACTGGAGCTGATCCCCATGTTCCTGATCATCGGGATCTGGGGCGGCGCACGCCGAGAGTACGCGGCTTTCAAGTTCATCCTGTTCACCGTCGCCGGCTCAGCTTTCATGCTGGTGGGGATTTTTCTGGTCGCGTTCTACGGGCCCCGCCCAATGACCTTCGGCATGCCGGAGGTAGCCAGCTTCGACTTCGGGCAATACGGCCCCGGCGTCTTCTCGCTGGGCGGGATCGCCTTCATTCTGCTGTTCCTCGGGTTTGCGGTGAAAGTGCCGATCTTCCCGTTCCACACCTGGCTGCCGGACGCCCACGTCGAAGCCCCGACGGCTGGCAGCGTCATGCTGGCCGGGGTTCTGCTCAAGATGGGCGGCTACGGGCTCCTGCGCTTGTGCGTCACGCTCCTGCCCCAGTCCGCACACGACTGGCAGTGGCTGTTGATCACCTTGGCCGTGGTCAACAGCATCTACGGCGCACTGGTCGCGCTGTCCCAGACGGACCTGAAAAAGATGATCGCCAACTCCAGCATCAGCCACATGGGCTACGTCATCCTCGGCATCGCCACGTTGACGCAGGTCGGCTTCCAGGGCGCGTTGCTGGTGATGATCGCCCACGGCCTGTACAGCGGTCTGCTGTTCAGCATGGTGGACCTGGTCTACGAACGCACCCATACCCGCGAGATCGGCTTGATGAGCGGGCTTGCCAAGCGCATGCCATTCACCGCCACCGTGTTCATATTCGCCGGCCTGGCATCCCTGGGACTGCCTGGTCTGGCCGGCTTCGTGGCCGAGTTCACCACATTCATCGGCGCGTACCCGGTCTTCCCGTTAGCCACAATCCTGTGTGTGTGCACGATCGCCATCACCGCGGGCTACATCCTGTGGCGGCTGGGATCGGTCTTCTTTGGACCGCTCACAGAAAGCTGGGCGACTCTGGGGGACGCGATCTGGCGTGAGCGTCTGGCCGTAGGCCTGCTGGCTGCGGCAACACTGCTCATTGGCGTGCTGCCGAGTGTGGTAGCCGACATGTCCGCGGGCGGGGTAGCGCCGATTGCGGCGGCCGTAGCTCAGGGAGGTCGGCGCTAAGCCATGCTCACCAGCGTGCCGCTGCCTCCCGTTACAGCTGAGGGTCTGATCCTTGGACTGATCCTGTTGGCACCGGTGCTGGTCATCGTGGGCACTGGCATCGTCGTCCTGCTCATCGACATCGTGGCCGCCGACTGGCTATCGCGGCGTCCGCTGATGTGGATTGCGACGCTCGGATTGCTGGTGGGTCTGGCAACCTGCGCGTTGCTATGGACGGGTGGGTACGTAGGCCAAAGCGCCTTTGGCGGTTTCCTGGTTCTCGACGGCTTCGCCCTCTTCTTCGAGGCGCTATTTCTGTTGTCGGCCACGCTGGTCATCCTGTCGGCAACCACGTTTACCGACCGCGAAGAGCTAATCGAGGCCGAGTTTTACATCATGGTGCTCTTCAGCACGGCTGGGCTGATGCTCATGGCCTCCGGCAACGAGCTGATGTCGATCTACCTGGCGATCGAAGTCACCAGCTTGTCGTTGGCGTTCCTGGCCGCCTGGAACAAACGCGACACCATCGCTGGCCAGGGCCTCAACAGCGCTGAGGCGGGCATCAAGTTCTTCCTGTTGAGCGCCATGTCTACGGCCGTGCTGCTGTACGGCATGGCCTTGCTGTACGGAGTGACCGGCGCCACGACACTGGTCGACATCTCACATATTCTGACGGGGGCTCCGTCGCCAGCAGCACTCCTCAGCGTGACCATGCTGGTGGCCGGGCTCGGCTTCAAGATTGCCGCAGCGCCGTTCCAGCTCTGGACCCCAGACGTGTATCAGGGCGCGGCAACTCCAGCCACGGCATTCTTCTCGGTCGGCTCGAAAGCGGCCGGCTTCGCGGTTATCCTGCGCATCTTCAACGGCGCTTTGCCGAGCATCAGTCCAGAGTGGGCGGTTCTGTTCGGCGTACTCGCCTTCATCACGATGACGGTCGGCAACCTCGTCGCCATCGTCCAGACCAACATCAAACGCCTGATGGCGTATTCGAGCATCACCCATGTCGGCTACATGTTGATTGGCCTTGCAGCGGCAAGAGCCGACGGCTCCAGCGCGGTGATGTTCTACCTGCTGGCATATGCGTTCACCAATCTGGGCGCGTTCATCGTCATCACGATCATGGCCAACTATGCGCCTGACGACGAGATCTCCGGGTATGTCGGTCTGGCTCACCGCTCGCCAGTCCTGGCGATGGGCCTCACCGTAGCGCTGCTGTCGTTGGCAGGTATTCCACCATTCGTCGGCTTCTTCGCCAAGCTGTACCTGTTTCTGACGGCGATCACCGCTGGCAGCGTTGGATTGCAGCTCCTGGTGATCTGGGCGCTGATTATGTCGGCCGTGTCCCTTTACTACTACGGGCGCATCATCCACGCGATGTGGATGCGAGACGCTGTCGAGACCGCGCCCGTCCACGCCGCGAGCTTCAGCCAGGGCCTGGCGCTAGCAGCCAGTCTGGCGGGCGTGCTGGCCTTCGGCATCTTTGCGCCACCCTTCCTGAACGCCGCCGTCTCGGCCTCATCCATCTTTGGCCGCTGACGAAGGAGTCTAGAACTCCTGCAGCATGGTTCCGACTTCCGCGAGTGAGCGCACGTGCGGGTGGTCGTGTTTGCTTGCACAGAGGTCATACGGGTCGAAATGAATCGGGCTGAGGCCAGCGTTGCGGGCGCCACGAACGTCGTAGCGGACGGTGTCGCCGACGTATACGGCCTTGGCCGGGCTGACACCGATTGGGTCGAGCGCGTGACGGAAGATTTCGGCGGCTGGTTTGGCGATGCCCACGACCGTCGAGTCGATGATGGCCAGCACCGGCACTCCCAGGCCTTCACCGACCTGGCAAATCTCACTCCGTCGCAACTGCTCCTCGATCGATCCGTCGGCGTTGCTGATGATGCCCAGCTTCACGCCGGACTGGGCGAGACGCCGGAGTCCTTCGACCGACCCACGTACCTGCTGCCGCCAAACGTCGACACTTGGCGAGCTGAACGCCTCGTGCAGTTGCGCTATCGCTGACTCACGGTCCACGTCTCCAACGCCGACCGCCTCCACGTACCCACTCAGATAGGCCGACCCGTCGCGCACCGCCTCCTCGTCGCCGGCGTCCAACGCTCGTACGCCAGCGTAGTGCGCTCGTTCGGCCTGCTCGAGACTCAGATACACACCGAACGGCTCCAGGGCTGGGTTTACCGCCTCAGCATGAGGCACGAGAAACACTCCACCTACGTCGAGAATGACCGCATCCATACTCGATAGACTACCCGCTGGTATGAGCTTTTCGGAGATCGTCGAGCTGCGCGGCCACATCATCGACTCGTATGCCCTGCCGCAGATCATGGACGAGGTGATGGATCGCGGCGGCGAGTTCGTGATTCAGGATATTCAGGTCGGGCGCCGCAAGGACGAGCCGTCGTACGCCCGCATCCAGATCTCGGCGCCCAACCGCGAACTGCTGGAGCTGCTGCTCAATCGAGCCCAACGCATTGGGGCCATGCCCGAGGACGTCGAGCAGGTCAATCTGGTGCCAGCGCCGGCCGGGGGGGTATTTCCGGAAGGCTTTTACTCGACCACCAACCTGGACACTGCCGTGCGTGTGGCCGGCAATTGGGTGCCCGTGCAGTGGCCCGAAATGGACTGCGCCATCGCTGTCGACGCGAGCACGCGCCGAGCGTGGACGGTAGCGTTGTCAGACGTCGAAGCCGGCGAGCTGCTGGTCGTCGGCCACGAGGGCGTGCGGGTCTCGCCGATGGAACGACCCCGCACCCAACCCCAGGTATTTGCCTTCATGGGCAGCAGCGTCTCCAGCGAGAAGCCCAAGGTGCTCCTCATCCGCGAAGTTGCCACTCGGCTACGCGACATCCGCGCGCGGGGCGGCAACGTGATCCTCGTCGGCGGCCCAGTCCTGGTGCACACGGGCACCCGCGACGGGGTGGCCAGTCTCATTCGTGAACGTTACGTCAACGTGTTATTTGCCGGCAACGGGCTGGCCACGCACGATATCGAGATGGCCATGTTCGGGACGTCGCTGGGGGTGTCCCTGAGCCAGGGCGTGCCTCAGGAGGGTGGCCACGAACACCATCTGCGGGCCATCAACCGCGTCCGTCGGGCCGGCAGTATTCGCGCGGCAGTGGAGCAGGGGCTACTCACCAGCGGCATCATGCACGCCTGTGTAGAAGCCAACGCCACGTGCATCCTGGCAGGCTCGATTCGCGACGACGGCCCACTGCCGGACGTGGTCACCGACACCCTGGAAGCTCAGCGCCTGATGCGCGCCGAAGTCCACAAAGGCGTCGACCTGGTGCTCGTGCTGTCTTCGATGCTGCATGGGATTGCCACGGGCAACCTGCTGTCGGCAGCGGTGACCACCGTGTGTGTGGATATCAACCCGGCCGTGGTGACCAAACTCGCCGACCGCGGCAGCTTCCAGGCGATTGGGCTGGTCATGGATGTCGAAGGTTTTGTCCGAGAACTGTGCGCGGACCTGCAGATCGCCAGCTAGGCAATCGGGTGCTTGCGAGGGATGCCTGGCCGGCGCGGATAGATCGCCGGCGTGGGCGCGTATTTCTCGCCAACGATCAGCCCGCGCTTGCCGCCCTCCAGACCCGGCAGGTCGATCCAGATTGGAATCCGAGACCACAGGCGCAGCGCCTTGAAGGCTGGCGCCGCCAGGGTGAGCTCCGTGTCGAGATCCCCACTGCGCTGGGCGACGAGCAGACCCCCTGGCGCCAGAAACGGGGCGCACAGCTCGACTACCACTGGCAGCGAGCCGACAGCGCGGGCGGTTGCCCAGTCGGCCGCGTCGCGGCGCTCAACATCGCGCGCGGCAGTCTCGGCGCGGTCAGCCACCACCTCGACTTCGCGCAGCCCGAGCTGCTCGATCGTCTGCCTCAGAAACGCGGCCTTTTTGCCGATCGACTCGACCAGCGTCACGCGCAGCTGAGGAAACGCAATCTTGAGCGGCAGGCCAGGCATGCCACCGCCGCTGCCGACGTCCACCAGCCGCAGTGGCTCGTTGGCTCGCAATCGGTCGAGCAAAGGCATTGCGGCCGACAGCGAATCAAGAAAATGGCGCGTTTCGACCTCAACCGGATCAGTAATCCGAGTCAGATTGACGCGGCGATTGCCTTCGCGCAGAGCAGCGCCGAGCTGATCGCGCCGGGCGAGCTGGGCGTCGCCGAGCTCGATTCCGAGGCGCGCGGCGCCGTCTACGAGAGCGCTCATGTCGAGTTGCCAAAGCAGGGCAGCAGCATACGTATAATTTAGCCAAGACCCCGGGTTATGAGATGGCCCCCAGTGGAGGTGTTGCCATACAGGACGACAATAAGAGCCTAGGCCAGGCAGCCGCACGGTACCTCGGTAATCTCGCAGCTGGTCAACGCGCGCTCGCGGCAAGTGAGATCAACCGTTTCGTACGTCAAATGGGCCCTGAACGACCTGTGCCGGAAATCACCAAGCTCGCCGTCGAGCGCTATCAACAATATCTGGCGGACACTGTCGGCGACGCAGCCACGCGTGTGGAAGCACTCAAGGTGTTTTTGTCCGACCGCAAGACCAAGAAGCTCACGGAAGTCAACCTCGGCGCAGGTTTGCGCGTGCGCCGCAAGGGCGGCAGCGCGCATGCGCGGCGAGAAGAAGCCGCCGTCGTCGAACTGACCCGCGAGGGCCTCGAACAGCTTCACGCTGAGCTGCAGCACCTGGAGTCAGAGGTGGCTCCGGCCGTCCGCGAGGATCTCGCCGCGGCATATCAGGATCGAGACTTCCGCGAAAACGCGCCGTATGACGAAGCCAAGCGTCGGATGGGCGAGGTGCAGGGCCAGATCGACCGACTCAGGAGTCAGATCAAGGCCGCTCGCGTCGTCCAGCGCGAGTCGTCGAACGACCGCGTCGGGCTCGGGAGCAAGGTGGTCCTCCGTGACCTGCAGTTCGACGAGGAACTGGACTACGTTCTGGTTGGGCCTGGTGAAGTGGACACACGCAACCAGCGCATCTCAATCCAGTCACCTGTTGGCAGTGCGCTCAAGGACCGTTCCGTCGGCGCCATCGTCGAGGTGGACATCCCCTCAGGCAAAGCTCGCTACCGCATCGAAAAGATCGAGCACGCCGGCTGAAACTCGAACATAGACACCTAGACGCCGAGGTACGCCTGGCGGACGCGCTCGTCGTGCAGCAGCAGGTCGGAGCTGCCTTCGAGCACCAGGTGACCCGTCTCCAGAACGTACCCGCGCGTCGAGCGCTCGAGCGCCGCTTGGACGTCTTGCTCGACGATCAGGATGGCCATGCCCTCGGCGTTCAGCTGACCGATTGTCTCCATCAGACCTCCGATCAGAACTGGCGCAAGCCCCAGCGAAAGCTCGTCGATCATCAGGATCTTTGGATGAGCCATGACGCCGCGGGCGATGGCTACCATCTGCTGCTCACCGCCGGATAGGTACCCGCCCAGATTGTGGAGCCGCTCCCGCAGGCGCGGAAAGATGCCCAGGACACGCTCGAGGTCGGCCTTGACCGCGTGTCGGTCGCGGCGTCGAAAGGCACCCAGCAGGAGCTGGTCACGCACCGACATCGACGGGAACAGGCGACGCCCCTCAGGCACGTGGGCTATCCCGAGCTCGACGATACGCTCGGTTCTCGCGCCAGCGATCGGGTGGCCAAGAAAATCGATCGAGCCCGCACGCGGCTGGAGCAGACCGCTGATCGTGGACAGGAGCGTGCTCTTGCCAGCGCCGTTGGCGCCCACCAGGGCCACGATCTCACCCGCGAATATGTTGAGCGAGACGTCCCACAACACCTGGACCTCGCCGTAGCCCACACTCAGATCGCGCACGCGCAGCAGCGGCTCAGTCACTGGCGCTCATACTGCTCTGGGCCGCCGGACGGCTCGAAGCGTTCAACAGTCGACACGTGAAGGGTGCGTCCTGGCGTACCGCTTGCCGAGATAGGCCTCGACAACCGCGGGATCGGCGGTGACTTCGGCCGGCGTACCGTCGGCTATCTTTTTGCCATAGTCGAGCACCACGACTCGATTGCACACGCCGGTGATGACCTTCATCACGTGCTCGATGATCAGCAGCGTGATGCCGCGGCGGCTGACCGCACGGATCAGCTCCATGGCCTGGTCGACTTCGACTCCGCGCAAGCCCGCCATGGCCTCGTCGAGCAGCAGCAAGCGTGGCTCCATTGCCAACGCCTTGGCCAGCTCCAGGCGCTTGCGGCCACCAATGGGCAGACTCTCGGCCTGATCGTGGGAGCGATCGGCCAGGTTCACGAACTCGAGCACCTCCTCGGCTTTTTTCAACGCCTCGGCTGCCGATCGGCGACCGCCACCCGCGCCATACATTGCTCCGACCCCCACGTTTTCGAGCACCGTCAGGTTGGCAAATGGCCGCACAACCTGAAACGTGCGGGCTATGCCCATCCGACCGATCAGGTGCGGTCGCATACCCCGGAGCGACTTGCCTTCGAATTCAACCGACCCGCGCGTCAGCGAGGTCACTCCAGTGATCAGGTTGATCAGCGTCGTCTTGCCGGCCCCGTTCGGTCCGATCAACCCCATGACCTCGCCAGCATGCACCTCGAAGCTGACGTGCTGAACGGCCATCACACCGCCGAAGTGCTTGGCAGCGTCGCGCACGTGCAGCATCGGCGGGTTCATATGCCGCCGAAACCGCGCCACGTCAGGCGCGTACGCGTGGCGATGATGCGCATGACCCCGCGCGGCATGAACAGGACCACCAGCACGACCAGCAGAGCGAAGAGTACGCCCTGCCAGGCCAAGAACTCTGCGCTACTGGACCAAAGCCGCAGAGCCTCCTGGATTCCGAACAACATGAATGCACCGATGAACGGCCCCCACAGCGTGCCCACGCCACAGATCAGGCAGATGATGATCATCTGCAGGTTGTTGGTGGTGCTGAAGACGGCGTCGGCTTCGGTGGTCATGTTGGTCAGCTTGTAGCCGATTACCGCACCGCCCAGGGCGGCCAGCGCCGCGCTGAGCATGTACGCGTACGACTTGACCATGGTCGTGTCCACGCCCATCACCTCGGCGGCCTCTTCGTTCTCGCGAATGGCGATCAGGCCGTAGCCGAACTTGCTCCGGCTGAGCGCTCGGGTCAGGCCCCATCCGACCAGAGCGGCACCCAGCCCGAGGGCGTAAAAAAAGTACCGGTCCGCATCGAGCACCAGAGTGCCGATACGAATGTCTTCGGCCAGAGGGAAGTTGAGCGGCAAGCCGCCGCCAAAGAAGTTGGGAAACAGGGCGTGCGGACCGAACAGCGCGTCGGCGTTGATGGCCTGCGGCATGGCGATGCCCACCCCGAGAGTTGCGATCGAGAAGTAATGCCCGCGCAGGCGCAGCACGACCAGTCCAATCGCGCCGGCGGTGATTGAGACGATAGCGACCGCCAGCGGAATGGCGATGAACCAGGGCCACGCAATATGCCCGGGCTGGCGGCTCATGAACCCGGCAGCCACAAACGCGCCCAGCCCCAGATAGGCTACGTTGCCGAAGGACGCGTAGCCGGTGTAGCCGCCAATCACGTTCCAGCCGTAGGCAATGCACATCGCCGTCAGTGCGTCGAACAGGATCGAGGTGCTGTTCGAAAGTAGCGGCGCCACGAGCAGCAGCGCCAGCAACGCCGCGGTCGCCGCGCGGCGCACCAGCGGTGCCGAAAGCGGCCGCGCTGCGAAGACGGCCAGGACGGTGCCGAGCACGAAGATCGCGAGATTCACCGATACCCTCGGCCCAGCAGACCGGTCGGGCGCCAGACCAGGACCAGGATCAGAATCGCGAAAATGACCAGGTCACGCTGCGACAGCACGTATGTGCCGGCAAACTCGTATACCAGGCCGAAGACAAGGCCGCCGAGCAGAGCGCCCGGAATGCTGCCCAGGCCGCCCAGGACCACCACGCTGAACGCCAGCACGTTGAAGCTCGAAAAGCCGTTGGGCGCGAAACCACTGGTCGTCGACAGCAATGTGCCCGAAGCCCCAGCCAGCGCCGCGCCGAGCCCAAACGTCAGCGCGTACGTGCGGCCGATATCGATGCCCATCAGGCGAGCCGCGACGCGGTCCTGTCCAACTGCTCGGATCGACGAACCGGTGCGGGTGTGGTCCAGGAACAGATACACCAGATACGTCAACAGCAGCGCCACCAGCAGGGCCCCCAGCTGCGTATACGGCAAGTACAGCGGGCCGATCGTCAGTGAAGCATTGGCGTAGAACGGCTTGCTCTGACGTGTGTCAGCCGAGAAGAAGCGCAAAGCCAGATTGACGAGCAGGCTCTCAACGCCAAAGGTCAGCAGGAAGGTGGCAAGAACCGAGGCGCCCATCACCACGTTGATGACGTAGCGCTGCAGCACATAGCCCACCGCGAAAAGCACGGCCATGCTGATGGGCAGGGTCGCGAACGGGTCGATCCCCACCAGCGACCACAGGAAGTAGGTCAGGAAGGCAGCCAGCATGATGAACGCGGCGTGGGCCAGGTTCACGATATTCAGGATGCCCCACACGAGCGAAAAGCCGAGCCCGATGAGCGCCAAGATGCAGCCCTGCAACAGGCCGTTGAGGACGTGCTGAACGAAGTCCAAGCTGAGTTCTAGCGCGCGCTCCAGGGAGTGAGTGGCCAGACGGCTTTCGCCTCGGCGACGTCGACCGGCCAGACCGTCACCCGTCGCCCACTCTGCCATTGCTCGACCGCCATCGGCTTGGTGATGTTGATGCCGCGCTCGTCGAATTTGATCTGCCCGTAGAACGAGGTGAAGTTCAACTTGGCGATCCCGTCGCGGACCTTGTCCGCGTCGGTGCTGCCGGCGGACTCAATCGCCTTGACGAAAGCCACACCGCAAGCGGTGGCATCAGCACTCTGATACGCGGGCTCGTAGTTGAAGGTCTGTTTGTAGAGCGTGTTGTACGCCTCAGGTGTCTTGAAAAGATCGTCACCCTGGTACTTGAGGGCTGGCGTCCACTGCGTGCCACCCAGCACGAAGTTTGCGTCGGACTTCAGCGAAGATTCGAAGTCGGGCACCGAGGGGCCGACGCTGAAGCCGAATCCCTTGGGGCTGAACCCTAGCTCCTTGGACTGTTGCATGATGGCCAGGCTTTCCTGCAGATGACCGCTGTTCAGGAACAGGTCCGGAGTCTTGGCCTTGGCTTCGGTCAGCGGAGCACGCAGGTCGGTTGAGGCGTTCGGGTACTTCTGGTAGTACACCACCTGCAACCCCTTTTGCTCGGCGTACGTCTTGACCGCATCGGCGACCTCGACTGAGAACGGATCGTCAGCGCTCAGGAGGGCGACCGAGGTGGGCTTCGGGTCGAGCGTAAGCACCAGGTCAACCACTCCGCGCAGGTAGTTCTGGGCAGGTGAGAGAACGCCGAACGTGTATGTGTAGCCCTGGGTGAAGATACTCTCGGCGGCCCCATTGCCTTCGATCATCGGCACCTTGTTCTTTTCCGCAACGGTACTTACCTGGAGCGTCGGACTGGTGCCGTAAGGGCCGAGTAGGTAGTTGACCTTGTCTTCCTTGATGAGCTTTTCCGCCAGGGTGGCGCTCTGCTGGGCGTTGCTCGCGTCGTCGTAGTACTTGGTTTCGATCTTGTAGTGTTTGCCACCGACAGAGATGCCGCCGGCTTTGTTGTACGTGTCGCGCCACAGGTCATAGCCATCGCGGGTCAGGCCACCTTCTTTGGCGGTGCTGCCGGTGAGCGAGATGGGCGCACCGAACACCAGGCTGCCGTCGAACGTTCCGGTCGCTGGCGCGGTCGGCTTTGCCGCGGCAGCCGGTGGGGTGGCAGCACCCGCGGCCGCCGTCGGCGCTCCCGGTGCGACAGTCGTCGGCGCTGGAGCGCTTGTCGGCGCGCTGCAACCCACCACTGCGAGGGCCGCGACTACGCCAGTGAGGCCTCGGAACATGCGGTGTGCGTTGACTATGCCCCTCATCGTGTCTATCCCCTTACACGGATTGTAAGGACTTGCCCATGTCGCGCCAGGGTAGACGCGCGAAGTCCTCAGGGATGAGGGCGAACACGGCTATGTCGGCGGGCAGCGCGTGAACGTCCGGCACGGCGCTACGCAGACAGCCTTCGTAGACGAAGCCGAGGCGTTCAGGTACGGCCCGGCTACGGGGGTTGCGCACATCCATCCTGATCTCGATCCGGTTGGCGTCCAGACGATCGAACGCGAAGCGCGTGAGCACCTGGACCGCTTCGGTCACGTAGCCGTGCCGCGCGGCCGACTCGCGTATCCAGTACCCGATCTCGAAACGGCGGATCGTCCAGTCGATGCGATGCAATCCGATGCCGCCCAGCAACCGCCCGCTGTGACGATCGAACATGCCGACCGCGAGATCCTCGCGCAGTAGCCACCTGGCGCGGAGACGGCGCACGGTAGCGAGCGCGGCGTCGGCCGAATCGTACTCGGTAACCCACGGCATCCAATCCCGCAGGCTGGCGCGTGACTCGTCCACCGCCTCCCACAGCGCGGCCGCGTCGGGATCGGCATACGGTCGAATGGTGATGCGGGGACCGAGCAGCTCGTCCGGCAGGTCAACCAGCACCGGCAAGGTCGGCGCCACAGCCGTCCATTGTAGGCGCAGGTTGCCGGCCTGCCGCTCGTCAACTTCCGCAATGTGCCAGGATCATGTCGTCGTCGCGTTGCCGCTAGCGCTACTTCACGGTCACGCTCTTGGCCAAGTTCCTGGGCTTGTCGGGGTCGAGACCCCTTCGAATCGCGAGCTCGTAGGCGAGCACCTGCGGCGGCACGGCATTGACAATCGACGCTGCTTCGCCAACGTCGGCGACGCGGATGTGTTCGTCCCAGACGTCGCTTGTAAAGGGCGAGATGCCAATAATGTAACCGCCGCGCGCCTTGATCTCCTCGGCGCCCGAAAGGATGGATTGATAGGTCTCGTCGTTGGGCGCGAGCACCACACACGGGCTGCCCTTTTCGACCAGGGCGATAACGCCGTGCTTCAGCTCGCCCCCTGCGAAGCCTTCGGCGTGCATGTAGCTGACCTCCTTGATCTTGAGCGCTGCCTCGAGCGCCATCGGATAACTCGGCCCGCGCCCGATCACGTACAGGTGCTGACTCTCAGCAATCCGCTCCGCCAATGCGCGAACCTGGTCGACTCGTCCGTCGGTCAGAAATGATTGGATCTCGTCTGCTGCTCGGTCGAGCAGGCCGCGACCCTCCTCCAAACGTCCTCGAGCGGCGTACGCCGACATGAGCAATACGCCCAGCTTGGCGGTAAAGCTCTTGGTCGCGAGCACGCACCGCTCAGGTCCTGCCGTAAGCAAGATCGGATGATCGACCAGGCGATACAGACTCGAGCCCTCTATGTTCACCAGTGCCGCGAGCCGCGCCCCCCGCCGAAGTGCCGATTTCATCGACTCGAGTAAATCGATGGTTTCCCCGCTTTGACTGAAGCCAACCACCAAACTGCGTGAGTCCAGGAAATCAGCCAGATAGCCGAACTCCGACCCGACGACGCAATTGGCCTGGCGGCTGGCGATGCGCGAGAAAAGATACTCACCGCAGCGTGCGGCATGCGCGGCCGAGCCGCAGCCGACGAAATGGACGGTGCTGGCTTGCTGGATCTCGTCTGCCAAGCACTGCGCCTGGCCCCCGGCTCCAGCCGCGAGTCGCCGCAGCACCTGCGGCTGCTCGCGGATCTCTTTGGCCATGTAGTCCGAGTAACCCTCAAGGCCTTCGGCTTCCTCCTTCCAGGTAATGTCCCAGACCCGTGGGTCCGCTTCGCGTTGCCCGCTGGCAACGTCGTACACCTGGATGGAATCAGCACCGATGAGCGCGGCCTGACCGTCTTCCAGGAAGGTGAGCCGCCGCGTGTGCTCGAGCAGCGCCGAAGAATCGCTGGCCAGGTAGTTGCCGTCAGATCCCCAGCCAAGCACTAGCGGCGAGCCGGTCTTGGCGGCGGCTATACATCGCTCCTGCTGGTCGAGCACCCCGAGCGCGCTCAGACCATCCAGTCGACGAAATACCGTCATCAGGGCCTGCACCAGCCGTTCGCCGCCGATCTCCGACGCGTCCCGCGATTCCAGGGAGTTGCGGTCCTCGTCCAGGCCGAGCTCATCCTCCAGCATGTGGCACACGACTTCGGTATCGGTCTGCGAGCTGAACGTGTGGCCCAGCCCTACGAGCGCCCGCTTTAGCTCGGTGTGGTTCTCGATGATGCCGTTATGGATGACCGCCAGGCGGCCGTGGCAGTCGAGATGCGGATGCGCGTTGGCGTACGTGACGCCACCGTGGGTTGCCCAACGCGTGTGCCCGAGGGCGGCGCGACTGCCAGGCAAGTCGGTGCTCGCTTGACCGATCTTGCCAACGTGCTTATCCACCAGCAAGCGTGCGGGCGACAGGCCATCCTGACGAGAAGCAATGCCCCACGAGTCGTAGCCGCGGTACTCGAGCTTCTTTAAGCCGGCCAGAACAAATTGCGAGGCCTCGGTGCGCGTGCCGACATAGCCGAATATTCCGCACATGGCGGTGTTCTCCTCCACGGGAGAGAGGAGCCTCACGACCAGGAAGGTGGCAGCGGATGCCGCCATTCCGCGCGCGGGCGGAATGGCCAACCCGGGTTGGTTT
>JBPCIO010000340.1:0-4873 GCA_051006215.1 Chloroflexota bacterium
GGCTACACGCCGAGCGTCGACGCCACCGTTGTCACCCGTATCCTGGACGCTGGCGGCACCATTCTCGGCAAGTCCGTGTGCGAGAGCCTCTGCTTCTCTGGCGGCAGCCACACCAGCGACACCGGGCCAGTGCGCAACCCCGCCAACCCAGAGCACACGACCGGTGGCTCCTCGAGTGGCTCCGCTGCGCTGGTCGCGGCCGAAGAGGTGGACCTGGCGATTGGCGGCGACCAGGGCGGCTCGGTCCGCATCCCGGCGAGCTGGTGCGGGATCTATGGGCTCAAGCCCACCTGGGGTTTGGTGCCCTACACGGGCGCCTTTCCCATCGAGCTGACGCTGGACCACCTGGGCCCGATGGCGCGCACGCCGGCTGACGTTGCCCTCCGCTCAGTCGAGATGGCGCCTGCCTCGCTTATGCCAAGGGAGCCGAGCGGCAGCGACATCACCGCAGTCCCGGCGTCGCCGCGGCATCCTGAGAGTAGATGCCATGTAGTTCCATACCGAGCCCCCACTAGGCGGAGCCCGCATGGAGTTTAGAAGCGCACCGCAACACCTGCCGAGGCAAGCTGGCGCAGTCCACGTGCGTACAATTTTTACACCCCCCGCACGGAGGCGTTTTTGGCTGAGAGCGTTCCGCTGACGGCGCGTATGGCTCCGAGCATTGCGGCGCGCCTCAAGGCCCTCGCCGCGGTCGACGATGGCAGCGTCTCGTATCTTGTCGCCGAAGCACTTGAGCGCTACCTTGCCGACGAAGAGTGGCACGTCGGTGAGATTCAGGCAACTGTCGCGGAGGCGGATGCACCTCACGCGGCCCTTGTGGGCCAGGTGGACCTGGAAAGGTGGGAAGAGCAGATCCGATCTGCTTAAGGCCATGGCGTCCCTCCGCCCTCCCGACAATTACATGGTGATCGCGCTCCGTCCACGCGAGGGGGATGTCTGGGCCCCTCGCGCCCAGCGGCGACTTCAGGGGATCGTGGCGTCATCGCGGCTGATCGGCAATCGGCTGCGGAGCACGTTCTGGGGCAGCTACTGTCAGCAGCACGGACCCTGGGCGAACACCCACGCCTCGGTTGGCGGGGACGCATACGGGGCACTCGCGAGCTCGTCGCAGCTGGCAACCCCGTACCTGCTCATCTATCGCGTTCGGGCTGAAGTGCTTACGGTGTTTGATGGCCGCCCAGTCAGTGACATGTACCGACGCACCAGGTGACAATCACATTGCGTGCGGGCGCTGGTCGTGTTGCGGCCCGCCCGTGAAACAGAAGGCCGTCCTTTGAAACTCACGAGACCGCCGAAACGACCGAGAACCGACGTGGTTGGGTCTTGGACGTCAACGAGCCAAGAACTTATCGTTGCTTCTCCAAGGCCCCCATGACTGTACCCGCCGAGAGCCGGTCCCGAGCCCTGGCGCAAGGGATCATTGACGAATGGGTGCTGGAGGAAACGAGCGATCCGAAGTTCCCCTTCCGCCTGCGGATCTTCACAGCCAAGCGGGCCGACCCCGTGTTGTCATTCCTGGTCCAGGACCGCTGGCCGGGGAGCAACCAGCACATCTTCTGCTTGCGTGAAGCTCGGATTGGGGACGAGGTCGCGATCGGTGCCGAGGTCGAGCGTGTGCCGGTCATCGCGCTGCAACGCTACGGCCGCAGGCTCAGTGTGGTCCTCGACCGCCCACGACAGAAGCGCTGCGATTTTCAGATCGTCGAAAAGAAGTACAAGAACCCGGATCCCGACGGCCCCGCGACCTACGAGCAAATCTTCTGGTTCACGCAGACCGCCATGCGCCAGCGCCGGCCACGTGGCGCTCGGCTCCACACCGCACGCCCAGAGGTCGACGCCCGCGTCCGCATCGCCAGCGATGAACGCTATCCGTGGCATCTCGGGCCGTTCAAGTCAAAGCGTGGACCGCTGCCAGCCGGCGACTACGCTCTCGTGGTCGATAACGCAATCACCGCTGTAGTCGAGCGTAAGACCTTCGAGGGTCTGCTGGCCGAATTCAGTCGCATGGACGTCCTGCGCCAGCGCCTCCTGGAGCTCTCCATCTACGAGCACCACGCGCTGGTCGTCGAAGCTCCGTTCGAGGATTTCCTGAACCCGAACAAAGTACATCACTGGTCCGCGGCGTTCTGTGCACGAGCGATCGCCGACCTGTACGCACGCTACCCTCGGCTGCGGATCGTGTTCTGCGCCAATCGCAAGATTGCCGAGACCTGGACTCGTAACTACTTTGCCGCGGTGAGTGCCATGAGCGAAGGAGCGTCAGCCGAGGCCGAATCGGCGATTCAGAACGACGAGGACATCGAACCTAACGCAGACTAGCGGACTGGGGGTGACAATCAGCGGGCCAACACCTCGGCACATCAGGCTGGTCATCATGACGACCGCCGGAGTCGTTGGCAATGACGCCTGATTTCGCTGCTAGCGGCAGCCAGTGTCCTTGACCAGACGCTTCTGCACCGAAAGAAGGAAGGGGTACCCCGATAGGTTGAATCCCATACTCGCCGGAGTATCGTTGGACCGCATCACCACTCCTGGGGGTTACTCACAGATGGCCACAGCGAAAACCATGGGCTACTGCATGAAGACCACCCGAGCGTGCGGCGCTGCGGTCAGTGCACCGAGGGGACCTGCGGCGGTGTTCAGGCGGCGCGCTCGTAGACGTGGTGCAGTCCGTTTAGCAGGGGGTGCGACCGGATCGGGCCGTTCACTGGGCGTAGCGTCGGTTCCGGGGTTTCCAGTCCGAGCGTCCGATGCGGTCGCTCCTGGTTGTAGTACGCCACGAACTCACGCAGGACGGCCATGAGGGGCTGCTCGTCCAGAACGATGATGTGGTCGAGGCACTCTCGCCGCAGGGTGCCGATCACTCGCTCCACAATGGCGTTCGCCTTGGGCGCGTGGATCGGGCTGGCGATGGCATCGATACCTATGCGTCGCGCACGTTGGCGGAAGTCGCGTCCGTACACGGCATCTCGATCGCGCAGCAGATGCCGTGGCATGCGCCCCCAGGGTGTGGCTTCGATCAGCTGGCGCCAGACCCAGGCCGCGGTCGGGCTGGCGGTCACGTTGACGTGGACCAGCTCACGCCGGTCATGCGCGATGAACACGAGCACGTACAGAGACTTGAACGTGAGCGTCGGGACGGTCAGCAGGTCGGCTGCCCAGATGTGGTGGGCGTGGTTGTGCAAGAACGTTCGCCAGGTCTGGCCGCGTGACCGAGCCGGTCCACGCCAGCGATAGCGACGAATCGAACGGTTGCTGACCACGATGCCGAGCTTGAGCAGCTCGCCTCGGATGCGCTCAGTTCCCCAGAGGCGATTGTCACGCGACATGCTGGCGATCAGCTCGCGCACTTCGGCGCTCAGGTGGGGCCGGCCGCCACGGGAGCGGGACTTCCAGCGCCAGAAGAGACGCCAGCCCTGCCGGTGTCAGCGCAGGACCGTGTCGGGCGTAACGATGGCCAGGTGCTCACGCCAGCCGTGACAGAATCGACGCGCCAGCACCCACAGCAGCTTGTCCCAGGTGCGAAGCCGAGTACGTGGTCGAGTCCGAGCCGGACGGGTCAGCACTGCGAGTTGGTGGCGTAGGAGCAGGTTCTCGAGGACGAGGTCCTGGCGTGGGCGCGCGATGGCTCGCCAGGCTGGTGAGCAAGAGCCAGAGGAGTTCGATCACGTCCCAAGCATCGCCGATCTACTCTCGCGCGGGCTTTTGCCGCCCCACAGGCGGTTCAGCCACGTACGCGTTCGCCCGAGGCGCACCCGCTGCCTATCGAAGTGTTCTGTCGCTGCCAGCCCAGAGCTGGGCGCCAGGGCTACTCCTGCCGGCGTGGGTTAATCGGCAGCCTGGCGTTGACCGCTATGGCAGTATTGTTCGTCGTTGGTGCGGCAATTGCGATCGAGCCAACTCATCCCATGAAAGGCAGGCGCGCCCGATGACGATGCTCTCGCCCGCGAGCACTCAGGACGGTTCTGCGACGTTATCGTGGGGTTGAGCTAAATCTAGGACGTTTGGGTGTGGAAACCGTCGCGACCTGAGATTGGGCACGCTGATTTCGACTGCGCAAACTAGCCTACTTTGGGCAGACCCCCAGGCCAATGTCGCAGAACCGCCAGGACTGCTCCCGCTCCGAGCACTGCTCCTTTACGGCGCCGCGGGACTGGTCGGGACCAGGTAGCAACACACGCTGTCGGGGGGCTTTCGCCGGGCACGCGATCAGCCGATAGAGCCTTCCATCTGCAGCGCCAGCAGTCGATTCAGCTCGACGGCGTACTCCATCGGTAATTCTTTGGTGAACGCTTCGAAGAAGCCGTTGACGATCATCGTCTTGGCCTCCGTTTCGGTGAGACCGCGACTCTGCAAATAGAAGAGCTGCTCGTCCGATACCTTGCTGACCGTCGCCTCGTGGCCGATGTCGACCTGTTCCTCATCGATCTCGATCGACGGATACGTATCGCTGCGGCTCTTGTCGTCGAGAAGCAGCGCATCGCAGCGCACGAATGCCTTCGAGCGCACCGCGCCCTTGGCCACCTTGAGCAGACCTCGATAGGCAGCCCGCCCACCATCTTTGGTAATGGACTTGGAGGTGATGGTGCTGGTCGTGTCTGGCGCGACGTGGATCACCTTGCCGCCAGCGTCCTGCAGCTGCCCGGCCCCGGCGAAGGCGACAGACAGAATGTCCGCCCGTGCGCGAGCACCCAGCAGGTAGACAGCCGGGTACTTCATCGTGATCTTCGAGCCCAGATTGCCATCAACCCATTCGACCGTAGCGTCTTCGTAGGCAACCGCGCGCTTGGTGACTAGGTTGTAGACGTTGTTCGACCAGTTCTGGATCGTCGTGTACCGAATGTGCGCGCCAGGCTTGGCGATCAGCTCGACG
>JBPCIO010000341.1:0-15325 GCA_051006215.1 Chloroflexota bacterium
CTCCACCACACGCCGGGCCACCGCCAGCATGAGCGCGAATGCGTGGTCGGCAACAGCCCAATGGTTCGAGCCCTGGGTCGTCGTCACGAGCACACCATTGTCGGTTGCCGCCGGCACGTCCACCGTCTCGAATCCGACGCCCCAGCGTGCGATGTGCTTCAAGGTGTCGGCGCGCTCGACGACCGAGCGTGTGTACTGCTCGGTGGACGAGGCGATCACGGCGTCGTTGCCCTGCACCAGCTCGACGACTTCTGCTTCGACTGGCCGCCCACCTGTCCAGCGATGGGTGCGGATCCGCCAACCGGCGTCGAGGAGCGGCTGGAGCCGCGGATCGTCAGGACCGGTTACGCCCGGCGCAGTCACCAGAACAGAAGGCATGATGGGTTGTTCGTCTCCGTCCGGCGTAGGGTACCCACCCGGCCAATTGTCTCAGCCCGTTTGGCGCCAGAACGGAGCACGTTGGCGTTGTCGATCCAGGAGGGATGAATCGAACGGCGGCAGGCTATGGCCGAGCGGTTGCGGCGGGCGGGGTTCCCAACCAACCACTCGCTGCACCGCCGCCAGCGTGTAGTAGCCGCGGTAGGTGTGCTCGACCAGCGCTACAAAGAATGCCGCGGCGCGCTGCTCGACCGTTTGCAGCACGACGATCTGGCTTTCGGCGTCAAGACCGACGAATTCGCGCTCGGCACCGGTGGTGATTTCCACCTCGCGCAGCCCGTTCAGGAATAATCGCCGCAGGCGGATCGACACGGCCAGCGTGCGCTCGATGAAGTCGCCCACCTCCAGGTCGCCGGCGCCAGGTAGGTCAAGCCGAGCGGGCACGATCCGGTTGAGGACCGACCGCAACAGCGCGCGTTGCGCGGCGTCGAGAACTGGCGGTGCGCTGGTCGGCGTCGGCTGCGAAGTGACCGATGCCTCGGCCTGTGGTCCGGCGACCTCCGGCTGTTGGGTCATCGGCTTGAGCTCCGCAAGCCCTGGATGTAGTCGGCTGTACGAAGTGCGAGCGCCTGGATGGTGGTGGTCGGGTTGACCGCGGCGCTGGTGACGAACAAGCTGCCATCGACGATAAACAGGTTGTCCACGTCGTGTGCGCCCCCCCATCGATCGACGACGGACTTCGCCGGATTATCGCCCATGCGGCAGGTACCCAACAGGTGCCATCCGGACGGTCGGAACGGGGTGTTGTCGAGGATCTTGGTGGCGCCAGCAGCCTGAAGTGCCTCCCCCGCGCGCGCCACACCAAAGTCGAGCAGGCGCACGCTGTTGTCGCTCAGGCGGTAGCGCACGAGTGGCGCCGGAATACCATGCGCATCTGAAAGCTCCGGATCGAGGACGACCTCGTTGACAGCCTCCGGCAAGTCCTCACCCATGACCCCGATGTTGATCATGTGCCCGAACCGCTCCGCGAAGACCGCCTGGTGCGCCGTTCCCCACGGTACGCGGGTCATGGTGAAGCCGCCCATGGCCGTATGCAGCGGACCCGACTGACGCACCACTTGCAGGCCAAAGCCGCGGACGAAGTCGCGCCCCGAGTCGGTTTCGTAGAACTCGTGGCTGAAGATCACCGAACCAATTGGGCCGGACGAGCTGTCGAGTGCTTGCGGGAAGACGCCCCCGACCGCCGCAAAGGGGTGGAACATGAGATTCTTCCCAACCAGGCCGCTGCGGTTGGCGAGCCCGTCCGGAAAGTGGGTCGAACGGGAGTTCAGCAACAATCGGGGGGTGCCAACGCCGTTGGCAGCGAGCACCACCAACGGGGCTCGCTGCTCGCACAGGGCGCCGGCGGCGTCGTAATACAGGACGCCCCGCGCACGACCCTGAGCGTCGACCGAGATTTCGCGCACCCGGCAGCCAGTGCGCAGCTCGGCGCCATTGCGCAGCGCCCGCGGCCAGAAGGTGACGTCGGCGCTGGAGCGCGCGCCGGTTGGGCAGCCGAGGTCGCAGGGTCCACACAGGTTGCATGCGGGCCGACCGTCGTATGGCTCCGAGACGATCGCACCGTCTGACACCCACCAGTGCCAGCCGAGCTTGTCAAATCCGCTGGCAATCGTCTCGCCCAAGCGTCCAACTGGCAGGGGCGGCGTGCCGCGCCCAGAACGCGGCGGCTGCGACGGATCGCCGGTCAATCCAGACACACCCGTGATTCGGTCGCTGAGGTCATAGAATGGCTCGAGCTCGGCGTAGCTTAGCGGCCAATCGTCGCCCACTCCGTCGAGCGAGCGAACCTGGAAGTCGGACGGGTGGTAGCGGGGAAAGTGGGCGCTCCAATGGATCGTGCTGCCGCCGACAGCGTTGAACATCAGTGGAGTGAAGGTCGACGCAGCATCGTTGACGGGATAGTCGACTGCCAACTGGCGCACGTTCGGATCGGGATTGAAGTTCGTCAGGCGGTGGAGCTCCCAATCGTCGCGGCTGTGAGGCATCGACTCTGGCCGCACCCAGCCCCCCTGCTCCAGGCAGACCACGCGGTAGCCAGCCTGTGACAGGCTCCAGGCCACGGCTGCGCCAGAGGCGCCTGCGCCGACGATCACGACATCCGGCTCATCCCAGTGGGGCCCGATAGGCTGGCTCACACGGGGATGGTAGTCCAGCGCAGAAGTAGCCCGCGACGGCACGCAGAGGTGGCCGGCAACTCTGGTAGCATCAAGCGATGGCGGGAGGCTAGAGGCATGGGCCTGTTGGATAAGCTCTTCGGACGGGCGCCAAGCTCGGCGGACTCGGACACGGTGGCCCTCGACGCTGCCGTCAAATCGCTCACCGACCTCTACGATGACCCCGAAGTCAAGTCCGAACGCGGTTTATCACTTACCGGCCCGCGTGCCAACGAGGTACGCAGTCTGGGCAAGCGCCTGCACAAGAGTGGCGGCAAAACAAGCATGCTGGCTGCCCGCGACGCGCTGCGCGACGGTCACGCATGGGCCGTAGCGAACCTAGAATCCATCTGGGCCAGCCTGCCTGAATGGCGGGATTAGCGGCCCTTCAGCCGCGGACCGCGCAACAACCAGCCAGGGTCGGGCTTCTGGAGAGACACTTGCCCAATTGCCTGGCACAGGCGTTGGTCATGGCCACGCTCGACCTGGGCAAACGCGATCCTCACGGTCTCGGGCCTCAGCTTTCTGCGTTGCGGCTTTGAGGATCAGACCGCTGGCGGCAGGCGAGCGGGGCGCAAGGGGTGCGCATCTTGGCATGGCCCGGGCGCAAGGCCTCGACATGCTGCGGGCGACGCGTTTACGCCAGGAATGCCCGCGAATGACTTTGGTGTGTCTTCTGCCGGCAGGCTACTTCGCGCGTCTTTTTTCGCGTACCTGTCGAGTCAGGGCCTAGACTCCGAGGATCTCCAGGACGGTGGTGCGCCCGTGAATTCGGTTCGGTTTGCCAGATGGATCCTACCGGCCATCATTATCGTGCTCGGCCTGGCGGATGGCGCGCTCCACTTTGCGCTGGATGTCGTCCTGTTCGGCGGTAACTTCTTCGGTCGCCTAGGACCACCGCCGGGCGCGCCGCAGGCGACTGTCCGGCCTGGTCCACCAGTGCCGCTTCCGCTTCCGCTGAACCAGATGTTCCTGCTCAACTGTATCGGTTACCTTGTCCTGGTCGGGCTGTTCTGGTTTGCCTGGCGACGCCGCGACAGGTGGCGCCTTGGCGTCACCCTGGTCCTGCTGGCCTATGTGGCCACGGCATTTCTGGCCTGGGTGGATTTGGGCCGACCCAATCCGATGGGCCTCGGATATCTCTCGAAGGGAGTGGAGATCGTTCTAGCCTTGGCTCTCCTGGCGAATGCCTGGACGCTCCTACGGAGCACCGGGACGGTGCGCCAGACCCAGCCTCGCGCCTCAGGTGCACGCCCGTAGATAGACTGCTGGGGTGCCGATGCCTCAGTTCACCCTGGCCGCACAGGTCGGCCGTGTTCCCTCGATGCGCGTGGCGCTCGATCAGCAGCAGGAGCTGCGCTTCGAGGGTCTGATGGACGACCTCCTGCTGATCGACGTCCACCAGCACCCGATGGTGCTGACCGCCGACGCCAGCGAGCTGCCGGCCTACTTTCGAGCCAACGTCTATACCTGGGCGTTCGAGGCGGTCAAGGCCGGAGCATGGACGACGGTGGCCACGGCGAACCTGCTGTCCTGCCTGGGCAAGGAGCCAGACGCATCGTTCAGCCGTTTCGAAGACCTGGTCGACGAGATTGGCATGATGCTGGCAGACGTCCACAAACAGCACGAGCGGGTCGTCAAAATCACGCGTTGCCAGGACATCCTCGATGCGCAGCAGTCAGGCAAAGTTGGTTTTCTGCCGACCGTCGAGTACCTGGCCATTGGCTCCCAACTGCATCACGTCGACGTGTTGTACGGCATTGGCGTTCGCCTGGCCGGGCTCACGTATATGCGCAGAAGCGTTGTTGGTGACGGGCAGTACGAGCGTACGAACTGCGGCTTGAGTGACTTCGGCATCGACGTGGTTCGGCGCATGAACGACCTGGGCATGGCCATCGACCTGTCGCACGTTGGGGTGCGCACGGCCCTCGAGGCAATCGAGCTGTCCGAGGCGCCCACGGTGTTCAGCCACAACGCCGCGGCGGCGATTCGACCAACGCGGCGCTCGCGTGGCGACGAAGAGCTGCGCGCGTGTGCGGCGAAGGGTGGGCTGGTGTGCGTGACCGCCGTCCCGAATGCGCTGAGCGACGACCCGCACCAGGACATCAGCTGCGTGTTGGACCACTACGACTACTTCGTGAATCTGGTCGGGGTCGACCACGTGGGCATTGGCACGGACACCCAGGTCGGCGACCACGTCGGATTCCATCGCGTGCTGCTCGGACGCAATGCTCCGGATAGCCTGCCGGCGGCGTACCTGGATGGTCTCGAATCGCCCACCGATGGTCCGAACATCATCCGCGGATTGATCGCCCGCGGCTACGACGATGCGGCGATTCGCAAGATCGCAGGGCAGAACGCGCTCGACTTTTTCCGAAGGACGATCGGCTGATGCGCTATACGCTCGTGGGTGCCGGGGCGATCGGCGGCACGGTCGGCGCGCACATGGTGCGTGGCGGCGAGTCTGTCCTGTTCGTCGACCGTGAGGTCGAGCACGTCCACGCTATGCAGGCGCGCGGGCTTACCCTCCGAGGCTTTGCCGAGACATTCACCGTGCAGGTCGAGGCAGTGACGCCGGACCAACTGCCAGACCGACTCGAAACCGTGTTGCTTGCCTGCAAGGCGCCCGCGACCGAGGCAGCGGTACGTTCTTTTGCGGACCGGTTGGCGCCGGACGGGTGTGTGGTCTCACTCCAGAACGGCCTCAACGAATTGACCATCGCCGATCTCATCGGCGAGCAGCGCACGATTGGCGCCTTCGTCAACTTCTCAGCCGACTATCTCGAGCCGGGGCTCATCCACTTCGGGGGCCGCGGGGCGTTTTACATTGGCGAGCTGGATGGCTCGATAACGCCGCGCCTGCGACAGCTCCAGCACGGCCTCGGGCATTGGGGCAACGTGCAGATGACCGACAACATCTGGGGCTTTCTGTGGGGTAAGCAGGCCTACGGTGCCATGCTGTTCGCCACCGCGCTGACCGATGACTCCATGGCCGATGCGATCGACCAGCATCGGCGTGTCACCGTCGAGCTGGCGCGGGAAGTGCTTCGCGTCGCAGCCGCGCTAGGGCGTCGGCCACTCGGTTTCGACGGCTTCGAGCCGGATGCGCTCGGCGCCGACGATCCGGCCGTGGTCGACGCGTCCCTGGAGCGGCTGATCGCGGTGCGACAGGGGGACGAGAAAACCCACAGCGGCGTGTGGCGCGACATGGCGGTCCGCAAGCGACGCACGGAGGTGGACGCCCATTTCGGGCCGATCGTGCAGGATGCCGAGCGGTGTGGCCTGGACGTACCACTGCTGCGGCGGATGATCGAGATGGTGCACGAGCTCGAGGAGGGCCGCCGCTCCTTCACCGCTGCCAACCTGGACGAGCTGGAAGACAGCCTCTAGCCAAGCAAGTTTCACGATCTGCTCGCTAGCTGCTCCAGGGAAGGTGGTTGCGACCGGCTGACGAGCCCCCGTCGACCGACATGACCGAGCCTGTCAGATACTCCGCTTCAGGCGAACACACGAACCATACGGCGCTGGCGATCTCTTCGGGCGTACCGGCCCGACCCCACGGAATCGTCTGTAGCAGGACCTGCTTGTACTCTTCCGATACGCCGGGGCGCGTGCCGACCGCGACCAGACCCGGCGACACGACATTCACATTGATCCGATGCTCGGCCAGCTCGAGCGCTAGCGTCTTCGCCAACATGACGATGCCGGCCTTCGACGCGGAGTAATGCGAGGCCCCTCGCCTGGCGGAGGAGTACGCGCCGCTGGCGATCAAACACAGCTTGCCGCCGTCGCCCTGGCGCAACATGTGCCGCGCGACGGCTCGGCAGATCAGGAACGACCCCTTCAAGTTGGTATCCACGACGAGATCCCATTCGGCCTCGTCCATATCCACGACCGCCGTGTTCGGGTACACCGCCGCATTGCTGACCGCGACGTCGAGTCGCCCGAAACGCTGCACGGTCTGATCCACGACGGCCTGAATCTGAGATCCCTCACGCACATCACACTGGAGCGCCAGGATGTCGGCTCCCGTCGCTCGCAGCTCTGCGGCCGCGCGCTCAAGATCGTGGGGCTGAAAGTCGACTGCCGCCAGACGGCAGCCGGCCGCGGCGAACCGTCCGGCGATGGCCCGACCAATTCCATTCGCCGCCCCCGTCACCAAGACGACGCGCGTGTCAGGGGTGGAGCTCCGCATCAAGCCTGATACTAACGGTCGCGGCCCACCCTGGGCGCACGTACTGGGTGGCGCCTGTCGATGTGAGCCTCAAGAGACGTGGATAACCGGGCGTCGGGCGCGGTCCTTTTCAGCGTGTCGCAGGACCTCGTGGGTGATCGGTGCGAGGTCTCCCTGGCCCAGCAGGACGTACCGCACCAGCTCCGGGAGTGGATGTCCCTCGGTCCAGGCGAAGTACGCGTGAGGAACCGTGCCGGTCCGGTCGCGCAGATAGATGAGGAATGCAGCGATGGCATTGGCGATGGTCGCGCTGGACGCGCGCAACACCCGCTGACCATTCACCTCCTGCCCCTGGATCTCGAGAGCGGGCGCGAACTCGGATGCATCGCTCACGACAATTTCGAGGATCAGCACGTGATCGGTGGATGTCACGCGGTTATTGTTTCGGTGCCGCTGCACGATCGGCTCGTACTCACTCGGATCCCACCGCTTCGGGCCGTTCGGGAGAATGTGCAGACCGCCCTGGCTGGCTTCCTGAATGAATCGCTCGGCCTCGGAGTCCAGCTCAATGCGGCCGACCCGAAGCTCCGTGGTCCGCCAGACGCGGGAGACGACAGAGGTAAGGATGATCATCCCGATGAAGAAGGCGCCGATCTTGATGCCGTCTGGCCGCTCGATGATGTTGGCTACGGTGGTATACGCAAAGACCAGCACGATCAGGGCAAAGTACACCGCGTGACTACGTCGATCGTGGCGCCAGACGGTCAGCAGGACTGCCACCGCCGCGGACGACATCAGGACCAGTACGCCGGTGGCGTACGCCCCGCCCTGGGCATCCACATCGGCGTTGAACAGGACGGTGACAGCAAACGCGATGACGGTGAAAATCAGGACCAACGGCCGAGTGGCGCCAGCCCACTCCGGCGCCATGCCGTAGCGTGGCAGGTAGCGCGGCACGATATTCAACAGGCCCGCCATGGCTGAGGCGCCTGCGAACCAGAGAATCAGGACAGTGCTGACGTCATACAGCGTGCCAAAGCTACCGCCGAGGTACTCGTGGGCCAGGTATGCCAGCGCACGCCCGTTGGCTTTGCCGCCGGGTTGAAACTCCTCGGCTGGGATGAGGGTGATCGTGGCGAAGCTGCTGGTGATCAGGAAGAGACTCATTACGATGGCCGCCGTAAACAGCAGCTTGCGGGTGTTGCGGACACGCCCTGCAGGTTCGTCGCGCGTGTCGGCTGGAGCACCACGCACCAGGGGCATAACCGCCACACCCGTTTCGAACCCCGAGAGGCCAAGCGCGAGCCGAGGAAACAGCAGCAGCGACGCCGCGATCATGCGCGGGACGCTGCCTTGCTGGACGACCAACAGCCTCTGCCAGTCGACCACGATCGTCGGCTGCTGCACGACGTGCCACAAGCTGGCGGCGATGACGACCACGTTGAGCGCCAAGTACACCGCGACCAGGCCGACGGCGATGCCGATGGCTTCCGAGAAGCCTTTCAGAAAAATCGCTCCCAGCAGCGCCACCAGCATCAGCGTCACCGCAACCCGCTGGCCGTTGAGCGCTTGCGGAAAAAATGGGTTCTCCAGCGCGTGCGCAGAGGCGTCCGCCGCTGACAGGGTGATGGTGATGATGAAGTCGGTGGCGAGGAAGCCGAGCAGGCACAACACGAACAGTTTGCCTTGCCACCAGCCGAGCAAGCGCTCCAACATGGCGATGGATCCCTCGCCGTTTGGGCTCTCCTTCGCTACCCGAAAATACATGGGCAGGGCGCCAAACAGGGTTACGCCAATCAAGATCAGCGTGGCGATTGGAGCGAGGGCGCCCGCCGCCAGGGCCGCGATGCCGGGCTGATAGCCGAGCGTTGAAAAGTAGTCCACCCCCGTCAGGCACATGACTCGCCACCAGGACTGTGGCGCGTGCACCCGCTCGTCCTGATGCGGCCCCGGAACGTCGTGCGGTTGACCCTCCAGCAGCCAGTGCTTGAACCCCTGCTCCACAGGCGCGGTGACGTTTGAGGTCGACAAGGGTATGTTCCTCAGGCCCCGCGGCCGTTCTACGCAAGGCGAGGGCCAGCACGGCGGTTGGTGCCGGCGCTGAACGCCGATGCGCGTCTCAGATGTAGGTGGGCTAGGCTTGACTCCGCGTGGAGGGTCAGTGATAGGCGCAGCGGACCGCAATGCCGGGTTGGCAGTGGTGCTCGAAACGTATAAGGCTCGATCTGACGACGAAGCGGCTGACGTTCAGCGACTACGTGAGCTGTCTGCCAGACCAGACGCGTGGCAGCGGTCGTCACCTCTGCACGCCACTGGCTCGGCCATCATCCTGCACCCAGGCTCGGGCCGAGTGCTCCTTCGCTGGCACGCGCGAATGCAAGCCTGGCTGCAGGTTGGCGGGCACGCGGACCCCGGTGAAACAGCCCCATATGCCATCGCGCTGCGAGAGGCGCACGAAGAAACGGGTCTCGCCGAACTTGCCGCGTGGCCTCACCCGGACCAGCCCAGCGTGATTCAGGTGGTGATCGTGCCCGTCCCGGCCGGGCAGGCCGAGCCGGCGCACGAACACGCAGATGTCAGATACGTCCTGAGCACTCACCGCCCGGACACCGCTACGCCAGAATCGTCGATCGCGCGGCTGCGCTGGTTGCAGCTCGAAGATGCCATTGCCGAGGTGGCGGAGGACAATCTGCGAACCTGCCTGATCCGAGTCCTCGCGCTCACGGCTGATTGCGCACGCGGATGAAGGCCGGCACCGCCGATGGCCTAAGGCAGGCTCTTCAAGACAGTCGAAATTTCTGCGTATGGCGGAATCGGGTCGCGTTCGGCGAGCCACTTGTAGCGTACGGTGCCGGTCTTGTCGACGAGGAATATAGCTCGGCGCGCGGCGGTGAAGCCGTCCATGCCCAGAAAGTCGGGGATGGCAACATCGTATGCCTTCAGCGCGTCGTGCTTGTAATCGCTCAGGAGTGAGAAGTTCAGCTGGTTCTGGTCGGCCCACGCCTTTTGGGAAAACGGCGTATCCGTGCTGATGCCGAGCACTTGTGCTTGCATGCCGTTGAGCAGGTCCATGTTGTCACGCAGGCTGCACACCTCGCGTGTGCAACCACCCGTGAACGCGCCTGGGTAGAATGCCAAAAGCACGTTTGTACCCTGTCGCTGAGCTTGCGTGTCTGTCGATCCTGGTCAGGAAGTGAAAAATCTGGCGCCCTATCGCCACTTCAACAGCCATGGTGTGTCGTTCTCCTTGTTGCGCGGTGCGCGTATGTTAGGGATGCTGGCCGGCCGACATGTGTCCAATATTGGCGGGTCAGCGACCCGCCACCCGATCCATGTACACAGTCTTCCATTGCGCGAAGAACTCACGCGCAGCCCGCCCCTGCTCCCGTGAACCGGACGAGCTATCCTGCATCCCTCCGAACGGCACCTGGAATTCGATACCCGCGCTCTCCTGGTTCACCTTGACCACGCCGGCGTGGATGTCGTCGGCAAACTGTAGGGCGCGCGTGAGGTCATTCGTGAAGACGCTGGCAGAGAGGCCGTACAGCGTGTCGTTGGCGAGCTGAATGGCCGCGTCGTAGGATGCGGCCGGGAGCAGCGCAACGACGGGGCCAAAGATCTCCTCACGCACCACCCGGCTATCAGCTTTGACGTCGGCGATGACGGTGGGTTTGACGTAGTAGCCTTCGCCGAGATCGGCGGCGCGGCTCCCACCCGCCAGCATGCGGCCGCCCTCGTCGACGGCGATCTGGAGGTATTCGGTGACGGACTTCAGCTGGTCCGCAGACACCAGCGGGCCAACCCGTGTATCGGTTGCCAGGGGGTCCCCGAGTTTCCAACCTTCGGCCAGCGCAACCAGCCGCTCCTGAAACTCGCGCATGGCCGGCGCCTCGACGATGACGCGGCTGGTTGCCGTGCACTTCTGGCCGGCGCTCAGGAACGCACCCCGCGCCACCTGTTCGGCTGCCAGCTCGAGGTCTGCGTCGGCCAGCACCACCGCCGGGTTCTTACCGCCCAGCTCCAGCTGCACTTTCTTGCCGGTGTCGGTGGCCTTCCTCTGGAGCGCCCGGCCGACGCTGTTCGAACCGGTGAACGTGATAGCGTGCACCGCCGGGTGGCTGACCAGGACGTCGCCCACCTCCGAGCCTTTGCCCAGCACCAGGTTGAGCACGCCGGCTGGCAGTCCCGCGTCCACAAGCGCGTGCATCAGGTGGACCGCGCTGAGCGGGACGAGCTCGGCCGGTTTCCACACCACCGCATTGCCATACGCCAGGGCTGGCGCGATCTTCCAGGCTGGGATCGCAATCGGGAAGTTCCAGGGCGTGATCGCTGAGACCACACCGATTGGTTCGCGGCGCGCGTACAGGAAGGTGCCGGGCGTATGGCTTGGATACGTTTCGCCGTCCGGTTCGAGCGTCTGGGCAGCGTAGTAGCGCAGGATCTGCACAGCCCGACGGGTTTCGCCGACGCCCTCGGCCAGGGTTTTGCCTTCTTCACGGGTGAGGTCGCGGCCGATGTCCGGGGCGCGTTGCTCGAGCAGGTCGGCGGCTTTGCGCAGGATGTCGCCGCGCGCGGGCGGGGGGAGGGCGCGCCAGGCGGGAAATGCGCCCGCGGCCGAATCGACAGCCCGCGCCGCCAGTCCCGCGTCGGCCTGACGCACGTCACCCACGACCTCCGACGGTTGGGCGGGGTTACGATCCTGACTCGGCCGGCCGCCATCTTGCCACTTGCCGCCGACGTACGAACGAAGCTCCACGGTCATGACCTCGATCTTAGTTGAGTGGGGGTGCATATGAACCGTGTTCGAGCGCGAGGCAGTGCTAGAACGGGATGATGTTGACCTCCAGGTTCACCAGCCGTTCTTCACCGGTCACCGACGAGCGGGCGTAGACGAACAGGATGTGATGTCTGACGTGGTCGAACCTGGTGGGCTCCCACGCCAGAGACCACGTATTGTCGAGCTGGGTTGCGGTGCCAAGCGTCTGACTGTCAGGCACGCCGCGCGGTCCGTCGAGATACACCTGGACACGATCCACTCCGACGCCGAGCTCCGAGCGTGTGCGTGTGTCATAGGCCACCCCGCGAATAGTCCCGTTGTGGTTGGCCAGCACGTCCTCACCGACGCCGGGGGCGATGATCGTCAATACCAAACCGCTGCCGGAGCCGGGACTGGTTATCACCGATCCGCCGCCGCCAGCGATGGTCACGCGCACCTGCTTCGACCAGGCGCCCTTGCCGGGCGTGTGGGCGACAACCGTCAGGGTGGCTTGCCCGGGCGGCAGGCCAGCGCTCGGCACGACGGCATCGAACCCTGAGGCCGCCCAGTACGGATTGCCAGTCGCCGAGGCAACATCCGGGCGACTCTGCGCCACTGAGCCGTGGGCCAGGACGGAGCTGCCGTTCAATACCTGTATGTCATCAATCCCAGCCCAACCCTCGGCGGCTGTGTCCAGGATCCAACCGCTAACATGAAAGGCCGCACCGAGTGGGATAGTCTCGCCACCGACTGGACGATCGATATAGCCTTCATAGGTGTTGTCCCCGGTTGCGCCCGCGGCTGTTGACCAGCCGCCAGCCCCTGGCACCTGCTCCGCGGCGACCGGAGTCGCCAGGCACAGCGCACACACCGTCGCTGCCAACCACCACCGAGTCGAATGCGCTAGGGCGCGGACGAGGTTTTTCATATACCCAGCAGTCTAACTCGACTTTGGAGTGCGCCCAGACGAAGCCTCATCTATCCAGGAGGTGCAATTCCTTCGCCGCCAAGGCCCCAGCCAGCCAGCGGCAATCAAGTCTTGCGCTGTGCGAGGTAACGAACATGGCGAAGCGTAGACAGAGCGACCGGCAGGCCGCAACGAGAGTGAAGTGATTGAGCCCCGTGACCGAGATTGAGCAGTGGCCGACCGTGTTCCAATTCGGGAAGGCACCAGTAGGCGTGGGTTATGGCGACTGCGCCGGAGACACTGCCGGGGTCAGAGAGCGTGGCATGCCGGGAGACGGATAGGTGGAGGAACTGGGGAAGGCCTTGGGGCTCTCACGTGATGAGTAGCGGAAGCAAAGCACGGATGCCGAGCGACCGCCAAGGCCCCAGGGTTGGCGGATCGGCCCGTAGGACCGAGGAAGCGGGGCAATGCCCGCCGAGGAAAGGGGCCGAGCAGGACAGCTTGTTCGACGAGGGATACACGGCTGCACCTGAGGCAGACCCAACCGTGCCCACGAAACTCGCCGAACTCGTCGCACGCGCAAGAAAGGAGGCTCGACTCACGAACGTCGTCCAGTTTGTGGACGAGGAATTGTTACGTTTGGCGTTCCGTTCTCTGCGCAAGCAGGCGGCACCAGGCGTAGATGGGCAGAGCTACGAGGACTACGCGATCAACCTTAACCAGAAGCTGCGAGATGTGTACACGCGATTGAAGAGCGGGGGCTACCAGGCGCCGGCGATTCGACGGGTGTACGTTCCCAAGGCCAACGGAAAGCGCCGTCCGATAGGTATCAGCACGATCGAAGATCGGGTGGTCCAAAAGGCGGTGGCGTGGGTGCTCAGCGCAGTGTTCGAGCAGGATTTTCTGGAGTGCTCGCACGGGTTTCGTCCGAAGCGCAGCCCGCACACGGCACTGCATCGCCTGCGAGAAGGGATGCGGCAGCACGGTGGGTGCTACGTCGTAGAGGCGGATCTAGCGAGCTATTTCGACTCGGTCAATTGGGACTGGCTGCGGAAGTTCGTGCGGCATCGGGTCAACGACGGGGGACTGCTACGGCTCCTGAACAAATGGCTGAACGCCGGCGTGATGGAGGATGGAGTAGTCACCCACGTGAGCGAGGGCGTACCCCAGGGTGGCCCCGCCAGCCCCGTGCTTTCGAACATCTACCTGCACTATGTCCTGGACCTGTGGTTCGAACGACGCTTCAGGAAGACCTGCCGAGGCTACGCTGAGCTCACGAGGTTCGCTGACGACTTTGTAGCAACGTTCCAGAACCGCGAAGACGCCGAGCGATTTCGCCAGGAATTGGACGAACGACTAACAGCCTTCGGGTTGCGGGTCGTGCCCGAGAAGACAGCCACGCTGCACTTCGACGGCAGCCTGTTGCAAGGTGGTCCAGGGCGACCGGCCGAAAAGCCGGGCACCTTCACCTTCCTTGGCTTCACCCACTACCTGACGAAAACGCGTCGCGGCACGATCACCATCGGCCGCACACCGAGCGTGAAGGCGCGCGAACGCTTTGTACGCAAGGTGACGACGTGGGCCAAGGCGAACCGACACCAGCCCGTCCGGTCTCAGCAAGCGCACCTGACGAAGATGCTCAACGGCTACTACCAATACTTCGGACTGTACTTCTGCACGGACGCGCTGAGTGGCGTTCTGCGGCGGGTACGCGACGTATGGCATCGGGCGTTGCAACGTCGGAGCCAGAAAGCGAAGCGGCGCACTGATTGGGCGACGGTGGCGACCAAACCGTGGTTCCAGCTCCCGCGTCCTCGACTGACGCAAGGGTGGGTTTAGCCGTCGACTCCTTGCCGTGCGACCGATCTGTTCTGGGGAGCCCGATGCGTAAATAGCGCACGTCGTGGTTCTGACCGGGGGGCGGAGAGGTGACTCTCCCCCCTACCGGACTATAAAAACGGCCCAGAAAGTCAAGGGGGCTTCCGGTTTTGGTGAAGGCGTGTCAAGCTCGGCGTGTGTTAGAAACCAGAGCGCTGACGGCGCTGCTCCACCGTGTGCTGGCGGTCGCAGGCAGCGAGCCTCGAGTAGTGATCACCGATAAGTTGGCGAGCTACCCGCCGGCGCTTCGGCGCGTGGTGCCGACTACGGAACATCGTCGGCACAAGGGACTGAACAATCGGGCAGAGAACTCGCACCAGCCAACGCGTCAGCGCGAGCGTGTGATGCGGCGGTTCAAATCAGCCGAGCAGGCACAGCGTTTCCTGGATCCGTTCGGCGCGATCGGCGATCACTTCCGCACCGGCCGCTACCGCAATCCCGCACCGGCTCGGCGACAGATGCTGGCGGACCGGTCGCGCACCTGGTGCGAGATTGTCATGGCCGCATAGCGGTTCGCACTGGACCCGCGTCAGCCTGGTCTTTGGCAACATTCCAACCAACCGCCAGCCTTAAGTTGACGGTGCCCCGGGCCCAGCCTCGACAGTGCGCCCTCATCCCGCTGGGTGCGCCATTCGGAGATGATCGAGGTGTACAAGCCTTCACGTCGGAGCAGCGCGCCTTTGGCCTCGCGGCCGCTGCGCTCGTATTCAGCCAGGATCCTCAGCTTGTACGCGCGCGAAAACACCCGCCGCGTCGGTCGTTCTGGAACCCCACCCTCGACTTGCTCACTCACCTGCTCAGCATGCCGGCCAACCATCACGTTTGTCATCACCATCGCTCGTTGATCCTCAGGCCCCCTGTTCGGTATATCCTAGTACTCTACCTGTCCTTCCTTATATTGACACAGAGGGCTGCGACCCTAGTCTGGCTGTGGCCAGTCAGTCTGGACTAACAGTGACTTCTGGCTCGGCAGCGTGGGCCCGCCCGCAAAACAAGACCTCAAGCGATTTCGAGGGAAG
>JBPCIO010000342.1:0-2545 GCA_051006215.1 Chloroflexota bacterium
AGTTGGTAGAGCATATAGAGAGCGGCAACGGCGCCGAAACTGGACGGGGGGCGTCGCTTAGCAACGTGAGCGACAGATCAAGGCCAATCCAGTGGAGCGTGCCTATCCGACAACAAGCGTCGGAGGACCCCGTCGCCGCAGCCCATATCCAGCACAGGACTGCCAGCCTCGCGAAGCAACCGGCCGGCTATCGGCGGATGGACGTCGCCGGCCAGGCCGTGCTCGGCGACGACCGCGCGTCCAGTACGGAATCGGTCAGGGTTGTGATCATAATCCAGAGGCATTGGCGCGGTTGGTCGTGTCTGCCACAACTGCATCGTATGCCCGAGCGCGGTTCCATCCATTTCGTTCCGTGGTGGTTGACTTATCGTGAGTTCGTGGAGTGGGCCATTTTCGCGTGCGATATAGGCAGGTTTGGTGAAACAAGGCTGCTGGTTGAGCCTGGCTTTCGTTGTGGCGCTTGCGGCGTCGGGCGTCCGCCGGGACTAGGGTCTCGAGTCGTGCGAGTCATGCTACGCGTGCTAAGACGGCGCCCCCGGCGGCAGTGAGCAGAACGACCAGCCACGGCGGAACCGACCAGACCGCGAGCAAGCCGAATGCTGCAAGGGCAAGCGCGAAGTCATTGGTGTTGAGGATGGCGCTGGTCCAGGCTGTCTGATACAGCACCGCCAGGAGCAATCCCACTACGGCAGCATTGATCCCGCGCAAGCCTGCCTGGATGTCGGGCATACGCCGCAGAGCGCCCCAGGACGGCAGCGTTCCAATCAACATCAGGAACGAAGGCACATAGATAGCCACCAGCGCGAGTGCAGCACCCGCCACCCCGTTCGGCTGGAGCGTCATGACCGCGCCCAGATACGCGGCGAAGGTAAACAGCGGGCCGGGCACGGCCTGAGCTGCCCCATAGCCGGCCAGAAACTGCTCGTTAGTGACCCAGGCGGGCGGAACCACCTCGGCCTGCAAGAGCGGCAATACCACGTGTCCGCCGCCGAAGACCAGTGACCCGACGCGGTAAAAACTGTCGAAGACGGCCACGGCCTGCAGCGAGGTGACCTGGCGGAGGACTGGCAGTCCAAGCAGCAGAACAAAGAAAGTGACCCACGCGGCGGTGGCCGTCGGTCTACCGATCGGCACCCGCACATGCGGGGAGACCGGTCCGCTTTCGGTGCGCAGCAGCCGCCAGCCAACCACTCCTGCGGCCGCAATGATCAACACTTGGCCCAGCGCGATCGGAAGCTGGGCACTCGACCAGGCGATGGTAACGATCGCAGCCACTATGGCGATTGTGGCTCGTGGTCGATCTGATGCGAGGCTTCTGGCCATGCCCCGGACCGCCAGTGCCACGACCGCCACGGCTACCACCTTGAGACCGTGCAGCCACCCCGACGCCTCTGGTCCGAACACGTGCACCACGCTTGCAAACATCACCAGGGCGATGGCGGAGGGCAAGGTGAACCCGAGCCAGGCCGCAAGCCCTCCAAGCAGACCCGCGCGAAGAATCCCAATCGAGATGCCGACCTGGCTGCTCGCCGGGCCAGGCAACGTCTGACACAGCGCAATCAGATCCGCGTAAGTCGCCTCGTCGATCCACTGGCGCCGCGTGACGTACTCCTGGCGAAAGTAACCCAGATGCGCCACGGGGCCACCGAAGCAGGTGAGCCCCAGTCGAGTAGCAACAACAAAGACCTCCGCGACGGAGCCAGGCTTGGGCGCAAGCTGGCCGCCGCCTGTGTTGACGGTCGCTCCGGCTGGGACGGTCGTCAACGCAGGCTCTCAGTGCTGGGCTGATTGAAAGAGCTCGACTGGATTTCCCGAGGGGTCTTCGAGCAGGATCTGGGAGCCTCCAGGCCCGGTGACGATCTCGTTGCGGAAGGTCACCCCGGCTGCTCGTAGCCGGTCGACCTCAGCAGCGATGTTGTCGACCAACAGGTGAATCCGATTCCATCCACCGGGGCTGGGCTGGCGGCCATCGGGCATTGGCCGCCCCGCAGAGCTGGTATGACCGCTGAGAAGCAGTTGAAGTCTGCCGCGGATAACGTCGGCGAACGCCGGCGTTGCATTCGACAGCACGGTGAAGCCGAGATGCGTGGTGTAGAACGCAATCGCGGCGTCCACATCGTCGACCATGTAGCGAACATGGACAAGATCCTGATCCACTGTCAGTTGACCTCCTGTTTGAGGCGTGTGCTCTCGATCACGTGGAGCAGGAACCGAATGCGCGTCTCCAGTTCGGCAGCTGTGCGTTGGAACGCGGGGTAGGTTTCTTCGTCCGAACTACCCTCAGCGGCAGGATCGGCCATGCTCCAGTGGATCGCCTGGGGGTGTCCGGGGAACTCGGGGCAGACCTCACGGACTCGATCACACAGCGTGACGACGAAGGCGAACTCGTCCCCAATGAACTCCGTCAGGTGCTTCGTGCGTTGGCCACCGATGTCGATTCCACGCTCGTGCATGACACGAACCGCATTCGGATGGAGCGGTTTGGGACGACTACCAGCACTCGACGCCACTACAGTGCTGTTTGAAAGATGCTCGATGAGCGCCT
>JBPCIO010000343.1:0-19305 GCA_051006215.1 Chloroflexota bacterium
CCCCAGGACCCGGCGGACGTTGGTGTCGACCATGGCCACCTGCTGCTCATGGGCGAAGCAGGCCACCGCGCCGGCCGTATAGCGGCCGACCCCTTTGAGCGTCAGCAACCCGGCCAGCCCGCGTGGCAGCACGCCGGCGTGCCCCGCGACGACCTGGCAAGCGATCGCGTGCAGGCGCACGGCGCGCACGTTGTACCCCAGACCCTGCCAGGCTCGGATCGCGTCGGCGCGCGAGGCCAGCGCCAACTCGTGCGGGGTGGGAAAACGCTTGAGCCAGGCGTACCACTTGGGGATGACACGGTCCACCTGGGTCTGCTGCAACATCACTTCGGCAACCAGGATGGCGTACGGATCACGCGTGCGTCGCCAGGGCAAGTCGCGTCCGTTGGCGGCATACCAGTCGAGCAATCGGCGCTGGATCAGGGCCAGCTCGCGCGGCTCGGATGCGCTCTTTCCCATCGCGGCAGGATAACTTGGGCGGGTCTGGCCACCGGCCACGAAAGCCGTATCCTCTTCGGTTGAGCGCGATGCCGACGGAAATTCTCGAGACCATCCTCGACGCAGTTGGCAACACGCCCATGGTGCGACTGTCTCGGCTTGCCTCCGAGACGCGTACGCAGGTGGTGGCGAAGGTCGAGAGCCTCAACCCCGGTGGTTCGGTCAAGGATCGCATCGGTCTGGCGATGATTGACGCTGCCGAGCGGGCCGGGCAACTGCGTCCGGGCGCGACCATCGTCGAGCCCACTTCGGGCAACACCGGGACAGGCCTGGCGATAGCCGCCGCGCTGAAGGGCTATCGCCTGGTGTGCGTGATGCCAGACAAGATGTCGAGCGAGAAGATTGCTCTGCTGCGGGCGTACGGGGCCGAGGTCTTGGTGTGCCCGACCGCCGTGCCGCGCGAGAGCCCGCAGAGCTACTACAGCGTCGCCGAGCGGCTGGCTCGCGAGATCCCAGGCGCCTTCCAGCCCAATCAATACTTCAATGCCGCGAACCCAGCCGCGCATGAGGCGACAACCGGCCCCGAGATCTGGCGCCAGACAGATGGGCACATCACCCACTTCGTGGCCGGCATGGGCACCGGCGGGACGATTACTGGCGTCGGTCGCGTCCTCAAGCACCACAATCCAAAGGTACAGATCGTTGGTGCTGATCCTGTCGGCTCGATTTACTCCGCGGGTGCCAATTTCACGCCCAAGATTTACAAGGTCGAGGGTGTGGGCGAAGATTTCATGCCCAGCACAATGGACATGAGTTTGGTCGATCGCGTCGAGGTGGTCGACGATAAAGAGAGCTTCCTCATGGCGCGACGGCTGACACGCGAGGAGGGCATCCTGATAGGTGGCTCGGGCGGCTCGGCGCTCGTGGCAGCTATGCGCGTCGCCGAAGAGCTGAATGATCCCCATGCGTTGGTGGTCGTGCTGCTGCCAGACACTGGACGCAACTACTTGAGCAAGATCTACAACGAGGAGTGGATGCGCTCGAACGGCTTCCTCGAGCAATTTCCAACCCATTCCGTCGGCGAGATGGTCGGCCAGCGGGTTTCAGGTCAGGGTTTGCCTCCGTTTGTCGGCGTCCAGGCGCGTGACACGGTTCGAGCCGCCATCGACGCCATGCAGCACTATGGTATTAGTCAGCTGCCGGTCGTCGAGAGCAACGACGATGGTGCGGATACGCGCATGGTCGGTTCAATTCAGGAGCGCACGCTGCTCGACCGCATCTACCGCGATCCGTCGTTGATCGAATCGAGCGTAGGCGCGGCCATGGACCCGCCTTTCCCCACGCTTTCGCGCAGCGCAGATATGGATGATGCCTTCGATTTGCTGCTGGGCGGCGCTCCAGCGCTTGTGGTCACCGACCGCGAACAGCCGGTGGGGATGATCACCAAACTGGATCTGCTCGAATTTGCCGCCCAGCACAACCGCCGCCGGCACCCTCACCGATGACCGCGGCAGATGACAGCTTCTCGCACACCCAGGGGTTTGCGACTCGCGCCATCCACGTCGGCCAGGCGCCTGACCCAACGACGGGCGCGGTGATCGTGCCGATTTATCAAACCAGCACGTACGCCCAGACAGAAGTTGGGGTGCACAAGGGATACGACTATTCGCGGACGGCCAACCCTACTCGCGCTGCACTCGAGACGTGCCTGGCGTCGCTTGACGGTGGGCGCTATGGACTTGCCTTCGCCAGTGGTATGGCCGCCGAGGACACGCTGCTGCACATGTTGGATACGGGCGACCACGTGGTCGCTTGCGACGACGTCTACGGTGGGACGTTTCGCTTGTTCCGACGTGTGCTCGAACGAGCTGGCTTGCACTTCACGTTTGTCGACGCTACGTGCGTCCAGAACGTCGAGGCAGCCATTGAGGACCGCACGCGACTGATCTGGCTGGAGAGTCCAACCAACCCGCTCCTCAAACTCGTCGACATCGACGCTGTTTCGCGTCTGGCTCACGCGCGCGGCATCATCGTGGCCGTCGACAACACGTTTGCGAGCTCGTACTGTCAGCGGCCCCTGGAACTGGGCGCTGACGTCGTGCACTACAGCACCACCAAATATCTGGGCGGGCACTCGGACGTAGTCGGGGGCGCGCTGGTGACGTCCGACGAGCGTCTGTATGCGCGCCTGAAGTTCCTGCAGAACGCGGTCGGCGGTGTGCCGGGTGCGTTCGACAGTTGGCTGGTACTGCGCGGGCTCAAGACGCTAGCGGTGCGCATGCGGCAACATTCCGCCAACGCCGAGCGCGTGGGCGAGTTCCTGCAGCAGCACCCGCGCGTCAAACGAGTGCACTATCCGGGCCTGACCAGCCATCCGCAGCATGAATTGGCCAAGCGCCAGATGCCAGGCGGTTTCGGCGGCATGCTGTCATTCGAGGTCAGCGGGGGTGTCCAAGCCGCCCGCGAGGTCGCCGGGCGGACGCGGCTGTTCACGCTTGCAGAAAGCCTGGGCGGCGTGGAAAGCCTGATCGAGCTACCAGCCCTGATGACCCACGCCAGCCTGCCCGCCGATCGCCGGGCCCAAATCGACATCGATGACGGCCTGATCCGCCTCTCGGTCGGCATCGAAGATCTAGAAGACCTCGTCGCCGATCTAAAGCAGGCACTCGCATAGGATTTCGCAACGGTTTAATCAATTAAGTCGTGGGCTGCGCGACTTAGGAATTCGTAACAAGTTTAGTCATTAAGTCGTGGGCTGCGGCCCCCTCCCCAGGGCTACTCGCCCTGGACCTCGCGTCCAGGTGAGTTCGGAACACAACTCCCACAACCGCCCGCTGCCGCGCTCTCGACTACGTTCGTGCCTAATGACGGCGGTAACAACTGAACTGAAGACGTGCCTGGAAGGTGCGATCTGTAAATGGTTGTTCATGAGGGTGTTGCGAGCATTCATAGCGCGAGGTCCAGGGCGAGTAGCCCTGGGGAGGGGGCCGCAGCCCACGACTATAAAATTAAATTCGTTACGAATTCCTACCGTGCCGCAGCCCACGACTTAATGAACAAACTCGTTACGAATTCCTACCAAGCGCAGCCCACGACTTAATGACTAAACTCGTTACGAATTCCTAACTTTACTTTAGGGATTATTGTAATTTTCAGCGCTTGGCGAGGCGTTTGAGGGCTTCGATATTGCGTTGGTCTGGGCCTTTATCTTCGTAGCCGGGGACCTCGAGCACCCACGGCAAGTGCCCCAGCGCAGAGTGGGCCAGCAGTCGCTCGAAGGCTTGCTCGCCCAGCAGACCCTGGCCGATGTTCTCGTGCCGATCGACGGCGCCGCCTAATCCGACTCGCGAGTCGTTGGCGTGAATCAGCCGCAACCGATCCAGTCCCATCGAACGGTCGATCTCTTCGACCGCCTGTTCGATGCCGTCTCCCGCGCGCAGATCGTAGCCGGACGCGAACGTGTGTGCGGTGTCGAGGCAGATACCCAGCCGCGCGTCGCGACCCAGCCGATCGAACAGCCCGCCGATCTGTTCGAACCGCGCCCCAAGCATGTTGCCGGAGCCGGCCGAGTTCTCCAGCAGCAGGCTGCTGGTGCCGCCACACAACAGCACTTCTTCCAGCCCTCGGGCCACCTGAATCTCAGCCTCGGCGACCGACTGGCCGCGCCCAGAGCCCACGTGGACGACCACTCCGGCAAGCCCAACCCGGTCCGCCCAGCCTAGGCTGGCCGACAGGTTGTCCACCGAACGCTGACGAATCAACGGGTCTGCCGAGGCCAGGTTGATCAGATACGTCGCGTGGGCGAAGTTCGGTCCAATACGCGTTTCGGTGACCAACCGCCCGAACTCCTGGACCTGCTCGGGTGTATGCCGCGGCAGCTGCCAGCGCTGCGGAGCGCTCAGGAAGATCTGCATACACTCGGCGCCTAGAAGCTGAGCTCGCCCGACGCACGTCGAAAGTCCGCCCGCGGTCGAGACGTGCGCGCCAATAGGCATATGCGAAGGCGCCTCCAATGCTAAACTGCCGCGAACACCCGATGGCCTATTTCATCAACGACAAATGCGTGGGCTGTACCGCCTGCGAGACAGTTTGCCCGGTCACGGCGATCTCAGGCGTCAAGAAGGAGTTCTATTTCATCGATCCGAAGGTGTGCATCGACTGCGGCGCCTGCGGCCGTGCGTGCCCGTACGATGCGATCTACGACACCTACGGCAGTACCGCCGAAAAGGTCCGCCGCACAGAGTGGGCGCGCCCGGTGGTGCAGGAAGAAATCTGCAGCGGGTGTCGCTATTGCGTCGATATCTGCCCGTTCGAGTGCTTGAGCATGGTCGATGATGACAAGCCGTGGGTGGCCGTGGCCAGTCTAACGAACCCAAAGGCGTGCGTGTCGTGCTACCTGTGCGAGGCTTCTTGCGATAAGGGTGCAATCGTTCTTCGGCCGCCCGAAAACGTCGCACCACCCAACGCCGCCCGTTTCGCCAAAAAGTAGGCTCTGGAGAGTACCGGGTCCTGGATCTCGATCTGCAACGCGCCCGCGAGGTAGGCATCCAGGCGGCCCGATCGGCCGGTCAGATCCTCCGGCAACGGGTTGACTCGATCCGCGAGATTCGCCACAAGGGCCTGATCGACATCGTCACCGATGTCGACCTCGAGAGCGAGCAGGAGGTGTGCCGGACGATCCTGTCCGCGTTTCCTACGCACAGCATTCTGGGCGGGAGGGCGGCGCGCGTGTCGGCGCGGACCCGCGCTACCGGTGGATCATCGACCCGCTGGATGGCACCACCAACTATGCTCACGGCTTCCCGTTCTTCTGCGTGTCGATAGGGCTCGAAGTCGAGGGACGTCTCAGCCTGGGGGTGGCATACGCGCCCAGCATGGACGAGCTGTTTGTAGCCGAGGCGGGTCGGCCAACCACGCTGAACGATCGGCCTGTCCATGCATCGTCTATTGACGATCTGGAGCAAGCGCTGCTGGCGACCGGGTTTCCGTATGACCGCGCCGCATTCCCGCGCGCGCTGCGCAGCTTCGAACAGCTGAGTCTTCGGTCTCAGGCGGTGCGCCGCGCCGGCAGCGCCGTGCTCGACTTGTGTTATGTAGCCTGCGGGCGCCTCGACGGCTACTGGGAACACACCGTCAGGCCGTGGGATGTGGCTGCGGGTGCGTTGATGGTGCTGGAAGCTGGTGGCACGGTAACCGGCGCCGACGGCTCAGCCTTCGACGTCGAGGCTGGTCACGTGCTGGCCACGAACGGCCGGCTCCATGCTGCCACGCTGGCGGGCCTAGCCCCGTCCCAGTAACGGACCGCACCCTCGAACGTTCCCAAGGCACGCCCTGCAAACCGGTTTGCATGGCATATCCCGTGCATAGCCGGAGCGCACCTGACGTCTATGGCAGTCTCAGCCCTCCCACGCAGTCTTACGCGTGCACCGCTCGAAGCAGCGACGCTGCCGCCGGTCACGCTAGCCCTAACGCTGGTCGCGCCGGCGCTGGACCTGCTGCGGGCAGTGCAGCCCAGTCTGCATATGCCTGGGCTTGGAGTGCTGGCTGCCAGCGCGGCCGCCGCAGCGCTTGTGGTCGGCTGGGCGCGTTTTCCGCGTACCAGCTGGCTGGTGGCAGCGACCCTTGCGGCGATCGCCAGCATGGCGCTGCGACTCATTGGTACTGATGTCGCCCCGGGGCTGTCGTTATTGGCGATCATTGCGCTGGGCATCGGCGGCGCCTTCGCGTCTCGCGCGTCCAACGCCGAAGCCTGGCTTGGGTAGCTGGTCGAGCGGACGAGCCGATATCGAGTCGTGGTCGGCGTGGCTCACCGCTCGTGTGGATAGGTTGGCGCTTCAGGGTATGCACCGTGGCATCCCGTTCTGCAACTAGGCCTGGTCACTCGGGTTGCTCGCAGCCCACGACGGGCGGCTCCGGAGCGTGCCTAGTTGCGGTGCTCACCAGAGTCGCCGAAAGTGTCGATGCCGTGCCGGAACAGCCACTCGCGGCTGGCACGATGCAGGTCACTCAGATCCGGCCGGGCGACGATCATCCGGTGCAGCAATTCTTCGACTTCCTGGTCCGACTTGGCCAGCACGTCTTCGACCTGGCGACTGTCGCCGAACCGCTCAGCGGACTGGAGTAAGAACGCTCGCAGATCGGCCGCATTCCGCTTCCGCAGCACACTCCCCAACTGAGTCACATACGACGGCTCGCTTGGCGGCATGATCAGGGTGACCCCGGGGAGACTCGAACTCTCGACCTAGCGATTAGGAATCGCTCGCTCTTTCCAGCTGAGCTACGGGGCCGCGTTCGTGAAGTGTATCCACTCGCCTGCGGATTGTCGGACTAAGGCCGCACGCGGGGTGGCTGCTGGTGCGCTGTGCGCACGCGCCACTGCCGGAAACCGGTGTCGAGCTCGCGGCCGAGCAGGAATGCAACTATCCAGCCGCTGAGCAGGAGCCAAAATTCGAGTGTTTCGACGGGCATCGGCCAAAATTGTCCCGGGAGTCGGCGTGGGCTGAGCCCAATATAAGCCCAGCCCGGACGCCTTCCTAAAGAGTCGGCTGCGCCGCTCGCGGTGGGGCACAATTGCGGGTCACAGGAGATAATTGCCCACCATGGTTGCGACGCCACTGGCCGAACACGCTGCTGCTCCAATCTCACCCGACATCAGCCGGCTCTACGCTCACTTTATCGGCGGACAGCGGGTGCAACCCGCGGGCTCACCCGACGTGGTTCGAAACAACCCTGCCGCCGCCAGCCAGACGCTGGGCAGCCTGCGCTCGGCAGACGTGGAGCTGGTAGACGCTGCGGTGCGCACGGCCGCCGAGGCGTGGCCACTCTGGCGCAACACGCCCGCTCCGACCAGGGGACGCGTGCTGCTTGAGGTGGCGCGGCTGATGGAGCACCACCGCGAGGAGCTGGCGCGCCTGATTTCTCTGGAAGAGGGCAAGCCCATCCGGGACGCGCGCGCCGAAGTCCAGCGCAGCATCAACATTACTGAGTTCATGTCCGGCGAAGGCCGACGCTACGGTGGTTACACCTCAGCCTCTGAGTCGGTGTCCAAGTTCGCATTCACGACCCGACAACCCGTAGGTGTGGTGGCGTGCATCACCCCGTGGAACTTTCCACTGGCGATACCCGCCTGGAAGATCGCTCCGGCCTTGATCGCGGGCAACGCGGTCATCCTCAAGCCGGCCTCGGCTACGCCCGCGAGCGCAGTTCGACTGGCCGAGTTGTTCCAAGAAGCAGGACTGCCCGACGGCGTGCTCACCGTGTTGGCTGCCCGCGGCGGGCCGGCCGCGGAAGTGCTCCTGGACGCCGAGCAGGTCCGCGCTGTCAGCCTGACTGGCAGCACCGCCACGGGACGTCACGTCGCTGCGCGGTGCGCTGCCCGAGGGGTGGCCGTCCAGGCTGAGCTCGGCGGCAAAAACGCGGCGATCGTCCTCGCGGATGCCGACCTCGACCTGGCTACTGCCGGGATTATCGATGGCGCGTTCGGCTCGACTGGCCAGCGCTGCACCGCGACCAGCCGCAGCATCGTCGTGGACTCAGTTGCAGACGGGCTCTTGGACCGGATCCTCGCGCGAGCTCGCCAGTTGAAAGTCGGCGCCGGCCTCGACGAGAGCACCGATGTCGGCCCAGCCGTCACCGCCGAACAGCGCGACAGCGTGCTCCAGTACCTCGACGTTGCCCGCGACGAGGGCGCCCAGCAGGTGTACAGTGGCGACGCCGCGCACGTTGCGACACTGACGGGCGGTCACTGGCTCGCGCCGACCATATTCGACCGCGTGTTACCTTCCATGCGCATAGCGCGCGAAGAGATCTTCGGACCAGTGCTCTCGATTATCCGGGTGCCGGATGCAGAGGCTGCTTTCGAAGCCGCCAATGGGGTCGAGTTTGGGCTGGCCGCGTCCGTGTATACGCGTGACGTACGCGCGATCTTCCAGTTCGTCGACCGCGTCGACGTTGGGATCGCGCACGTCAACCAGCCCACCCTTGGGGGCGAGGTCCACCTGCCCTTCGGCGGCGTCAAAGCGTCGGGCATCGGCCCGCACGAACAGGGGCGCGAAGCCATCGACTTCTTTACGAAGGTGAAAAGCGTGTATATCAACTACGCGTAGCCGCGGACCAGAACAACACGCGTTGTCGCGTGTTGCGGCACCGGGCGCTGTGATACCGTCTCCGCCCACAGCCGACTTTGCCTCGGGGGAGGGACGTTAGCAATGTTTCGACAGGGGACCGCCGCGCTCGCTCGGCGTGCGCCAATGATCATCTCGAGCAGCTTCGCACTCATGCTCGCCGCATGCTCGCCGGCAGCACCACCCGCCTCGCCGACCGCGGCGGCGGCGGCTGCCAAGCCGACCAGCGCACCGGCCGCGGGCGGAGCAACTGCCGCCCCCACTGCCGCCGCGGCTGCTCAACCCGCAGCCGGTGCAGGCACCGTATCGTGCGCCGAACACGCCACTCAAGGTCCTGGCGGCGCGGCGATAAAGATGGGCGCCGATGGCTCCCTGACTGGAGCGACCGCGAATTTCGGGACCGGCATGAAGCGCGGAATCGAGATCTGCTTGAAAGAGTTCAACGACGCCGGCGGTTACCAGGGCCGCAAGGTGGAGATCCCGATGCTTGACGATCAAGTCAAGCCGGAGGTAGGCGTCAACAACATCACCCGCTTTCTCCAGCAGGACAAGGTGACTGGCATCCTCGGACCAGTCAACTCGGGTGTCGCGCTTGCCTTTGTGCCGAAAACCGAGGAGGCTGAAGTTCCGCTCATTATTCCGATCGCCACGACCGTGGGTGTGGTGTACGTGGATCAGGACGGTAAGCCGGCGGTCCTGTATGGCGAGCCTGGCGTAAAGCCTCGCAAGTACACGTTCCGGACCTCGATGCAGGACAACTACCAGGTCGAGATCATTCTTGGCTATGCCAAGTCCAAGGGCTGGGATGCCATCGGACTGATGAACGACACGTCCGGCTACGGCACTGGTACGCGCGCCACCGGCGAAAAGCTGCTGGCAGCCAGCGGTTTCAAAATCCTCGACACCGAAACGTTCAACATCGGGGATACGGACATGACCTCGCAGTTGCAGAAGATGAAGGATGCTGGGGTCAAGCAGATCATCGATTTTGGCCTGGGCCCCGAGAACGCCAACCTGCTTCGCAGCGCGCAGAAGATCGGCTACAGCGTGCAGTTTTCTGGCGCCTGGGGCTGGAGCGATCCCGTCGTGCCGCAACTCGCCGGGAAAGATCTGGTCGAGGGCGTGATCACCGTGGCGTCGTTCACGATCGACCGAAGCCCCGCGGCGGCAGATTTCCATCAGAAGTTGTTGCGGGACTACAGCGAGGACATCTTCCCGATCACCTCAGCCCAGTCGTATGACGCCACCAAGATGATGCTGCAGGCGCTGTCAAAAGCCGGGCCCGACCCGGCCAAGCTGCGCGACGGGGTCGAGGCGATCGACGGTTTCCAGGGCGTGACTGCGGCGCCAGCCAAGCCGTTCTCGGCCGATCGGCATCATTCTCTCGAGGCCAAAGACATGTTCGCGGCAGCCTGGAAAGGCGGCGTGCTGGTCAAGGCCCAATGAAGCGCCTCCTTTGCACGCCAGTCTGACAGACACGGACGCGACCAGCCCAAGCCGGTGGAAGTTTTTCAAACACTGTTGCGTGGCCTACCCCAGGCCGTGGCCAGCGGGCTGGTGTACGGCAGCATCTACGCGTTGATCGCGCAGGGATATTATGTCACCTTCTCGACCACCCAGACACTGAACTTCGCGCAGGGCGACTTCCTGATGATCGGAGGCATGCTTGCCTTCACGATCTTCACCGCCCTGGCGCTGAGCGGGAGCCCGACAGCGCTTGCCTTGGTCATCGCCATGGCGGTCATCCCGCTGGTCATGGCCGTGATGGGAGTGTTCGTCGAGCGGGTCGCCGTTCGACCCATGCGGCGCGCGTTCTCCCTGGGCTGGATCCTGACCACAGTCGGCGTTGCAGTTATCCTCCGCAACGCGGCTGAAGTCATCTGGGGGCGGCAACAACTGGCGGTGCCGTCTGTGTTCGGCGACAACGCGCTGCGCATTGACGCGGGTTTGTTCCAGTTCGGAATTTTGCCCCAGGAGGTCTTCATCCTGGTCGCCTCGCTGGCTGCGATGTGCGCGGTGCTGGTATTCCTCAAGCGCTCGTTGCTCGGCAAAGCCATGGCAGCTGTTGCGCTCAACCCGGCCGCGGCCGGGTTGATGGGCATCAATGTGCGGCGTGTGGTGATTCTGGCCTACATCCTTTCGAGCGTCCTGGCCGGGCTGGCTGGACTGCTTGTCGCACCAGTGCTGTTTGCGTATTCATTGATGGGAGTTCTGCCGGGATTAAAGGCTTTCGGGGTGGCAATCATCGGGGGCTTGGGGAACCCTTTCGGCATCCTGATTGCTGGCCTGCTGCTCGGTATGATCGAGTTCATCGTAGCTATCTTCAACGCTTCGTTGCGGGACGCGGTAACGTTCTTTTTGCTCATCGTCATTCTGGCTTGGCGACCGCTTGGGTTGTTCGAACGACCCAGCCGTGAAAAGGTGTAGCGGCGGGATAGACGCGTGGCCACGAAGGCTGGGGCCGCGGTTGCGCCGGCAATGTTCGATCAGCCGCCCGATGGCTGGTGGCAACGCCGCATCGGCCTGCCAATCTTCTACGGCGCAACCCTGGGCAACGTGTGCCTCGCTGGGACCGCGGTCGTGGTTCTGTTCGCGACGCCACTGCTGATCAACGACGGCTATCTGCAACAGCTCATGCAGACGATCGCGTTCTACACGATCGCGGCGATTGGCCTGAATGTGCTGGTCGGCTACCAGGGCCAGGTCTCACTTGGCCACGGGGCGCTATTCGCGTTCGGCGCGTACGCGTCGGCCCTGTTGACGACGAGCGCCGGCGCACCCGTGTGGGTAGCCATCTTTGCGGCGGCGGCGTTCGCCGGACTGGTGGGCTACCTGGTCGCCCTGCCCACGTTGCGAGCTCGCGGCCACTACCTGGCTAGGGTCACGATCGCTCTGGCCATCGTCACGTTCGTCATAGCCCAGACATGGATAGCCGTGACGAACGGTCCGGCCGGCATCGGCAACATCCCGCGGCCAGAATGGTTCGGCGGTGCCAGCATGGGTTCGCTCCGCAAATTCCGACCGTTCGGACCAGACGGACCCGTACTGACGGGCCAGATCCTGTATTTCTGGATGTGTGCTGGGCTTGCCCTGAGCGTTCAACTGCTGGCGAACAATCTGCTGACCGGGCGCTGGGGGCGCACGATCAACGCCGTCCGGCAATCCGAGATTGCTTCGGAGACGATCGGGGTGTCCGTGTACGCCATGAAGCTCAAGACGTTCACTTTCAGTGCGGTCCTGGCTGGCATGGCGGGTGCGCTATTTGCTCACCAGCAGGGCTACATCGTCTCCGACACCTTCACCTTCGACAAGTCGGTCGAGCTGCTGGTGTTCGTCATCCTGGGCGGCGTGCGCAGCCTGTTCGGACCGGTGATCGGCACCACGGTACTGGTTCTTCTGCCGGAAGCCCTGAAGACGATCGGCTCCTACGACATCCTGCCCAGGTCCAACATCGTGCTGCAAACTGGCCTCCTCGGATTCGGGGCCGCGTGCGCGGTGGCTCTTGCGCGCCTCAGTCGTGGGCGCGCAGCTCTTACGCGCGGCGGGCTGAGCCTTGGCGTGATCGTCGGCTTCCTCGGCTTCACCCTGATCACGCCACAGATCATCGAGCACTTCTTGCTCGTGTATGGAGCGCTGCTGATCGTGTTCCTGGTCACCATGCCTGATGGCATGGCGGGGTTTTTGAGGACGCTGCCAGGAGTGCGCTCACTGGGGCGCCAACCCAGGCCTTCCACCTCGGCACCACACACGGCTTTGGAGCACGTGATCGACACCGCGGCCATGGCGTCGCGTAGCGGACTTCGCCTGGACGGGATCAAGATGCATTTTGGGGGTGTGAAGGCACTCGACGGCGTGTCGATGCTGGTCGAGCCGGGCCAGGTGCACGGGCTGATCGGCCCGAACGGCTCGGGCAAGAGCACGCTGGTCAACGTGGTCACGGGCGTGTACACCCCGACGGCCGGCGAGGTGCGCCTGGGCGAGCGCGTCCTCAACACACTCCCCCCGCATCAGATCGCCGCGGCGGGCGTCACGCGCACGTTCCAGAACATTCAGCTGTTCAGGGACCTGAGCGTGCTCGACAACGTCATGATGGGCTTTCATACACGCCGCCGGGCAGGCTTTGTACATGAGTTGTTGCGCACGCGTCGGGCGGCGCTCGAGGAACACGAGATGCGCGAGCGGGCGCTGCAGCTGCTCGAATTTCTCGACATCGCGCATCTGGCCGAGGCTGAGGCGCAATCCCTGCCGTACGGATTGCAGCGCATGGTCGAAATTGCGCGCGCGCTGGCGACTGGTCCAGCCATCCTCCTGCTGGACGAGCCCGCCGCGGGCGTAAACCCGAGCGAGATCGACCGCCTATCGACCGTCATACGACGCGTGGCCGACGCTGGCGTGACGTTGCTGGTCATCGAGCACCACATGGATCTAGTGATGGGGGTTTCCCATCATGTCACGGTGCTGGACTACGGCAAGACCATCGCCGACGGCACACCCGAGAGTGTTCAGTCCAACCAGCGAGTTATCGAGGCCTACCTGGGTAGCGCGGAGCACTCGTTCGACGATCTGCGACGAAAAGCAGTGCTTGTGGAACCTGCATGAGTGTCCCCCTGCTCGAGGTGAAAGATCTCGTGGTCCGCTACGGGCCGGTCGAGGCGCTGCATGGCATCTCGCTCGACGTCTACTCCGGCGAGATCGTCGCGTTGATTGGCTCGAACGGCGCGGGTAAGAGCACTACCCTGCGCGCCATCTCGGGCATGCTCGCGATCGAGAGCGGAAGCGTCATCTTGGGCGGCCATGCCATCACGAACCTGCCCAGCCATCAGATTGTGGGCCATGGACTCGCGCACATTCCTGAAGGTCGTCAAATTTTCGGCGACCAATCCGTGTTCGACAACCTACTGCTGGGCGGCTTCGGTCTCGAGAGGCGCGCTTCGCGGAAACTGGCCGAGCAGGAGATACGGCGTTTCCCTGTCCTGCACCAGCGGCGCGGACAGCGCGCGGGGACACTCTCGGGCGGCGAGCAGCAGATGCTGGCAATTTCGCGCGGCTTGATGAGTCGCCCCAGGCTGTTGCTCATGGACGAGCCGAGCATGGGGCTGGCGCCCCTGCTCGTGCGTCAGGTAGCCCAAACGATTCTGGACTTGAATGCCGAAGGCATGACCGTGCTGCTGGTAGAGCAACTGGCGAGCATGGCCCTGGCAGTCGCGGACCGAGGCTACGTGCTGCAAAACGGCGAGGTACGTCTGGCAGGCTCAACCAGGGACCTGTCACAGAATCCGGAGGTGGTTCGCCTATACTTGGGCGGCGCGGCGAGCGCATCTGCTTGAGCTTCACGCAGCGAAAGGGTTGCGTACACAGTGGGTAGCACAACTCCCGAACGCCGCTTCCGCGTGGGCGTCGACATCGGCGGGACGTTCACGGATCTGATCTTGATCGACGATGCCTCAGGCGAGCTGGTCGTCGGTAAGGTGCTCACCACGCCCAGCGATCCGTCTAGCGCGGTCGCCCAGGTGCTCCAGGACGCGCTCAGGCGCGCCAACGCCCCGGCCGACCAGGTCAGGCACGTCATTCACGGCACCACGCTGGTCACCAACGCCATCCTCGAGCGCAAGGGTGCCCGCACCGCGCTGTTGACGACGGCCGGCTTCCGTGATGCATACGAGATCGCGCGGGAGCATCGCTATGATCTCTACGACCTGTTCCTGGAGATGCCCACGCCACTGGTGCCGCGGCATCTGCGACTGGAGGTCGACGAGCGCGTCTACGCCGACGGGACGATTGGGCGCGCGCCCGAGGCGGACGTGGTCGCCCGCCTCGCGGCCGAGCTGCGCGACAAGGGCATCGAGGCGATCGCGATCTGCTTTCTGCATAGCTACGCCAATCCGGCCCACGAGCAACTGGTGGCCGCGATTCTCGGCGAGATTGCGCCAGGCGTGCGCGTGTCGCTGTCGTCGGAGGTTGTGCCGGAAATCCGCGAGTACGAGCGGACGTCGACTACCGTCGTCAACGTGTACGTCCAGGCGCTCGTCGAAAACTACTTGGCCGAGCTGGTGCGGCGTCTGGCGGACGTGCGCATCGGCGGCGAGCTGTTGTTGATGTTGTCGTCGGGTGGCATTTCCACGGTCGAGACGGCAAGCCGTTTTCCGCTGCGGTTGCTCGAGTCCGGACCGGCCGGTGGCGCTCTTGCCAGTGCGTACTATGGCCAGCTGGCCAGCGTCGGGGACCTGCTCGCGTTCGACATGGGTGGCACCACCGCCAAGCTGTGCGTCATCGAAAACGGCCAGCCCATGACCTCGACCGAATTTGAAGTCGACCGCAAGTACCGCTTCAAGAAAGGCAGCGGGCTGCCGGTGAAAGTGCCCGTGGTCGACCTGATCGAGATCGGCGCTGGCGGTGGGTCGATCGCTCGCGTCGACAGCCTGGGGCTGCTGAAGGTCGGACCTGAAAGCGCCGGCGCCGATCCGGGCCCAGCCTGTTACGGCCGCGGGGGATCTGAAGCCACGGTGACCGACGCCGACCTGCTGCTCGGGTATCTGGACGCCGACTTCTTCCTGGGTGGACGCATGCCGCTGAATCGGGGCGCATCCGAGCAGGCGGTGCGGATGAAGATAGCCGAGCCGCTCGGCATGAGCGTCACGCGGGCTGCATGGGGCGTGCATCAGCTCGTCAACGAAGGTATGGCAGGAGCGGCGCGGGTGCACGCTATCGAACGCGGCAAGGACCCCCGAGGTTTGCCCCTGTTCGCCTTCGGCGGGGCTGGGCCCGGCCACGGGTTCGGAGTCGCCAGGATCCTGCACTCGCCGCGCTTGATCGTGCCATTCGGCGCGGGAGTGACCTCGACGGTTGGTTTCCTGACCGCTCCGCTCGCCTTCGACTTCGTGCACAGCTTTGTCAGCCAGCTCGGGTCGATCGACTGGGACCACGTGAACGCGTTGTTGGCAGACATGGCCGCCCAGGGCGACGCCATCCTGGCCCGCTCTGGGATCGCCGTCGAGGACCGTAGCGTCAGTCGCCAGGCCGATGTGCGTTACGCCGGTCAGGGTCACGAGATCCGGGTCGACTTGCCTGAGGGAATGCTGGGCCCACACAGTCTGGCTGCGATCACCAGCAGTTTCGAGCGGGTGTATCGGGCGCTGTTCGGTCGCATTGGGCCTGACGTCCCGCTCGAGGGCGTGAGCTGGCGATTGCTGAGCTCAGGGCCGCGGCCGGATGTCAAGCTGCGCGCTAGAGCGCCCGTCCAGCGATCCGAGGGGCTCGGCCGCAAGGGCGAGCGCGAGGTGTACTTTCCCGAATGGCAAGAGCACCGACCCGTGCCGGTCTACGATCGGTACGTGCTCGTGCCGGGGTCAGGCCTGCAGGGGCCGGCGGTCATCGAGGAACGTGAGTCGACCACGATCATCGGACCTGACGCGCGAATAGAGGTTGAAGAAACTCGGAATCTCAGCGTGTGGTTGTGAAACACTGCGCGCAGCTGCAGGTGAGGCCTGGTCCGGATGAGTATTGACCCTATCGCCCTCGAGGTGTTGTGGAGCCGGCTGCTGTCGGTCACCAACGAGCAACAAGCGGCCCTGATGCGAACCGCCTTTTCGACGGTCGTGCGCGAGTCGCAGGATCTCGCCTGCGGCGTGTTCGACACGCTCGGCAACATGGTCGCCCAGTCCGAGACAGGCACGCCCGGGCACATCAATGCCATGGCCACCTGCATGCGGCACTTCATGGCTGCCTACCCCGAGGCGACGCTGAAGCCCGGGGACGTACTGATCACCAACGATCCCTGGATGACGGCCGGCCAGATCAACGACGTGACCCTGGTGACGCCAATCTTTCGCGACGCACGCGTCATTGCCTACTTCGCCAATACCTGCCACATGCTCGATATCGGGGGCCGCATTCTGTCGGCCGAGGCCCGCGAGGTGTACGAAGAGGGCCTGTATATACCGATCACCAAGCTCTTCCAGCGAGGTGAACGCAACGAAGAGTTGTTCAAGATCATCCGCGGCAACGTGCGTACGCCACGCGAAGTGGAAGGCGACCTGTACGCGATGGCCAGCTGCAACGATGTGGGCGGGGCTCAGCTGCTCGAGTTCATGCACGAATTCAAGCTGGACAGCATCGACCCCTTGTCACAGGCCATTATCGAGCGCTCCGAGCGCGCCACGCGGGCGGCGATTGAACGCCTGCCGGACGGCGTGTACGACAACGAAGTCTACTCCGATGGTTTCCCCGACCCGGTCCTGCTCAAGGCGCGCGTCACGGTAGCCGGAAGCGAGCTGACGGTCGACCACACTGGCAGCTCGCCGCAGAGCCGCTACGGCATCAACGTGGTCATGAACTACACGCATGCCTATACCAGCTTCGCGGTGAAGTGCGCCATCTCGCCCGAAGTGCCGCACAACGAAGGCAGCTTCAGGCCGGTGCATGTCACCGCCCCGGCTGGCAGCATTCTGAATGCACAGCACCCCGCGCCAGTTGCCGCACGCCACCTGATCGGCCACTTCCTGCCGGGTCTCATTTTTGGGGCCCTGGCCGGAGCGATGCCGGACCGACTGATGGCCGACGGCGCAGCCTCGATCTGGATCACCATGTTCCGAGGCGCGAAGCCGCCGCCGCCGCATGAGCCGTACACGTTCATGCTGTTCCAGTGCGGCGGTACCGGCGCCCGGCCAACCAAGGACGGGCTCAACAACGTCGGTTTTCCGAGCGGAGTGGCCGGGGTGCCAGCAGAGGTCATGGAAAGCCTGACCGGTCTGGTCGTGGAGCGCAAGGCAGTCCGCCGCGATTCGGGCGGCCCCGGCAAGTTCCGCGGAGGGTGCGGGCAGTTCACCACGTTCGCCGACCGCAGCGGTCAGTCGTGGTCGATGTCAGGCATGTACGACCGCCTCAGATTCGCTGCGCAGGGCCTTCTGGGCGGCGAGGCGGGTGCCGCGGGCGAGTTTCACCTGAGCGATGGGCGCCAGGCGAATCCCAAGGAATTGCTGTTCCACGAACCGCTCGCGCGGGTGGAAACCGCACTGCCTGGCGGTGGCGGCTACGGCAAGCCGTTTGAGCGAGACCCAGGCGCGGTGCTTGAAGACGTTCTAAACGACTACGTCTCGATCGAAGCTGCCGCCCAGCAGTACGGTGTGGTGATCCGGACCACCAAACGCGCCGACGAATACATCAGCCTGCCCCAGCACTTCTCGGTAGACGACGCTGCCACCGCCGCGCTCCGCGCAAGCAGACCCTCGACCGCGACGTGAAGGCGAGGGGCGCCGCTGGCGAGACTCCCGCCCTAGGCAACAACCGCTTTCTCTTGCTCAATTCTGGGGTGGCGTTCGCGCTGGCGCTCATGCTCATGATCACGCTCCACGAGCTAGCGCACGCGGTAACTCACCTGGCGTACGGGTCCCATCCGCGGCTGTTTGCCGGCCACGTCTCAATGAACAGCCTCGTGCCCACCGCCCAGTCGGTCGCAAGCGACCTGGCGGGGCCGATTTTCAGCCTTGTCAGCGGCTGCCTCATTCTCAGCCTGCCGCGGCTGAGGAGTGGCTTCTGGGGGTTGGCCGTGCTGTGGCTGGGGCTGCTCAGCGTGCAGGAGTTTACGGGCTACCTGTTGACGGCGCCGTTCGTCGCTTTCGGCGACATTGGTGAGGCGCTCGGGCTCTTGTCGGCGCCCGCCTGGGTGTACGGTGTGTGCTTCCTGGCTGGCGCAGCGGGAACGTTTCTGCTTGGTCGCACGGCCACTCGGCGCCTGCTCGCGATGACAGCGCCCGAGTCAGGCAGCGTTGCTCCGCAACTTCGGAGCCTGGGCCTGTTCGCCTGGCTGGCGGGTGTAGCCCTGACGTTCCTGCTCGGCGCGGGCGCCGACTCACTGGCCAGAGATGGTCTGTTCGAGTTGATGGGGGCTGCCACGTCCGGAATTTTTATCGTCTTCGCACGCTTTTTCATGCGCCGAGAAGTCGTCAGCGGAAGCGGCCTCAGGGTTGGGTGGCCAGTCGCGGGCAGCATCGCCACGCTCGCCCTGGGACTGGTACGTCAGTTTGTGCTCGGGCCGGGTATCCAGCTCTGAGCGCGTGCTGGTGAAGGTGCCGAAGCAGGGACTCGAACCCTGACGGGAATACTCCCACTACGCCCTGAACGTAGCGCGTCTGCCAATTCCGCCACTCCGGCCGGCGGTTCAGAGTATACGGAGGCTGGTCGGCGGCGAACAACCGACCGGCCCGGTCTTGAGCCACACCGCGCTTGCGGAATACCGTTCGTGCTCGAGGTGTTTCAAGAGCCAAGCAGCCCAGCGCCATCCGATTGTTGGTGTGCGTGGGGGCCCATTCATCCGAGGAGGACTGCGCAACGTGGGACAGCTCACACAGATTTCCGACGCAGTGTTTGAATCCGAGATCAAAGGCGAGACGCCCGTGCTGGTGGACTTCTGGGCCGAGTGGTGCGGCCCGTGCCGCATGGTCGGCCCAGTGCTGGAGCAGATCGCGGCGGAGCAAGCTGGCAAGCTCAAGATCGTCAAACTGAACGTCGACGAGAACCAACATACGCCGATGCAGTTCAACGTCAGTGGCATCCCGACCATGATTTTGTTCAAGGATGGCAAGATGATCGAGCGCATCGTGGGCTTCATGCCCAAGCCCCAGCTCATGAAAAAGCTGGAGCCGCATCTGGGTGCGAACGCATCCGCGGCCACGAAACCGGCCACCGACGCAACTCACACTCACACCCACGTCTAAGCTCAAGGGCTGACACTAGCGCAGCGGACAGC
>JBPCIO010000344.1:0-11328 GCA_051006215.1 Chloroflexota bacterium
GCGTCAGGATCTCGCGCGCGTGCAAGAGCTGGACGCTGTCCGCGCCCACTCAGGCGCCTTCGTCGTCCATGTCTGAGGGCGATGGCGCCAACCCGAGCACCCGCGCCGCGGCATCGCGGAAGCGCGACGCGCTGTCGGACGACCGACCCATATCGCGGTTGAGGTACTGCTCTTGCTCCAAAGCGCTGCCGATCGGCAGCGCCACGTCGACAATCTCCTTGAGCGCCTTGATCGCCACCGGCGAGTTCGCCGCGATGCGCGCACCCATGGCGACGGCCGTCTCGACCACCTCTTCGGCCGGCACGAGCTGGTTGAACAGGCCAACCCGCAGCGCTTCGGCAGCCGAGATCTCGTCACCGGTGAAGAGCAGCTCCTTGGCTTTGGCCGCACCCACGATTCGGGGTAGGCTCGCTCCACCCGGTGCACGCCCGTAACTGGCGCCATGAAACTTGATGCGTGCATCGTGACCGCCGATGCGGATGTCGCACTCGATCGCCATCAAGGCCCCGCCACCAAAACAGTAGCCACGAATGGCGGCAATGGTTGGTTTGTCACAGGCGCGCACGACTTCTGAGGCCCCGACTCGTGGAGGGCTGCTGGGCGAATCGAGCGCCGCTACTTGCTCGGCCATGTCGCCACCCGCCGAAAAGGCGCGCTCGCCCGCCCCGGTGATGACAATCGCGCCGACGTCCTGGTCGGCTTCGAGTTGCTGCAGCGCCTGCTCCAGCCGATCCACCAGCTGGGAGTTGAGTGCGTTGAGCTTTTCGGGCCGGTTCAGCGTGACCAGCCCAACCCGCCCACGGTGTTCCAGGAGGATAGGTTCCATACGCTTAGACAACTCCTTCTCGGTGGAAGCGGGCGACCTCGTCCAGGGAATAGCCGAACTCGGCGAGTACCTCGTCAGTGTGCTGCCCGTACTCAGGTGCGGGCACGCTGACCTTCGGCGGCGTGCGCTCCATTTGCACACCTGGTCCGAGCAGCCGCAGGTGACCGAGGACCGGGTGATCCACTTCGGCGGCCACCGGCAGCGTCTGCACCTGCTCATTTGCAAAACACTCTTCGACGTTCAGGACGGGACCAGCCGGGACACCCGCCGCGGTCAGCACCTCCACCCACTCCGCGGCTGTGCGTGTAGCCAAGTGCTTCTCGATCTCGACGGTCAGCTCGGGGCGGTGCTTGAGCCGCTCGCGACCATTCACGAAGCGCGGATCGGACTGCAGGTCCAGCGCGCCAAGCGCCTCACACAGCCGTCTGAACATCACGTGTCCGCCGGCCTGGATGATCAAACTGGTATCGCTCGCGCGGTAGACGCCAGTCGGGTCCGAGATGGGGTGATAGTTGCCAGCCTGACCTGGCACCTCGCCGTCGATCAGATAGCGCGCGGCCTGGAACTCCATGAGGCGGATGTTGGCTTGTAACAACGAGGTGTGGACCCATTGTCCGCGCCCCGAGCGTTCCCGCTCGAAAAGGGCGGCGAGCACGCCATGCGCGAGCATGAAACCAGCCGTCAGATCGGCCACTGGTAAGCCCACCCGCATGGGCCCGCGGCCCGGTTCGCCGTTGACGGTCATCAGCCCAGACAGTCCCTGAGCGATCTGGTCGAGGCCGGGTCGCCCGCTGTAGGGTCCAGTTTGACCGAAGCCGGAAATGCTGCCGTACACCAGGCGCGGATTGATCTTCGCCAGCGTCTCGTAGTCGATGCCGAGCCGTCGCTTCACGTCCGGGCGGTAATTTTCGATGAGCACGTCCGCGGCCTTGACCATTCGCAGCAACACCGCGTGCCCGTCAGGATGCTTGAGATCGAGCGTCAGGCTGCGCTTATTGGGATGGATGTTCTGGAAATCAAAGCCGTGGCGTTCGCCCGTGCCATCGTCGTCCGCGCCGGGCGCCTCGACCTTGATGACCTGGGCGCCCATCTCGCTGAGTTGTCGAACGCAGGTCGGACCCGATCGGGCACGGGTCAGGTCGATGACATTGATGCGTGAGAGCGCCCGCTCAGGGCCTGGCGAAGTCTGAGCCATGTGGAAGACCTACGTTACCAGTCATATCGCGTGAGCGGCTTCTGAGCTTGAGTCCCCGCGCCGTCCCAGTTGGCGCTTGCACACCGACTTCAACCTGGCGCCTAGCTCAGGACAGCAGCGCTACAATCCCGGCGATCGGGGGCGGCCGCGCGAGTACACCTGATTCCGAATCGCCGCGCCGGCGCGGGCGAGCAGGCCCTCGTGACGGCGCTGCAACCCTGGCAACACCAGCTCTTCCTCGAGGCGCTCGGCCGGTGGTCCGTGCGTGGCGCGATCGGCGCACTCGGGGTCGCCAGCGGGGTGCTGGCCATCGGCTGGGTGACCCCGTGGCCGGAGGCACAGCTGCAGCCATGGGCACTCAGGCTGGCTGTGCCACTGCTCGTGCTGGCCCTAGTGGTGGCGGTATGGCCCGAACGCAGGATCCGGCGCGCCGCGGACCTCGATCGACGCCTGAGTTTCGGCGACCGACTCGCAACAGCGTGGGCGTATCGCGACTCCAACGCTTCCATCGCCCGACTCCAGCGGACCGATGCCATCTCACGTCTTGCATCCCGCTCACCACGCACCCATATTCACTGGCGCCCTGCGCGAGCCGAATTGGTAGCTTTGGCAGGCGCCCTGTTGATCGCCGCGATACTGCTGCTGTCGCCCAGCCCCCAGCAGACGGTGCTCGATCAGCAGGCAGCCGAGCAATTGCAAGTCCAGCAGGCAGCCCGGCGCCTGGACGTGTTGCGCGAGCAGGCCGCCGCGCTGCCCAGCCTGACTCCTGAACAAGCTCGCCAGCTGGAAGAGCTGCTGCAACAAGCTGAGTCTGACCTCACCCGGGCTCACACCCAGAGCGAGGCTACGGCAATCCTAGCCCGCACCGCGGACCAGCTCAACCAACAGCTGACAGACCCCAACGCCGACGCACGCGACGAGGCCCTGGCAGCGATGAGTGAAACCCTCGCCGCCGAACCGCTGGCGCGGTCGCTTGGCGACGCGCTCCAACGCGAAGACGCTCAGGCAGCCGGGGATGCAGTCGAATCGCTGGCGGCCCAGGCGGACCAGCTGTCCGACGTGCAGCGGCAGGCCCTGAGCCGTGCCCTGCAGCGAGCCGCGAATGTTGGACGCTCCGACCCGCGCAGTGCGAGCGCGCTGAGAGAGGCAGCGCGAGCGCTGGCCGTCGGCGAATCGTCGGACGCGGCACTTTCTGCAACTGAGGCGGCGCTGCGCGATTCTCTCCACGCCTCAACGGCGCAAGCCGCTGTGCGCTCGACCACCCAGCAGGTGCGAGATCTGCAAGCCCAGCTCGCGTCGGGTGCGCCACTGACTTCGGACGCGTCGCAGCCAAGCAGGGCGGACGCGCAAAGCGGACGTCCAGCCGGAACGGCAGCCAGCGCAGGTACACCGGTCGCCGTAGACGCCAACGGCGGTGGCGGCGGCGTCGGGCAAGTGAATGACCCGTCGGCCGGACGCGGCGCCGGAGGCGGCTTCGGGACCGGGACCCTCGGCACTCAGGAGCAGAGCGGTCCAAACGCTCAGCCCGCTGAGAATGTGTTCGTGCCCGGACGCGTCGGCAACGGACCCGGAGATCAGGACCTGACCGACAAGCCGTTTACTGTGCGCGGCGCGCCGCGGCCGTATCGTGATGTGCTTGGGCAGTACGCGCAGAGCGGCCGTGACTACGCCGATCGCCCCGACGTATCGCCAGCAGTACGAGAGCTCGTGAAACAATATTTCCAGCAACTGGAAGCCGGCCAGTGACCTCGACGTCTGAGGTCGATTCCAGCGCCGTCGCCGACTTCGTGGCGCGTGCGGCCGAGATCGAACGCGAGCTTCGCAAGGTCATCGTCGGCCAGCACGAGACGGTACGGCAGGTGCTCATGGCGCTGTTCGCCGGCGGCCACGTCCTGCTCGAAGGCGTGCCAGGCCTCGGCAAAACGCTGCTGGTGCGCACACTCGGCGAGGTCCTGTCGCTGCGTTTCAGCCGCATCCAGTTCACTCCCGATTTGATGCCAGCCGACATCGTGGGCACGACCATTGTCAGCGAAGACCTCGACGGTCGGCGCGCTTTGCGTTTCCAGGCCGGCCCGGTCTTCGCCAACATCGTCCTGGCCGACGAAATCAATCGTGCTACCCCCAAGACGCAATCGGCGCTGCTCGAGGCGATGCAGGAGCAGACGGTCAGCACCGGCGAGGCGACACGGCCACTGCCCAGGCCGTTCTTCGTGCTGGCTACGCAAAACCCTCTCGAGATGGAAGGCACCTACCCCTTACCGGAGGCGCAGCTCGACCGGTTCTTGTTCAAGGTACTGGTGCCGTTCCCACGCCACAGTGAGTTAGAGGAAATCCTGCAACGGACGATTCGGGCAGGCGCGCCGGATACGGCGCCGCGACCCGTCGCCAGCGCCGAAGACGTGTTGCGCATGCTGCGAGTAGCGCGCGACGTGGTCCTGGCACCGCATCTGGCGACGTACGCAGTGCGCCTGGTGCTGGCAACCCATCCCGACGAATCCGCTGCGCCGCCTGCCATCCGTCAGTACGTGCGGCATGGTGCGAGCCCACGCGGATTGCAGGCGTTGGTCGCCGGCGCACAGGTCCGGGCGCTACTGGAAGACCGCTTCAACGTTGCCCGAGAAGATTTGCAAGCGGTGGCGCTGCCCGCACTTCGGCACCGCTTGATTCTGGGCTTCGAGGCTCAGGCCGATGGCGTCACCCCGGAACGGCTGGTCGCCGATGTACTCTCCGCCGTCCAGGTCCCCCGCCCATGACGGACAACCCCGGCCCACCGGTTGTCCCCTCGCTATTCGAACCAGGCTTCGTGCGGGTCCTCGAGTCGCTGAGCATGGCGGGCCGGCGCCTTCCCGCCGGCCGGGCCACCGGCCAGTGGCGTTCGCGCTCGAGTGGATCGTCCGTCGAATTCTCTGACTATCGGACGTATGCGCCTGGTGACGAATTCCGCCGCATCGATTGGAACGCCTTCGCCCGTCTCGAGCGGCTCTTCGTGCGGCTGTATCGAGCCGAAGAAGACGTGTCGTTAGCCGTGCTGCTCGACGCCTCGGCGTCCATGGCGTGGGGCAAGCCGTCCAAAGCTCGGCTTGCCACGCAGCTGGCCGGGGCGCTGGCATTCATTGCCGTCCAAAGCGGAGACCGGGTCGAGATCGCGGCGTGCCGTGACACAGGTGTCTCACAGCGTGTACCTGCCCTGCGCGGGAAGGCGGCCGTATTGTCCGCGTGGCGTCTGCTCGAGCGACTCGAGTTTGGCGGTGCGACAGATCTCAACGCTGCCCTGGCTTCCGCCGCGCGTTATCTGGGCGGTGCAGGCCTCACCGTGGTCGTCTCGGACCTCTTCTCGCCGGGCGGATATCAACAGGGCATCGACGCCCTGCTGGCTCGGCGCCAGGACGTGGTACTGGTCCACATCCTGGCGCCGGACGAGCTGCACCCCCCGGCCGACCTTCTCGGCGAGTGGCGGCTGCTGGACAGTGAGCCAATGGCGCCGCTCGAAGCGACCATCACTCCAGCCGTTTTACGAGCGTATCGCCGGCTCATTGACGGCTTTCGCCGCGAAGCTGCCGACTTCTGCCGCCGCCGTGGGCTCACCTGCATCCAGCTACGCAGTGACATGAACCTGCAGGACGTGGTGCTGCGCACGTTTCGCACGGCAGGCATCCTGGTGTAGGCGGTCGGCGTGGGGTTTCTCGCTCCCACCGCATTTCTCGCAGGCGCAGCGCTGCTGCTGGCCATTGTGGCCACATATCTGTTGCGGCCCAGGCGGCCTGCGCGCCGCGTCTCGAGCACCTTCCTGTGGTTAGCAGCGCTGACCGATGTGCAGGCGCAACAACCCTGGCGGCGGATTCCTCCGAGCCTGCTCCTTCTGCTTCAGGTCGCTGCCTTGGCGGCCATGGTCTCAGCTCTGGCGCGGCCGTATGTGTTGAGCGCAGAGTCGAGCGGACCGTTCTCAATCGTCCTGGTCGATGCGTCCGCCTCAATGCAGGCGACCGATGCCGGCCCCTCGCGGTTAGAAGTCGCTCGAACGCGAGTGGCCCAGATGATCGATGCGCTGGAGCCAGGCAAGACGATGGCCATCGTCAGTCTGGACGCCCAGCCCAGGGTACTGGCGCCGCCGAGCGGCGATCGGGGCCAACTGCACCGCGCCCTCGACAGCTTGCAGGCGACCACACAGTCGGCAAACCTGGGTGTGGCGTTGTCCATCGCTCGGTCGCTTGCCGAAGGCCACGCAGATGCGCAGGTGACCGCCATCGGCGATGGCAGCCTGGATCGCTCGCAGGCGCCGCCCGCGTTTCCGCTGCCGGTGCGCTACATCGGGGTAGGCGGCTCCGACGCCGCGAACCTCTCAGTCACCGGGCTGAGCACACGCTCGGTCGACGGCAACCTCAGCGCGCTAGCGCGGGTCATGAACTACGCGTCCCAGGTCAGAACGGTCTCGCTCGTGTTGCGAGTGGACGGCGCGCGCTTCGACTCGCACGCGCTGACGATTGAGCCAGGCAGCGCAGCCGACACACAGTGGGACGACCTCCCGGCCAACGCGCGCACGCTCGAGGCGCAATTGGACCAGCCAGACAGCCTGGCGCTGGACAACGCGGCCTGGGTCGTTGTAGGTGGCGACCGGCCGACGCGTGTCCTGCTGGTCAGCGACGGCAACGTGTTCGTCGAACGCGCATTGGGCCTGCGCTCGAACACGCAGGTGACGCGTGTCAGTCCGGGTGACTACGCCCCGCGCGCCCAGGCGTTCGACCTGATCGTGCTCGACGGCTTCGTGCCGCCGGTCTTGCCCACCGGCAGTAGCGTGCTGCTCTTGCACCCACCCGTCGACAACGGGTTCGTGAGTTCGTCCGCTGTGGATGTGCCCATCTCGAGTCTGGGCGCGGCGCGCGCCGACGACCCATTGTTAGGCGACGTCTCACTCTCCGCCGTCCACGTCGGCCGCGCTCGCCATCTGGAGGCACCTGGCTGGGCCGACATCGTGCTGACCTCGCCCGAGACGCCGCTGCTCCTGGTCGGCGAGCAGTCCGGACGGCGCGTTGGCGTTCTGGGCTTCGACGTCCATCAATCTGACCTGCCCCTTCAGCCGGGATTCCCAGTGCTGATGCAGCACCTGCTCGACTGGCTGGTGCCCGCGGGCAGCACAGCTACACCCGTCGTGCAGGTCGGCGAATCCGTGTCGATCGCGCCCCTGCCCGAGGCAACCAGCGTCGAGGTGATTTCCCCAGACGGGCGCCAGGTTCAGCTCGCCCCGCCGTTGCCCTCGCCGCCGTTCAGCGGCACCGACGTGCCCGGCTTGTATCAGGTTGTCCAGCGCGACGCCGTCGGACGTGAGACGCGGTCGTTCTTCGCGGCCAATTTTTTCAACCCTCGCGAGTCGCAGCTGGCGCCAGGTCTGGACGCTGGGCCGCCCGGACTGGGCCCCAGGCGAGAACCGCTCAAGGCACCCCAAGAGTTCTGGAAAGCGCTGGCCGGCGTGGCGTTGGCCTGCCTGGCGGTCGAAACTGGTCTGGCCTGGTGGCAGTTCGCGGGGGCCACGCTCCGGGCAAGACTTGCGCTTGCGCTGCGACTCACCACCGGCGTATTGGTGGTGCTGGCCCTGATCGGGGTCGGCCTACCTCAGATAATCGACCGCCAGGCGACCGTTTTCGTGGCCGACGTCTCGTCGAGCGCTCGAGACGCGCAGCCGCGGGTCGAGGGCTTCGTTACCCGGGCGGTGTCAAGCAAACGACCAGATGACGCGTACGCGGTCGTCAGCACCGCTCGCGGGGCAAGCGTGGATCAGGGCCTCACGACATCCGCGTCTGCCCCTCTGCCACTCGGAAAGGTCGGGGCGCTACCCGAGGACGGAACCGACCTCGCTGGTGGACTCCGCCTCGCGGCCGATCTGCTGCCATCTGACTCACGTCCGCGGGTCGTGTTGCTCTCGGATGGCCAAGAGACCACTGGCGACGCGGTTGCCCAGGCTCGCTTGCTGAAGGCTCGTGGGGTGGAAGTTGACGTCGTACCGCTGCCCAGCGCCAGTGGCCCAGAGGCGTTGATCGACAGCGTCTCGACGCCGAACGTCGTCGACGAGGGTGAGCGCTTCAGCGTCGGCGTCCACCTCGTTGCAAACGTGGTCACGAACGCCACGCTGCGCGTGTATGTAAACGGTCAACAGCTCGCCGAACAAGTGGTCAGCCTCAACCCCGGCAGCACGGATCTCTCATTCGCAGCCCAGGCGCCACAGTCCGGACTGCTCGACGTGCGCGCCACGCTCGAGGCCGAACATGACACGCTGGCGCAAAACAACGAGGCGCGGTCCGTCGTCGAGGTGCAGGGGCCGCCGCGCGTGCTGATCGTCGAGCAGCGCCCGAGCGAAGGCGCCACCATCGCCACGGCACTGGCGAGCACGGGCATGCGTCTCGAGACGCGCAGCGTGGCCGAGCTACCCGATCAGATCGAAGTCCTGGGCGGCTACTCGGCTGTCGTGCTGGCCGACGTTTCAGCCCCCAGCCTGACCGACGCTCAGCAGACGACACTGCGCGCATACGTGCGTGACCTGGGTCGCGGGCTGCTTGCCATCGGCGGCGATACGAGTTTCGGCCAGGGCGAGTACATTGGCACACCCCTCGACGACGCGCTGCCGGTGCGATCGAGCGTCCGCTCGCACCGCGACCAGGGCCGCGTGGCGCTCTTGCTGGTGATCGATACATCCGGCTCCATGTCGGACGATGTGTACAAGGAGGGCACTACCAAGATCGAGATGGCCAAGCAGGCCGCGCTGCTGTCGGCACAGCAGCTCGCACCTCGGGACCAGGTCGGCATCCTGGCGTTCGACTCCTTCCAGCACTGGATCCTGCCGTTGTCCGGCGTGCTCGGCCTCGGGCCGACTGGCGTCGCGGATCGACTGGCGCCGCTGCAAGCCGATGGTGGCACCGACATTTTCCCAGCCATGTCGAAGGCGTTTGAGGCGATCACCCAAAGTGATGCTCGCTACAAACACATCATCTTGATGACTGATGGCATGTCGTGTTGTGGTGGTGACTACGCCGGCGTGCTGGACCGCATGCGCGGGGCGAATGTGACACTGTCCACGATCGCGGTTGGAGGAGACGCGGATCAACAATTGCTAACCCAACTTGCCAGACAGGGTGACGGCCGCTACTACTTCGCGGAACACGCCCGCGACATTCCACGCCTGATGACGCGTGAAACTGATCTTGCGACGCGCGGGCCGGTCGTCGAGGGCGCGGTGACCCCGCGCCAGGTCGGACCAGATGCGGTATTGAGCACGCTGGCCGCCGGCGGCCTGCCGCAGCTTGACGGGTATCTCGTCACGACGCCGAAGGATCTCGCCGACGTGCTGCTGGTCTCGGACGCGGCTGATCCGCTGCTGGCACGCTGGCAGTACGGCCTGGGACGGGCCGTTGCCTGGACGAGCGACCTGCGCGGCAGGTGGTCAAACGCTTGGATTCAGTGGCCCGGCACCGCCCAGCTCTTCGGCGAGCTGGTCGGCTGGACCATCGCGCCAGCGCAGGGTCCGCTCCACCTCAGCCTGCGCGCCGATGCGGAAGCGGGGCATATCACCGTCGACGAAACAGCGCCTGGTCGAACGACGGGTGTTGTGCGTGCGCACGTTGCTCAGGCCGGCGGACAACCCTTGGAGCTCGACCTGGCGCCGACTGGGCCAGGGCGGTATTCGGGTACGTTCCCACTCAACGGCGCCGGCACGTACATCGTTCGGGTTGACGAGCAGCGCGACGGCGTGGCGGTCGGCACCGCCGAAGCCGGTCTGCCGGTGTCATACGCAGCCGAGTTCCGCCAGGTGACTGCCGATACGCGCCGAATGGAACAGATCGCGCGCGCTGGAGGCGGCCACGTGCTCGCCGAGCCGGCGGACGCTTTCGCCGATGACCTCGCGCCCATTCGTGTGCCACTGCCGCTGCAGCGCGTCTTGCTGGCCCTCGCGGCGGTACTCTTGCCGCTCGACATCGCCATCCGCCGGCTACGCATCTCGCCCAGCGACGTGCTCGAGTGGGTACGCCACCCGCGCCGAATCCCGTTCGCCATGCCGCGCTGGTCAGCTGAACCGCCAGTGCAGCTCGGAGCTTGGCGGCCGGGCGTCTCGGGACCCCGCCGCCAGCCGCCCCGCCCGAAACGCCCGTTCTCTTCCCCTGAACCGGCCATGAGCAGCCGCGCCACTCCCATTCTGGCGCGCGAGGCCGACGTGGAAGGAGACGCCGAGCAAGACGCCCTGGGCGCCACCCTCAAATGGCTAGCCGCCCGCCGCGGCACCAAAGGCGACCCGGGCTGACCTAGTTGGTTTGGGCCGAGTCCGCTTCGTCATGGCATGCGACTCGGACGTTGGAACTTAGCGCTGCACAGGGTGAGCGCGGACGGCCGCTTCGTTCACTTCCGTGCCCCACCCGGGCCCGGTCGGCAGATGAAGATACCCGTCGCGAATATCGGGCTTGATCGTCACCAGCTCGTCTATCCAGGGTGCCTGGTCGACGTCGATCTCCATGATCCGCACGTTCGGCGCGACGGCGCACAGGTGCAGGCTCATCAGGGTCGCCAGGTGGCTGTAGAAGTTGTGGGGTGCGACGTTGACCTCGTACGCATCGGCCATCGCCGCGACCTTCAACGATTCTGCGAACCCGTTCCAGGGTAAGTCGATAATCACCGAGTCCATGGCCAGTTGTTCGAAGAACGGCCGGTACTCGCGCCGGCCAAACAGCGACTCTCCACTCGCGACCGGGATGGTCGTGCGCGAGCGGATATAGTGCAGCGCGCTCGGATTCCGGATGTCCATCTCGACCCAGAACAGGTCGAACGGCTCCATCGCCCGGGCGACTTTCAAGTATCCCTCCGTTTTGTAGTTGAAGTTCAGGTCGACCAGGATGTCGACCTCCGCTCCAGCGCCTTCCCGAAACGCGGCGAGCTGATCGCGGATGGCGCTCAGCACGTACCGCTCGGGATTCAGCTCCGGGAAGCTCTCGCCGCGGGCGAAGCCCGGCGAATGGCCGCGCGGGTTGCCGTCGGCGAGCAGGACCACGTTCGTCTTGAGCGCCGAGTAGCCACGCGCCACCACCTCCCGCCCGAGCTTCACAATGTCGTCAAGCGAGCGCACCTCTGGCAACTCCATCGTCGAAGCACGACCGCCGACTCGATACGTGCCGCAGTGGGACCAGTACAGCCGCTGACGGTCGCGCACTGGCCCACCAAACAGCTCGTACACCGGAACGCCAAGCGCCTTTGCTTTCAAATCGAGCAGTGCATTCTCGATGGCGCCGACGGCCTGCTGCACCATGCCCCCAGCCGACGGCCGGCGCAAGGC
>JBPCIO010000345.1:0-10318 GCA_051006215.1 Chloroflexota bacterium
CAGTCATGCGGCGCCGCCGCCAGGACGACCAGCTGGCTCAGGGCTCGCCACCCCGCCGGCAGGTCGGCTAAAGCGCCAAGGATGGCGAGCAGCGGATCGGCCTGGGCGCCCTCACCCCCAGAGTCGAGCTCGCGGTCGTCGAAGGTGCGCAGTGGCAGATGCTCGCCAGCGCGCAGTCGGAGGGTGACCGCGGCGACCTGTTCGTCTGGGCCGACCTGCGCTGGGTCGCCAGTCGGGAATGTCGCTGAACGGAAAGGACGGAGACCCGCCTGCGGGTAGGTTGCGCCGAGCTGGCCGGCGACGCGCCGCAGCCCATGGACATCCGTCGCGCGGGCAAAAAAGCGGCGCTGGTCGGCGTCGCCGACGATCTCCAGCGACACAGGCTCGGGTGCGCCAGGTTCTCGGGATACCAGCGCACCAAAGAGGTGCTCCGCTGAACTCAGCCTCGCAACATTGGTGCGCGGCGTGACGACCTCGAGCACGTGCTCGGCTGGACCGGCCGTGTTTACATGTTGCATGCGGACTCCGCGTTCACCGTGGAGCTAGTGCGCCGGACGAGCGCGAGCAAATCGCCAAGGATCGGCAGAAGGTCCGCGGCGCCGCAGACCGCATAGGGCCGGCCGGTGGAAGCCTCGACGAGCGCTACTGCCTGGTCCTGGCCGAGGCCGACATGAGAAACCGCTCCGAGGAACTCCTCGCGGAAGATGGCGTCGGCGACGGAGTCAAGCTCGTCCGCGGCGCGCGCCTTTAGAGTGCTCGTGGACACGATCGGACTCCTTCCGTTCCTAAACACGCGCTTGCTGCCAGGCGGCGGCTCGCGCACGGCCGACGAGGATGTCGAAGGTCTCGCGACCGGCGGCGCCCAGGGCGGCAAGCTCGGCCAGGTCGAGGCTGTTCGGCAACCGCACGGGCCGCCAGCGGCTTCCGAAGACTGGTGCGAAGCGCTCGGCGGCGCTCTGGCCAGCTCGGTCCGGGTCGAAGACACCATAGATAGCCAGCGTCTCGGCGAGCACTGGCAGGCGTTCGGTCGGAAAGTGCGTGCCGCAGATCGCGAACGCCGGTAACTGCCAACCGACTGCAGCGAGCCAATCAACTGGCCCTTCGACGACGTAGGCAACGTGCCGGCCGACCACGTGTTCCAGGCCAATGACCGGCTTTTCGCCTGGCAACCCCAGGTATTTCGGTCGAGGTCGCACCGGAGGTATGGGAGAGCCTCCGACCGGTGTCTCACCGGCCGATGCTGTCGCCGAGTCCTCGATCGCGCGTCCGATGCACCAGATCGGTCGTCCCTGGCGGAGCTCGGCAATGATCAGGCGGTCGAAAAAGAACTCGCGATAGACGGGTGGGTCACTGCCACCATCGCCAGCTGGCCGTTCCTGTACCAGTCCCAGGCCGATAGCTATGGGAAGCAGGTCCGCGTGCGAGTCCTGCCTGAGCCAGCGCAAAAGAGCGCCGCCGTCCGCGTAGCCAAGCCGTTGCGCCCGGGCCACCTCGTCGGGAACAGCTCGCAAACGCAAGTAGGCCTGGGCGCGGGCGTTTTGCCAGAGCTCCTCCTGATAGACCTTGAGCGCCAGATCGAGCACACGCGCTTCAGCGGATTCGGCTGGCAGGTCCTCCCAACGCCGCCCGACTGACTTTCCGGGTGCACGTGGTACCGGATCCAGCAGGGGTGGGCGCCCACGAGTCGACAGGCGTTCGCACGCCTCCTGGAACGAGCAGCCCTCGCGCTCCATGACGAATGTGACGACGTCGCCATGCGACGAGCATCCAAAACAGAAGTAGTGCTGTGCTGCGCCGTCACGCGCATCGATCCAGAAGCTCGGCGTGCGCTCCTGGTGGAAGGGGCACAGTGCGCGGTACGTACCGGCACTCTCTCGCCGGAGCGCAATTCCATACGAGGCGACGACATCAACAAGCGGCCGCTCGCGTTTGAGGGCGTCGGTGTCGATACGCCGGGCGGCGTTAGTCGAGCGAATCATGGCTCACCCGTTCGGGCTGGAGGCTGCTCCCCGCACGGCACGCCGCGCCGTCAGGACAGCCCCCACCGAGCCCTGCCCCGCGCCGTTGCTCGGCGGAACCCTCGTCGCGACTGGCGCGTTCACCGCCGCCGCAGCAGCTGCGAAGTCTTCGAGATCACGTGGGTTGGTGGTGGCCAGCCGATATTCGGCTTTGCTGGCCACGACCTGCAGCGGGATGCGGTTGCCGCGAACCAGCAGCAACCCCTCACCCTTGTCGGCTCCGAGGAGTAGCTGTCGCTCATCGCTCGTGAGCCGAAAGCGAGTAGTGGCGGCGTCAATCGTGTCCGCCTTCTGCTTCAGCAGCAGCACTTGGGCGGCGTTGCTCAGGATCGTTTCGCCGTGGCCATCATCAGCCAGATCGGCCACCTGCTGGGTGATGGTGACCAGCCCCAGGTAATACTTGCGGGCTCGGCGCGCCATCGCGGCCACGAACGCGCCGCCCTCCGCAAAACTCAGCAACGACCAGGCCTCGTCGATAACCAGCAGCCTCGGTCGTCGGTCGCGCCGCACACGTGTCCACACCCAGCCGGCGATGAGGTGGATCGCCAGCGGGCGCAGCTCGTCTTCGAGCTGCTGGATGTTGAACACCACCAGCTTGCGGTCGAGCTCGACGTTAGTCGGGCCGGCGAACAGACCAGTGCTCAGCGAGCCCTCCACGTAGCGTTCGAGGCGCATGGTCAGGCTGGCCGCCACCTCACCGGGCGTGTCCTCGAGTACCGAGTGGAGGCCCGACATCAGCGGGGCGGACCGGCTGTGGGTGCCGACGTCGGCGGTGATGCCGGCCTGTGCATAGGTCCGGTAGATGGCACGGTCGAGTATGGCCCGCTCGTGGTTGTCGAGCGAGCCCGATCGGCCAGAGAGGGTGCGCGAGCCGCACAGCATGACTTCGAGCAGGCCCAGCAGCGCGGTCACGCGTTCGGCGAGTGGATCCTCCTCAACCTCAACAAGAACCTCGCCGACGTTGGCAGCAGGCGGGGGCAGGTCGAACGGATTGATGCGATGGGCGGACGATGCGGCGAGCCGGACCACCTGCCCATCGGCGGCTTCGGCAATCCGGCTGAATTCGTTCTCGGGGTCGACCGCGATGCAGTCGGTGCCATTGATCAGTTGCCTCAATACGAGCAGCTTGGTGAAAAAACTCTTGCCGGCGCCGGCGGGTGCCACGACGACCAGGTTGGCGTTGTCCAGCGACCGGTCGAACGGGTCCAGCAGCACGGGGGTCTGGCTTGTGCGAGCGAGGCCAACGAGCATGCCGCTCTCCATGGCCAGCGATGGGCCGACAAACGGCAGCGTGGCCGCCAGGGCACTGGTGTCCAGGTTGCGCGGCACCAGCAGCTGATCGCGAGCTTCAGGCAAGCAGCTCCGAAAGCCGCGCTCCTGCTCCCAGAGGGCCCGTCGCGAATGCGCCAGCAGCGCGTCAAGTTGTTCCTCGACCCGGCGTGTCAGCTCGTCGAGTTCTCTCAGTGCCTTCGCGCGCAGGAGCAGGTACAGGCTTACGGCGAACAAGCGCTCTTCGCCGCGCTGCAGACGCTCGCGCAAACGCTCGGCATCCTCGAGTGCGATCTCTCGCTCGGGATCGGCGATGCGCTCACCGCGCAGCGCGGCCAATCGTGACGATTGGAGCCGAGCAATCTGCACGCCGAGGGTGCGCACCATCTCGGCTGAGGCAAGTGGGCTGACGTGTACGCTCACCTCGATCGGCAGGTCGGTCTCGACCAGCAGACTCAGCCAGCCCGGAGTGACCAGGCGCGGGTAGGCGGTGACCACCAGCACGCGCGTGTACTGGCCGTCGAGCTGGAGGTGGTCGGCGCGGACTTCGCAGCCACTGGGGGCGATCAGATCTGCCAGGGTGCGAGTACCCAGGGCGAACAGTCGCGCTGTGTCTTCATCGTCTGAATCGGTTTGCTCAGCGATTCCTGGCGGTTCGTGGTTGTCGGATAGGGGATGGGCAATCTGGCGAGAGCTGACCACCAGGCTCGTATAGGCGCCGAGCTCGTCGCGCAGACGCTGCACTCGCGCCAGCTCTGGCGACCAGCAGCGGTGCAGCAGCTCCGCCACCTGGTGGCTCTCGAGGCGTCGCGTACGCAACCCGGACCGTCCGAGCTGGCGTGCGACCAGGTCGATCCGGGCCTGCAGCCGTCGCGCGACTGACGTCGAGACCATTTCGGAATCGCCTGAGGACTCTGCGTGCCCACCCCAACCCACGAGATGTTGGAGTCGGCGCGACAGAGAAACGGCCGGGAGCTCGGCTCGATGATCGGGCAGGACGACGTAGCAGTGGCGTTCGAGCAATGTGCGCTGCTGGGCGAGTGCCTGCAGGAACGCGATGTAGTCAAGGGCAATGGCTCGAAGTGCCGCCGGCAACAGTTCCACTCGTGCCTGCACCCGCCCCAGGTGGCCATCGAGGTCGACGGGCTCCGCTCTGAGGAGGACCTGGAACGGGCTGGTCTGCGCGTTCAGGAACTGAACTCGGCCGGCCAGCAGCTCCTCCTGGGTGGCGTCGTCGGCGCTGGCCAGCGCGGCCTCTGCGCCGACGACGTCCAGCAGAGCCACAGCGTGGGCCGAGGAGCGCGTCCCAAAACACGCGACACCGCCCTCCAGGGCGACCAGATCGAGGCGAGTCTGCGCTGCCACGGCGGTCATGAGCGCCAACTCCACCAAAGGACACGACGCTCGGACACAGGCTCTGAGTCGATAGCGTGCTCGTCGAGGGTTCCAGCGGCCCACTCTGGGTTCAGCGCGAGCTCGGCCCAACCCGACTGCTCCTGTGTCGGCTGACGCAGCAGCGCGGTACCTGGCCGCCACACAAGACGCCGAGGCAGCGCCATAAACAGCACGCCGGCCAACAGCCACTGATCAAGCGGGCGCCCACCGGGCTGGACCAGCGCAACCAGCAGACCGGCAAGGGCAATGGTCACGGCTAGGCCGAACCGCAGCTCTTGGGGTAGCCAGGCCGCCTGATCCCACAGGCCGTAGCCGAGCGATGCGCCAATCATCAGCCGCACCAGTTGGCGGGCGGTCAGGCCGGCGATGAGAACGTCTTCCACCTGCAGATGGGTGGGCAGTTCGTAAATGCGTTGCATAGTGTTGCTCCCGACGCCGGCGATTACGCCAGTAGTGACAGCGTCCAGGCCATCGGGCCCGGCGCCAAGGCGGTCGCACCCGGAGCGCCGAGAGCGCCACCGACCAGACCGGCGATGATCTTGCATAGGATGACGACGGCGAAGCCGATCAGGGCGTTGTAGAGACTGCCCTTAGCGGACTCGACCGCGCGCACGCTGCCGCCCGCGGACATGTACTGAAAGCCGGCCAGCATGACGAAGAACGCGGTTGCGGCCAGGCCGACGGCGGCACCAGCGCTAAGCAGCGAGTCGAAGATCTTGATGATGGGCGATACGTCCATCCGACGAGGACCTCCTGGGTGTGGCGCCGAAGCGCCGAGCTACGGCTGGTTGGTCAACCGCGCAGTCCCAGTTTCCAGACGAGGCGTTCCAAAAGCGTTCCGCCGGCCCCAGCTTCATGGTGGAACGGTTTTGGAACGCTTTTCCTGTCAGCCAGGGCCATTCAGAACGCTTCCGGAACGCTTTCCGGTCAAGCTGATCGGCTCAGAACGGTTTTGGAACGCTGTTGGAAAGCAACGTTGTTCGATGACAGCCCACGTGGTTTCGGGACGCCGCCATCGCTGCGGACGCGGGCGCGTTCTGGGGTGGCGCGGAACGCCTTTGGAACGCTTTTAGAACGCATTGCAATCAGGCTGGAGGCATCCCATCGGAGGTCTCTGCCCAGTGTTCACGCTCGACCGCTTCATCCCTGTTCATGCTGGCCGACGTCCACCTCGTATTCGGACCGGCGGCTGGCCCACTCCGCGTCACTCGTTGAGCATGCGATTCAAATGGATTCGCGCAGCGCTGCCAGCGGTGTGCGGTATCGGGATCGCTGCCGTCGTAGGGTGGCTACTGGCTGGCGGTATCATGCCGTCCGCCGACGTGCTTTTCGGCCAACCAGAGCCGGCGGCAGTTGAGAGTTTGCCCGCCGGCGCTCCCGTTCACATCGACAGTACGCCGTCGGGCGCACAGGTCCACATCGACGGCATGAGGTATGGGTCGGCGAAGACGCCGCTGAATGTGCGGTTGGCGTCTGGCCAGCACTCCCTGAGCCTTGAGCATCCCGACACACTCGAGGATGAGCGGGTGCTTCACGTCGCCGAGACCGGGGCGAGCGTCGACGTCGCTTTGTGGCGACGCCGTACGGATGTTGTGCCGCTGAGACCGGTGTATCCGGGTGCTGCCCTGGTCGATGCGCGCTTTCTGGACAACGGGCAGGTGGCACTGCTCGTCAGCATTCCTGCCCGACCTGGAGCGCCGAGCGCCAGTCGCGAGCTGTGGCGATTGGACCCGACCACGGGTCAGCTCGTTCGAGTCATCGTTCCGGGGCTGGACGCGCCCGTATCGACCATGATCCTGGCGCCCGACGGCGAGCAGGCGGCCTATGTCAGGCCGGGGTCATCTCCAGCCGTCACTGCAAGTCTGTGGCCGGTCAACGGCAACACGTCCGCGGGTACGGTTCAAAGGAGCCACTCCGAAACGGTGTGGCAGGTACCCCTGGACGGCAGTCTCCCGCCGCGGCGCATCTTCGAGCTGCCGTCCGCCAGTGGCCCCGGTCCTTCGAGCGATCCTGAGCGGATCGTCGACCTCGCGTGGACGCCGGACGGGTCACGGTTGGTCGTGATCACTCGCCAGACCGGTCAGCCCACCCGCACGCGCATCTTTCTATCGAACGTCCCTGCTCGTGGCGACACGCAACTGGAGCCAGATCCGAACGAACTGGTCCTGCTGCCGGCTGAGGTGATACCTGGTTCGGCCATGCCGGATCCGACCGGGCATTGGCTCGCGTTGGTCACGCATGCTGCCGTAGCGCCGGGCGGCAGCAACATGCTCAACCTGTGCATCCTGGAGCTGAAGTCCGGCGGCGTGTTCCGCGATCTGGCGGACCTCGGGTCTGCCGCGCGTGCTCCAAGTGCCGCTCCGGTTGCATGGTCTCCAGCGGCGGACGGATTGCCGGGCCGCCTTGTGTTCGTTGGACCCGCGCCGACCCCGCCCTCCAGTGGCGGTGGTCTGTTCGATTTCTTCGGCGTCTTCAGCGCACTTCGAGCTTCGTCGGCACCTCCATCGGGCCTGTTCATGGCCAGTGTCGAGGCCTCAGGGCTCGAGACCGTGCAGCCACGCCGAGTCGGGACCGCGATCAATATTCTTGGACCAGCCTGGCGGTCTGAGAACGCTGTGCACAGCTTTGCACGCCAGGACGATGGCTCGCTCGCGCTTCGCTCGATCGACCCGACATCAGGCGCGGTGCGTGACCTGGGCGTGCGGCTGCCAACCAGTACCGGCCAGGGCACGGGTCTAGCTGCCCGATGGGATACCCGCCATGGCAACGCACTTCTGCTCGCCCGCCCGTCGAACAACGGAACTGGCGGCGCGTCACTCCAGGCCTGGTTGGTGTCCTTTGTATCGCCGAGCTCCGCGGCCGGCGCATCGCACTGAAGGAGTCGGAGAAAACCGATGTCGCTCCACTTCCACACTCGGGTGCATGCACCCACTCTGATCCTGATCCTGATTGCCGCCACCGCGGTCAATACGCTGGCATGCCCCCAGCTAGCCCTCGCGCAGACGACTGACGGCGGCGGAGACAATGGCTGCGTCCTCGGGCCGCTGTGCGGCCTTGGGGACCTGGGCACCTGGCTGCAGCAGACGATTCAGCACATCGTCAGCGACTTCCTGAGCGGACTGGTCAAGGACTTCGGCAACGCCATCGTCGGCTTCATCAACGACATCAATTTCCTCACGCATACACCTGAGAACCTCAGCTACAACGACGATCTCGTCAAGCAGTTCGCCATGGCAACGCAGGTGCTGGCGGACGGCTTGCTCGCCGTGGTGGTACTCGTCGGTGGCTTCAACGTCATGCTGCGGCCGTACATGGGTTCGACCTATGCCGGGGTGGTAGCGTTCCTGCCGCGCCTGCTGCTGGGCGGCATCCTGATCAACACCGCCGCGTGGTGGTGCCGCCTGGCCATAGACGCAAACAATGCCGCCTGTGGCGTCTTCGGCACGCCCAACATTGGCGAGGTGCTCTCAGCTGTTGTTCGCGGCGTGGCTGTCCCGATCGCCGGGCTGCTGATGAACTTGATCGTCGTCGTCATGGCCGTCCTACTGGTTATCCAACAGTTGATGCGCCTGGCGTTGGTCGATGTGCTGTTCATCCTCGCGCCGCTGGCCGCTTTGCTGTGGATCCTGCCTCAGAGCCAGGCCTGGGGCCGACTGTGGGGACGACTGTTCGTCGGGACGGTCTTTGCCCAAGCGGTCCAGGTCCTGACGCTCAGACTCGGGTTCAGCCTGGCAATAGGGCTGCCGCCGCTCAGCGCAGCGGGATTGCTGCAACCCCTGCTCGGCATCGCCGTGCTGGCGCTGGCGCTCAAGATTCCCAGCCTGATGGGCGGTGGCGCCGCGGGCGGCAATATCGTCACAAGCCTGCTCGGGACCGCAGCCGGCGCGGCGGTTGGAACGGGTGTCGGAATAGGTGTCAGGGCCGCTCTCGGCGTAGGCGGCCGCGTCGTATCCAGGGGTGCTCGGTGATGGCCTTGATCGCGCCTGTCAGCGAGTATCGGGACGTTGGTGCGTGGACTCCCAACACAAGCAGGCGCGGGATTGAGGCGGCATCATGAGTGGATCCTTCAACTCCGGCGATTTGATGGGAGCCGACCTGGGCCGATGGGTACTGGCCATGTGCGTCGTCGTCGCGGGCCTGGTGCTGGCGCCAATCGGACTTGCCTCAGTCGGCACTGGTGCGGTTCTGGGGGTAGCCGGCGGTCTGGGGACACCTTCTGCTAAAGGCAATACTGGCCAGGTCCCGATCGAGGGGACCATGCCAACGACCAGTTTGCAGCCCCTGCCAACGGGAGGCGGGCCGATCCAGTCGGTTGTCACCACAGCGTACGGGCTGGTCTCAGGTTGGGCCGAACGCGGCCCGCTCAACCAGTACCTGCGATCCAACTATCGTTCGGATCAGAGCTGGGCGACGTGGCGCAACGCTGACTGCTCGGCGGCTGCGCTGGACTGGTTGCTCGGTGCCTACGGCCAGCAGTTCGGCAGTCTCGACGACGCGATCGCGCTAATCGGGCCGCGTACCGGCATTTCGCCCAACCTGGGTCTGCTTGACGCTCGTGGGCCGGCACTGGCACGTGCGCTCGCTTCGCACGGTCTGAGCCCACGTGAGCCACGCACCGGCGAAGGGCAACTGAAGCCGCTGGCCTCCGTTGCCGAACTGGAAGCCTGGCTCAATGAGGGCCCGCTGCTGATGGACGGCGCCCGCTGGTTCGGTGAAGGACACTGGTTCGTGGGGATCGGCTACGACGCCGGTGGCATCTTCATCCGTGACTCCAGCGGATGGGACAACCGCTACTTGAGTTGGTCTCGGCTGTATGGCGAGGTCGGGTTCAGCGGCTGGGTCGTTGGGGTGGGCGCCTAACTGGCCAGTGAGGTATCTGGTCGTTCGACCGCCAGGAATGGTCTAAGAGCCGTTTACGGAACCGGTCAAAGCGCGACTTTTCGCTTGATCTCACTCACCCGTGCGTCTGCACCCACCAACGGGTGGGGTTTCAGCGCTTTCGTGTCACGCGGAGCGGGAGTTCGAGCCGCTTCCGCAGCCAGCGTCCCCGCCGAGGATCGATCTCAAGTTCATAACGGAGTGAGCTAGCCTAAAAAGCTCACGCGGCGGCGGGCGTAACGGTGACCTCGAAGCCGAGACGTCTGATGCGAGCGACGGCGCGGTTGACGGTGGAAGTTTTGTCGCGCTCGTCAAAATAGTTGGCACCCAGGTCTTCGTATGCGCCGCTCTTGTTGAGCAGGTGGTATGCGATGACGATGATCGAGTGCGCCACTGCGACGGCGGCTCGATTGGCGCCGCGCCGTGCGGCGATCCGACGATATTGGGCAGCTAGATAGGATCGGCGGGTTCGGGCGGCGGCGCAACCGGCTTCGGTGAGAGCGTCGCGCAGCGCCGGGCTGCCCTTGCGCGTGCGGCCACTGCGTCGCTTACCGGCGCTCTCGTTCTGGCCGGGGCACAGCCCAGCCCAGGAAGCCAAGTGGCCCGCCGTCGGGAAGCGGCTCATGTCCGTGCCAACTTCGGCCAGGATGACTTCGGCAGTACGGCGACCTACACCAGGGATCGTCTGAAGCCGAGCGAGTGCGTCTTCGTGCTCTCGCTGGCGCACGGCAATCTCCTGGGACAATTGCTCGATTTCA
>JBPCIO010000346.1:0-6647 GCA_051006215.1 Chloroflexota bacterium
CATAATCGGCTGCGTGGACTCCCCCCAATGGCTGCCCAAGCTCGAGCACGCGTTCAAGGACATCCGATACGAACAACTCGAGGGCATTGCCAAGATCACGATCAACCGCCCCGAGGTGCGCAACGCATTTCGTCCCGAGACGATCGTAGAACTGCAGGCCGCTTTCGCCGACGTGCGCGATGACCCGTCGATCGGGGTCGTGCTGTTGACCGGCGAAGGTCCCGAAGCCTTCTGCTCGGGCGGCGATCAGCGCATCCGCGGCGACGGGGGCTACGTCGACCCGCAGGGTGTGCCACGCCTGAACGTCCTCGACCTCCAGCGGCAGATCCGGCTGTTGCCGAAGCCAGTCATCGCGGTCGTGGCTGGCTACGCCATCGGGGGCGGGCACGTACTCCACGTGGTGTGCGACCTGACAATCGCTGCCGACAACGCTCGCTTTGGCCAGACGGGGCCCAGAGTGGGTAGCTTCGATGCCGGGTATGGCTCGTCGCTCCTGGCACGTCTGGTTGGCGACAAGAAGGCGAAGGAAATCTGGTTCTTGTGTCGCCAGTACTCGGCCCAGGAAGCACTGGACATGGGTCTGGTCAACGCGGTTGTCCCGCTGGATCAGCTCGAACAGACCGCCATTCAGTGGGCGCGGGAAATTCTGGAGAAGAGCCCGACGGCGATTCGTTTTGTCAAAGCAGCGTTCAATGCAGCCACCGAAGGGCTGGCCGGCCTGCAGCAATTCGCCGGCGACGCGACACTGTTGTACTACCTCACCGACGAGGCCAAGGAGGGCAAGAACGCGTTTCTCGAGAAGCGCCCGCCAGATTTCTCGGCCTTTCCGCGGTTCCCATAAGGTGGGTGCCGCAGCGCTTGCCCCGAGCGGCCCGCGGATCTGGTTGTTGGCGGCGCGGCCGGCTACGCTGCCGGCGGCTGTCGTGCCCGTTCTCGTCGGCGCCGCGTCGGCGCTGCACGGGACACACTTCGTGCATGAGCGCGCCCTGACCGCGACACTGCTCACCGCCCTGCTCATTCAGATCGGCACCAACTTCGCCAACGATGTGTTCGACTTTCGACGTGGCGCCGACACCGCAGAGCGACTTGGGCCGGTTCGAGTGACGCAGGGCGGCCTGGTTTCGGCCCGACAGGTGCTCGTTGCTACGTACGTCACCTTCGGGCTGGCGCTGCTCAGCGGCCTGTACCTGGTGCGAATCGGCGGCTGGCCGATCCTGCTGCTGGGTGTGCTCAGCCTGTTGGCCGGTCTCGGGTATACCGGCGGTCCGTGGCCATTCGGCTATCACGGCTTGGGTGACGTGGTGTGCTTCCTCTTTTTCGGCGTTCTGGCGGTGCTCGGCTCGGCATACGTGCAGAACTCGACCCTCAGCCCTCTCGACGCGTGGGCCGCTATTCCAGTGGGGTGTTTGGTGACCGCGATTTTGATCGTCAACAATTTGCGGGATATCGACACTGACAGACGGGTGCGCAAGATGACGCTGGCGGTGCGGCTTGGAAAGCGCGGGACCCGCGTCGAGTACGCGGTGTGCGTGCTGATTGCCTACGCCGTGGTGGTCGGCCTCGGGCTGACGGGCGGTGTTGGCACATGGTGGTGGCTGCCGTTGCTCAGCCTGCCACTCGCGGTGTGGCTGATTCGCTTTGTTGGCAGCACGGACGGGCGTCCGCTCAACCGGGCCCTGAAGCGGACCGGTCAGTTGCACCTACTCTTCGGCGTGCTGTTTGCCGCTGCACTGTGGCTGGGCTAGGGCTGAGCGTCCCGGACTGGCTCCGCCAGCGCGCCGAGACCACGCCCGAGCGCCTGGCCCTCGTCGCTGAACCAATCCGAATTTCGTTTATCGAACTGGATCGTCGGGTCGACGCGGCTGCGCAGACGCTGCGCGAGCGGGGCCTGCAGCCCGGGCAACACGTCGGCCTGTTGGCCCCGAACGGGGCCGGCTTTGTCGTCGCGGTACACGCGGTGATGCGGGTCGGGGCTGTGCTGGTGCCGATCAATACCCGCCTCAGCCCCCTGGAGGTGCAGTGGCAGACCGACGACGCGAAGTTGAGCATGCTGCTCGACGAGGCGGCCGTCGGAGAACTGATCGAGTGTCCACCTGGCCCGAGACTGGACCGAGAATTCGGGATGGACGAACCACACAGCATCATCTACACGTCCGGAACAACCGGACGACCCAAGGGCGCCATCCTGAGCTACGGCAACCACTGGGCCAGCGCCACAGCCTCAGCTTTGAATCTTGGACTCGTAGCCGGTGATCGCTGGTTGGCGTGCCTGCCGCTATTTCACGTTGGCGGCCTGGCTATCCTGCTGCGCAGCGTGGTGTACGGCATAGCCGCCGTCGTGCATCCCCGCTTCGATGCCGCACAGGTCAACCAAGCCATTGACGATCAGGGCGTCTCGATCGTGTCCGTCGTCAGCACGATGCTGGATCGGCTGCTCGACGAACGCAGGGACCGAGCTTTTCCGCAAACGTTGCGATGTGTGCTGCTCGGCGGCGGGCCGGCGCCCCTGCCATTGCTCGAGCGTGCCTTGCGGGCGCGAGCACCGGTCGTACAGACATACGGTCTGACGGAGACGGCCTCTCAGGTGGTCACTCTGGCACCGGACGACGCGATGCGGAAGCTGGGCTCGGCAGGTAAGCCGCTCATGGGCTCACAGCTTCGGATCGAGGGCGACGGCGAGATCTGGGTGCGCGGACCGACGGTCAGCCCCGGCTACCTGCACCAGCCCAGGCGGCTGCCCGGTGCTTGGCTGCGGACTGGTGATCTTGGGTACCTCGACGGCGAGGGATATCTGTATGTGCTCGATCGGCGGGATGACCTGATCATTTCAGGCGGCGAGAACGTCTACCCCTCGGAAGTGGAGGCGGTGCTGGTGGCGCACCCGGCGGTCGAAGAGGCAGGCGTGATCGGATTGGCCGATCACGCGTGGGGCCGAATCGTCGTGGCGGTGGTGAAATTGCGCCTGGGTCAGAGCGTGACGGCCGACGCATTGATCGCCTTTTGCCGTCAACGCCTGGCCGGCTACAAAGTCCCGCGTCGCGTTGAATTCAAAGACGCTTTGCCCCATAACGCCGCTGGCAAGCTGGTGCGACGCGAGATTTTGCATGAGCTGGAGCAGACGAGGACGAAGACGTTCTAGACGTGGGCTGCTTGCGCGATAGGATCGAGACAAACAAGGCGGGTAGGCAGGACATCGTGGAGTTGACCAGCTCGAGCTTTAACGACGGCGACTATCTGGCGCTGGAGCATGTTCTTTCGGCTGAGTACGGCTTCGGCTGTATGGGCGGCAATGTCTCACCCCACCTGGCGTGGGCGGGCGCGCCCGACGGCACCCACAGTTTCGCACTAACGTGCTTCGATCCGGATGCACCCACCGGCAGCGGCTTCTGGCACTGGGTGGTGGTGAACATCCCAGCTGAGGTGACCGAGTTGCCGCTCGACGCGGGCAATCCTGCGTCCGGAAAGCTGCCCGAGCGTGCGCTCCAAGTGCGCACCGACTTCGGCAAGCCTGGCTATGGCGGCCCCTGCCCACCCAGAGGCGATCACCCGCACCGGTACCTGTTCACCATCTTTGCGGTGGGAGTCGAGACCCTGCCGGTCACAGCCGACACCTCGGCAGCCGTCGTCGGCTTCCAGCTCCACTTCAACACGCTGGCTCAGGCCAGCATCATGGGTCTGTTCAAGAGTCCGGCGTAGTCGAGCAATGGAATTCGAGGACGTTGTCCGCAAACGCCGCATGGTCCGTAGCTTTGAGTCGCGTGCGCTGCCGAGCGAAGTCGTCGAGCGCGTTCTGGCCAACGCTCAGCGAGCGCCCTCGGCTGGCTTCAGCCAGGGTTGGGCCTTCCTTGTCCTCGAAGGCGAACGAGACACACGTCGGTATTGGGACAGCGTCGGGCCCGACGACCGCGATGGGTTTGGCTGGCCGGGCTTGTTCAACGCCCCGTTGCTGATCGTGTGTCTTTCGAACAAATCGGCGTATCTGGACCGGTACACCGAGGCCGACAAGGGATGGGTGGATCGATCCGAGTCGCATTGGCCAGCCCCATACTGGGACATCGACACTGGGATGGCGGCCATGCTGATCTTGCTTACCGCGGTGGACGCGGGAGTCGGCGCGCTGTTTTTCGGCGTACCACCTGAGAAGGTGGACGCGCTGCATTCCACTTTTGGCATACCCCCAGAACTGCACCCCATCGGCAGCATCGCGATCGGCTACCCCGCAGCCCACGATCGTCCATCGCCCTCACTGAAACGCGGCCACCGCCCCAGCGCGGAAGTCATCCACAGGGGGCGTTGGGCATTGTGAAAGGCGCGGGCTGATCACCGTCACACTTACGCTACGTACGCTCCACCTGCGGTCGGGGCGCGGTTAGACTCCCGAGTCAGGTGCCGGTCGCGACAACAAGAGGCGGACGTTTGGGACGCGCCGGGGGGAGCCCAACCGGCCAGCGCCCAATTCGTGGCAGCAGCAGTCAGTCGCGTCTGGCCAGGTTGGGGGCGGCTGTCGAGCGCTGGGCGCCGCCGGGCGGCTGGATCATCGCGGCGCTGGCACTCGTCACACTGTCAGGGCTGGCTGGCGTGATCCTTCCGGCGAGTCCGGCTGGGCTCGTGCTGCAGGCGAGCGTCGGAACCGCCGGCGCGCCACTGGTGCCTGCCTGGTCAGGCTGGCTGACCTGGATGCTTGTGCGGCATCGACGCACATCCATCTGGCGGGTGACGGCGCTGGCCGTCCTTTCGGCCACCTGGCTGCTGACGCTTGCCCTGCGCCAGCCGCTAGGCGGCGGAGCGCTGGGGGAAACGATCCTGGGGCTGCTGGAAGCCGGCTTCGGCCGCAGCGGCAGCCTGGCAGTCGTGTCGATCGCGGCGGCGGCGGCGGCAGTCAGCCTGGTTGGGCTGGAGCGCATCCTGGGCTGGCTTTCACCGCTGGCTGGCCTGCGCCTGCCACGTTCTGCATTTCGCGCTGGCATGCCCCAGCCGCCCGGGCTGCGTCCGCGCTCACCAGGGCCAGATGAACCCGTCATCCTGGGTCCATCTGCTGCGCTATCAGCTCGTTCGAGCGCAACCGCGCGGCTGCCCGAGCGCGTCGAACCGGTCGTTCCGAATACGGAACATCGGGCCGTGCCGCAAAGCACCGTGGAGTACCGTCAGTGGCAACGCCCCGAGAACACCATCCTCGGGCGGGCCACCGATGGTGGTTCCTTTTCGCCAGCTGAATTGAAGGGTCGGGCGCGCATTATCGAGGACACGTTGCTGTCCTTCAACATCGAGGCTAGGGTGGTCGAAGTCCAGCAAGGGCCAGCGATCACCCAGTTTGGCGTCGACCCAGCGCCTGGCGTGGCTGTCAACCGGATCGTCTCTCGACAGAACGATCTGGCGCTACGGCTCGGCGCTCCGACGCTGCGCGTGCTGGCCCCCGTCCCGGGTCGGCCCATGGTCGGCATCGAAGTGCCGAATACATCCGTGGCAATGGTCAAGTTGGGGGATCTGATTAGCGCACCGCAATTTGCGCGTGCCCGACTGCCCATCGGGATCGGCATGGACGTGGCCGGTAAACCCGTCGTCGCAGATCTTACCCGCATGCCGCACCTGCTCGTCGCCGGCGCCACGGGATCCGGCAAGAGCGTGTGCATCAACACCCTGATCACCTCGATGCTGATCACGCGTTCACCTGACGAGGTGCAGTTCATTCTGATCGACCCGAAGCAGGTCGAGCTCAGCCAGTACCGCGGCTTACCCCACTTGCGGCTGCCCGTCGTGACCGACATGGAGAAGGTGGTCGCGGCTCTGCGCTGGACCGTGCTCGAGATGGAGCGTCGCTACGGGCTATTTGCAGACGTTGGCGCCCGCAATATCGTCGCGTACAACGACCGCTTCCCCGAACAACGGCTGGTCTATCTGGTCGTGGTTGTCGACGAGTTAGCCGACATGATGATGACCGCGGCCGAAGACGTGGAACGATTGATCTGCCGCCTCGCGCAATTGGGACGCGCCGCTGGCGTCCACCTGGTGGTGGCGACGCAACGGCCGAGTGTGGACGTGCTCACCGGGCTCATCAAAGCCAATCTGCCCACGCGCATCGCGTTCGCCGTCTCCTCGCAGATCGATTCGCGGGTGATCCTCGACCGCATTGGCGCGGAGAAGCTGCTCGGTCGTGGCGACGCGCTCTACCAGGCTGGCGACGAGATGAACCCACGTCGTGTCCAGGGCGCACTCGTGTCCGATGACGAGATCGAAGCCGTGTGCGGCTTCTGGCGCGAGCAGGGCAGCTCCCAGCACACCGCCGCCGACGAAGTGGAGCTGGAGAAGCTGGCGCGCCAGGAGGACCCTGAGGAGCGTCTGCTGGCCCAAGCCCGCCAGATCCTGAACGATCACGACGGCGAAGTCACGCCGGGCTACCTTGCGCGCAAGCTCAAGATTGGCATGCAGAAAGCCAACCGCATTCACCAGACGCTGGTCGCCGACGAGGCCGCCGCGTACGCCTCCCCGCCCCACGCCGACGAGTAGAACAAAGGCGTATAGTCCTTAGGCCGCGTGGGCCGCACGCCGCATAGAAGCAATTGATACCTGCATATGCTCTTCGGTCAGGTTCAGGCGTTCATTGAGGTCGCTCGGACGAGCAACGTCAGTCGTGCCGCCGAGGCGCTATA
>JBPCIO010000347.1:0-19526 GCA_051006215.1 Chloroflexota bacterium
GTGCCACTTCTGCAGCTGTGCGGCAAGCTCGGCCTGACGGCCGGCAAACAGCGATACGAAACCATTCCGTGCTTTGCTCGCGCTCGCCGCTGGCGCGGCTTGGACCTGCTTTCACGTCGGGGCTCACCTCCGGGGGCTGCAACTGATATTTCCGACAGTTCGAGCTCGGCGTATGCCTTGCTTCGTTTCGCCACTTGAGCGCAGGTTTCGTCACCTGATCAGCGGGACGATTCCACGTCGCAGTGTGGTGGCGCCGATTCGCGCGAAAGTAAAAGGCAGGGGACGATTTAGGGGCCTGCTCAGGCGTGCTCCGTGGGCCTATACTGGCAAGGGCATGCCTGGAACACCTGTTCGCATCCTGCTGGCGCGGCACGGTGAGACGGTGTTCAACGTCAGTGGGCGCTGGCAGGGACAGGGCGACTCGCCGCTGACCGAACGCGGCCTGGCACAAGCGCGCGAGCTCGGGCGGGCGCTGGCTCAGGCGCCAATCGCTGCCGTCTTCAGCAGCGATCTTGGGCGAGCTGCCCAGACGGCCCAGGCAGTCGCAACAGTGCATGATCTCGACGTCCAGCTGGAGCCGAGATTGCGCGAGATCAATGTAGGCGGCTGGTCAGGTAAGAGTGGCCCTGAAATCGAAGCCGAGTATCCAGGCGCCAGGCAAACCTGGGCCGGCGCGCCCGCAAGCATGCGGCTACCTGGCGGCGAAACGCTCCACGAAGCCCAGTCGCGCGCCCTAGCGTTCTTCGCCGAGACAATGCCGGCCCACGTCGACCAGACCATCGTGGTGATCTCGCATGGCGGCATCAGTCAGGCCATCCTGGTGCACGCGATCGGAGGCACCGTAGACGATCTGTGGCTGAAAGAGCGCCTGGACAATTGCCAGATCTCGCGCCTGGAATGGACCGCCTCGCACGGCCTGCGGCTCCTCGAGCTGTCTGACGTCCGCCACCTCGCCGAGGTAGGCTCGCTGCGCAGCTGGCGTACGGACCCGGCCTGATGCCGCTCGACCTGCTCGAGCTCAGCACCCAGGTTCGCCAGATGGGCGAGTTGCTCGCCCACCGCCGTTCCGATGAGCAGCGACGCCTGCGTTTGCTGGATGGCTTACTGACCGAGTATCGAGACCGTTGGCAGGAGCTAGCGGAGCTGGCCGAGACGGTGCGCGAGCGTGTGGCGGTCCCGACGGGGCCACTGGATGAGCGCATCCCGGCTCCGCCGCGACTAGCGACGTATACCGCGATGGCTACGGACGGCGCCGAGATCGATCCCGACCGTCACGGCGGTAGCGGAGAGTTCTACCTCATCAATGTAGGCCGGGCAAGAATCCCGTACGGCCAGCCCGATCGGGATGTCGAGTTGAGTAGCGTTTCGACCCTCGGCTACACCGACGACGACCTGTACATCGTCGATCCGCGCGATCCGCGCCGGCAGGTGCCCATGCGCGACCGCCATCTCGATGCTTTGCGGACGGTCGAAGAACTTCGCGCACTCGCCGATCTAGCCGAAGACGATTCGCTCACTGCTCCGGCTGTAGCGCTGGTGGATGGCACGCTGCTGTTCTCGGTCCTCGAGGAGCGACCGCGTGACTTCCTGCGCTCACGCTTCTATTCAGACTTCGTCAGCCAGCTCGAACGGCTGCGCCGAGCAGGCGTGTGTGTGGCCGCCTACGCCAGCCGGTCGCGCGGGATCGACCTGGTGCATCTGTTCCGGGCGGTGTGTGACAGCATGCCTGAAGCGTGCGGCATCTGCACCGGCGCGCACGCGTGTGCCCTGCGCGGGCTCAACGACGCTCACCTGATCGGACGCAGCCTGGATCGGTGGGATCGGTCGGGAATCTTCCGTGTTCGATCCAACACCCACGACCCGTACTACGGCACGCACCGCGTGTACTTCTTCTTGCTTGCAACTGGCGATGAGGTGGCGCGCGTTGAGGTGCCTGAGTGGGTCGCCCTTGACCAGACCATGCTGGGGGTGCTGCACGCTGTGCTCGTCGATCAGTGCGCCAAAGGCTTCGGCTATCCAGCCGTGCTTGCCCGCGCTGACGACCGCGCAGTCATTTCGCTCGGCGACCGCGGCGTGCTGGAAACGCTGGTGCAGCAGGAGCTCGCCCGCCGGGGCGTGGTGGCGCGACCTTCGGCCAAACTCAGCCGGAAGCAAGTGCGTACCGTATGAGTGCCCCATTCGGGTCCGAAAACGGCACAGCCAACGGGTTTGTGAGCCCGCACCAGGTCAGCCCGATCGGGGAAATTGTGGAGTCGTCGACGACCGAGTTTCTGGCCCAGGCATGCGAGCTCGATTCCGCTCCGCCATTCGGTGCGTTTGTGGAGGTGGTCACCGAAGACGGGCCAACAATCTATGGCGTAGTCGCCCACGTCCAGACCGCGGGCATCGACCCCGGCTCGCGAGCCATCATGCGCGGTCATGGCGACGTGCGCGACGAGCGCATCTATCAGGAAAACCCCGACCTGCCGCTGGTGCTCCGCACGACCTTTCGCGCGCTCGTGGTCGGCTTTGTCAATGCACACGGTCTGTTTCAGTTCTTGCCGCCGCGCCCGCCGCGGCTCCACTATTCAGTGTCGGTCAGTGCGCCGGCGACCGTACGCGCCTTCACGACTGCAGGCCTCGACTATCTGGTGGCTATGCTCAACGCCACCGATGCCCCGGCCGACGAGCTGCTGGCGGCCAACCTGCGCTATACGGCGGCTCAGTATCCCGACGGTGGCGAATTCCTGCAGCTAGCAGGCCGTGAGCTGGCTCAGCTGTTGCGAGCCGACTATGCGCGCCTGACGGCCATCCTGCGCCGCTGCCTGGCGCCAACGGGGGTGCTGTGATCGACACGCCCTTGCTGGCGCTCGGCCAACGTGCGCGCCTGGGCCTGCTCGTGGCCGGCTCGGTGGCAGAAGGCCTGTCTGCGCGGCTCGACCCGACGGTCCCGATAGAGGATGTACGACTGGGCAAGTTTGTCAAGATCGTCGGGCAGAAGTACGAGTACTTCTGCCTGGTGACCGACGTGCAGCTGGATTCGGCCAATGCTGACGTCCTGCGTGATCCGCCAGGTGACCCCGGCAGCGTCGACGTCTATCTGCGGCAGGTGCTCAGTGGGACGACCACGTATGCGCTGATCAAGCTCAAGCCAGAGCTGATGTTGGCCAATCAAGCTGCCGATGTGGAGTTCGACGAGGCCGATCTGGTACCCAGGCCAGCGCGCACGATCCCGCCGCACTTCTCGAGTGTGTCGGAAGCCACGCTCGAGGACTTCGAGCGGGTCTTCGGTCGCGACGACGGCAAGAACCATTTTCAGATCGGCCAGCCGATCGACATGGACGTCCCCGTGTGCTTGGACCTCCGCCGCTTCGTCGAGCGCTCCAACGGGGTTTTCGGTAAGTCTGGCACGGGAAAGAGCTTTCTCACTCGGCTCCTGCTGTGCGGCGTCATCAAAGCCGGCGCGGCTGTGAACTTGATCTTTGACATGCACTCCGAGTACGGCTGGAGTGCCAAGAACGAAGAGGGTACCGAAGTCAAAGGTCTGTCGCAGTTGTTTGGCAGCCGCGTGGCGGTCTACACGCTGGACATGGAGTCGTCGCGCGGACGCGGCGTAAAGCCCTCGGGGGAGATCAAGATCGCCCTGCGCGATATCTCCCTGGCCGACATCGCCTTGCTCCAGGACGAGCTGCGGCTGCATCGCACGGCCGTGGAGTCAGCTGCGCTGTGCGAGGACAAGCTTGGCGACGAGTGGGTCAGCCGGCTGCTCGACATGGGCGGCGACGAGCTGGCCGCGTTCGCCAGCCAGGAAGGTGGCAACCACGCTTCGCTCAGCGCGCTGCGCAGCAAGCTCCGGCTGATCGATCGTCTGCCGTTCGTCGAGCGCTCGCTGGAGCGGTCCACACTCGAGCAGGTCATCGCACAGCTCGAGCGGGGCCAGCACGTGGTGCTCGAGTTCGGCCGACAGCGCAATCTGCTGGCGTACATCCTGGCCGCGAACGTCATCACGCGTCGGCTTCACGAGCTGTGGGTCAAGAAGACCGAGCGCTACTGGAACACGAAGGATGAAGCTGATCGCCCGCGGCCGCTCATGATCACCATTGAGGAAGCTCACAAGTTCCTGAATATGGACGCGGCGCGCCAGACAACCTTCGGCACGATTGCCCGCGAACTGAGAAAATTCTATGTGACGCTGCTGGTGGTAGATCAGCGTCCAAGCGGAATCGATTCGGAGGTCTTATCGCAGATTGGCACACGCATCACCTGCCAGTTGAACGACGAGCGCGATATCGACGCGATTTTCACCGGCGTCAGCGGCGGTTCGCACCTGCGCACCGTTTTGGCGACGCTGGATTCACGCGAGCAAGCGCTGGTGCTGGGCCATGCCGTGCCGATGCCGATGATGGTCCGCACCCGCAAGTACGATCCGACGTTTTACGCCGCGATTGGCGTCGACGACGCATCGCTCATGCTAGCCCGCGCGCGTCGCTACGAGGAAATCTTCGGCAGCGAGGGCGCTTAGGATGCGCCAGCCGCTAAGGATCGCTCACCTCGCGGATACGCATATTGGGATGGAGAACTACGGCCGGATCAACCCCGAGACCGGGCTCAACCAGCGGCTGCACGATTTTTTGAGGTCGCTCGACGAGGCTATCGATGCCGCAATCGAAGCCAGAGTCGACCTGGTTGTCTTCGCCGGCGATATCTATAAGACACGTGATCCGACGCCGACCCACCAGCGAGAGTTTGCGCGACGGGTGCATCGCCTGTCGGCCGCCGGCGTGCAGACGCTTATCGTGGCCGGCAACCACGACATCCCTCTGTCGGCTGGGCGTGCAACCAGCGTGGAGATCTTCCGTGCGCTGGAGGTGCCGAGTGTGATCGTCGCGCGCACCATCGGTGCTCACGTGGTCGAGACGCGGACCGGGCCGGTCCAGATTCTGACTTTTCCATGGACGGCGCGCAGCGCCGTCCTGGCGCAGCAAGAGTTCAAAAACCACACGCTGTCTGAATTGAACCAGGCCATGATCGACATGAATCGCGCCAAGCTGCGCATGGATGCCGAGGCGCTGGATGCCTCCTTGCCAACGGTCGTCGTCGGGCATGCGCACGTGTTTGGCGCTCGGATCGGCGCGGAACGCCTGCTTACGATGGGTAGCGATCCGATGTACGACATGCAGACGTTTGATCTGCCACACGTCGATTTTGTGGCCCTTGGCCATATCCACAAGCATCAGGTGCTCAACTACGCGCCTGGTGTTGTATACGCGGGCAGTATCGATCGAGTCGATTTTGGCGAACAGGACGAAGACAAGGGCTGGGTGTACGTCGAGATTGCCGAGAAGGGCCACACCGAGTGGGAATTCCGCAAAGTCTCGGCTCGACCCTTTCTGACGATTGAAGCGAAGGTCGAGTCGGACAATGCGACACAAGACGTGGTGCGCGCTATCGTGCGTCACGCGGACCACCTCGACAACGCGGTCGTCAAGCTGCGCATCGACGTGCCGGCCGAGCGAGTTGGGGAGCTACGCGAGGACGATATACGGGCGCAATTGAAGGGTACCTATTTCATAGCTCCGTTCGAACATACCTCCCGCCAGCGGCCGCGCAGTCGTTGGGGCTCGGCTGGCCCGGCGCTCCAGCGGGCTGGCCCGATCGAGGCGCTGAGCGTCTACCTCGAGCATCAGAAAGTTGACCCCGACCGCCGAGCCGTACTCGTGCGCCACGCCAGAACATTGATGGGCGAAGAGGAGCCAATCGAGCCCCCGCGCCCGGCCGCCGCCCAGCACGACCTCACCGACGGAGACACGATCGCCCGCATCGAAGCCGATTCGCGAAGCCAGGACGCCGAGGTGGTCCGACCGAGCGCCGGCGGACCACCCGTAAGGGAATGGCCGGTCTCGCCGAATGCGGATGGGGTGGCGCTTCGGTCGTGATTCCGCTGACGCTCAACGTCAGAAACTTTATGTCGTATACGGACGTCCACGAGCCCTTGCGGTTCGAAGGCATCCACGTCGCGGTCCTGACTGGCGACAACGGCAACGGCAAGTCCGCCCTGCTGGACGCCATAACCTGGGCGTTGTGGGGCCGCGCCCGGGCGCGCTCGGTGGACGAGCTGATCCACAGCGGCGCATCCGAAATGGAGGTCGAGTTCGAGTTCGAGCTCGACGACCACCAGTACCGTGTAATTCGCAAGCGCCAGCGCCGCGGCAAGAGCGGGTATTCGGACCTGCAGTTCGCCGTGCTTGGCGAGGGCGGGTACAAGGCGTTGACCGAGGGCTCGCTCGGCGAGACTGAGCGCTTGATCGAGCGCACCCTGCGCATGAGCTACGAGACGTTCACCAACTCGTCCTTCATTCAGCAGGGACGCGCCGACAGCTTCACGACCAATTCGCCCGCCGAGCGCAAGCGCATCCTGGCCGAGATCCTCGAGCTTGGCTACTACGACGAGCTGGAGGCGCGGGCAAAAGAGCGATTCAAAGCCCGCGAGGCGCAGCTTGCGGACGAGCGCCGCCTGGAAGAGGGTTGGTCCCAGGAGATCGCTCGCCGGCCTGAGTACCAGGCCGATGTGGATCGTTTGCGAGTAGAGCTGAGCACCCTCGAAGCGCAGTTGTCTGAACTGGAAGAGCAGGTCTCGTTAACCCGAGAGCGTGTGGCACAGCTCGAATCGCTGTACCGACAGGTCGAGGAGGCCGAGGCGCGTCTGAAGCGCTTCCAGGAAGATCGCCAGCGCGTCGGCTCAACCATGCGGGAGCGGCAAGGGTTACGCCAGCAGGCGCGCGAGGTTCTGGTACGTGGCGCGGAAGTGGAACGCGCCGCGGCTGAGCTGGACCACGTGCGCAGAGATCTGGACCAGGCGACCCAGAAGCAGACGGCGTTCCTGCCGCTCGAGCGAGCGCGAGAAGCAGCGCTGCGTACCCTGGCCGCCGAGCAAGCTCGGCTCGAGGGTGAAGTGGTCCAACGCGAGCGGCGGCTGATCGAGCTTCGCCAGGCCAGCGCACGTCTCCCTGCGTTGCTGCTGGAGCTGCGCCGCGTCCAGCAAGAAGCGACAACACTGACGCAGGTCGAGACCCAACACGAGCAACTTCAAAGGCTGGTGGGACAGCTCCGAGAGGAGTCGGCCGAAAAGCGCACGGTCAACGTGCAGCTCAAGAAGGACATGCTTGACCTTCGAGCTCAGCTGAATCAGCTGGAGCAGTTGTCGACCTGTCCGACATGTCGGCGAGAGATGGACGCTCCGCATAAACACACTCTCCAGCAGGAGTTCGCGGTTCAAGGCAGGCAGTTGCGTGACGACTTTCGCGCGCATGAGGCAAGCTATCGGGCGGTCGACGAAAAGGTCGCCCGGCACGAGGCGAAGCTGGCCCAGCTCAGCCATGCGCTACAGTCGCGCGAGCCTACCCATCGCCTGCTGGCGCAGGTGGAGAGCTTGATCACCCAGGCCGAAGACGCCAGGCGCCAGCTCGGCACGCTCGAGCGAGAGCTTGTCGAACGGCAGCAGCTGCTGGCCTGCAACGGGTTTGCGCCGCAGGCAAGGCAGCAGCTGGCTCAGCTGGAACAGCAAATCGCGGCGCTCGCATACGAGCCGAGCCGGCACGCCCAGCTTCGCGCTCGCGCGGCTGAGCTGGTAGGGGTCGACCTCGAACGGCAGCTTCTGGAACAAGCTCGACTCAGCGTTGAGCACCTGGATGCCCAGATTGCCGAGCTGGAGGCGAATCTGAATCGGCTGCAAGAGGAGTGCGCCGCCGATGAACAGACCATCGCGCTGCTGCGGCTGCAGACCCAATCCCTACCTGGCGAGCGCACACGCCTGACCCAGATCGGCGGGAAGGCCGCCGAAGTGCGTCGTGGGCGCGACGAGACGCGTGACCAATGCTTGTACGCGCAGACCAAGCTGGACAATTGCGCTTTTCTGGAGCGGAAGCAGCGCGAGAGTCTGGGCCGGCAGGATGCGCTTCGACGCGAGCAGAGCATTTTTGGCGACCTGGCGTACGCGTTCGGGCGGCGAGGTGTGCAGGCCATGATCATCGAGACGGCCATCCCCGAAATCGAGGAGGAGGCGAATCGCATTCTCTCGCGCATGACCGGCGGTCGGATGCACGTGAAGTTCGAAACACAGCGCGACGTGCGGTCGGGGGTTGGCACCATTGAAACGCTCGACATCAAGATCTCGGACGAGCTGGGTACCCGCAGTTACGAGATGTTCAGCGGCGGCGAAGGCTTTCGCGTCAACTTCGCCATACGGATCGCGCTGTCGCGCTTACTCGTGCACCGCGCCGGGACGCGACTGCAAACACTTGTGGTGGACGAGGGCTTCGGCTCACAAGATCAGGACGGTCGCGAACGGATCGTCGAAGCGATCCAGGCAATCGAGTCGGAATTCGAAAAGATCCTCATCATTACCCACCTCGACGACCTCCGAGAGCGCTTTCCCGTACGCATCGAGGTTTCCAAAACGCCACAAGGGAGCACGTACGTTCTGCGATGATGGGGCAAATGATGACCACGATCGAGCGTGCCGAGCAGCTGCTGGCTGGCTTGAATCCGCACCAGCGAGAGGCGGTGGCGCATACCGACGGGCCGCTGTTGATTCTGGCCGGGCCCGGTTCGGGCAAGACGCGGGTCATCGTGCATCGGGTAGCTCACCTGCTCGAAGTCAAGGACGTCCACCCCTCGAATGTGCTGGCGGTGACGTTCACGAACAAGGCCGCCCGCGAGCTGCGCGAGCGCCTGGACACGCTCGCCGGCGCGCAGATCGCGCGCGGCATGTCGGTAGGCACCTTCCACTCCAACTGCGCGCGCTGGCTGCGCCGAGACATCAAGCACCTCGGCCGCGACTCCAGCTTCGCGATCTACGACGACAACGACCAGGTGGACGTCGTCAAGCAGATTCTGAAAGAGCTCGAGATCGACGAAAAGCGTGCCTCGGCGCGCGCAGTCTTGAGCGCCATCTCGCATGCCAAGAGCGAGCTCATCGATAGCGACGCGTATACGCTCAACGCGCACGGTCAGTGGGAGGAGACCGTTGGACGTGTGTACGCACGCTATAAGGACCAGCTCGAGCGTAATCACGCCCTGGACTTCGACGATCTGCTGGTACTGACCATGCAGCTGTTCCGCGAAGTGCCTGAGATTCTCGGCTTCTATCAGCGACGATTCCAGTACGCGATGGTAGACGAGTTCCAGGATACGAACATCGCTCAATATGAAATCGTCAAACTGATTACCCAAAACAGCCGCAATCTGTGCGTCGTCGGCGATGAGGACCAGTCCATTTACTCGTGGCGGTCGGCTGACATCAGAAACATTCTCAATTTCGAGAATGACTACCCCGAACTCAAAGTCGTCGTGCTTGAGCAAAATTATCGTTCCACCAGCACCATTTTGCAGGTGGCGCGGGCAGTTATCGCCTCGAACAAGATGCGCAAAGACAAGAATTTGTGGACAGATAACCACAAGGGCGTACCCGTAACCGTGCACGAGGCGTACAACGAACAGGATGAGGCGCTGTACGTCCTCCGCGAGATCGAGCGTTTGCACAAGAGCCAGCGCATTCCGCTCAACGCGTTCGGCATTCTGTATCGGACCAACGCCCAGTCGCGAGCCATGGAAGACGCGTTTGTACGCGCTGGCATGCCGTACCGCCTGGTGGGCGGCATCCGTTTCTACGAGCGCAAGGAAGTCAAGGATGTGCTGGCGTACCTGCGCTTGATCCACAACCCGTTCGACGCGGTGAGCCTGCAGAGGGTCATCAACCTGCCGCCGCGAGGTATCGGCCAGAAGACTGTCCAGGAGTTGCTGCGATGGTCGGACGCGCAGGGCGTATCCGCGTACGAGGCCTTGGTGGCGGTGGCTGGGCTGCGGTCCGACGACACCAGCCCTGGGGTGGCGGCGCAGTCGCCGTTCGGGCTGCGTGGTCGCGAGCTGCTCGGCAGCTTCGCGGACATCGTCGAACCGGTGCGTCAGCATCTGGCGGAGCGCAGCGTTTTGGACGTGCTGGATGAAGTTGTCGAACGCAGTGGCTACGCGCGCTTTGTCCAGGACGGCACCGAGGAGGGCGAGGAGCGCTGGGCGAATGTGCAGGAGCTGCGCAATAAGGCCCAGAGCTACGACGAGCTGGCGCCCGAAAACGCTCTCGCCGTATTTCTGGAGGATGTTTCACTGGTCCAGGACGTGGACCAGCTCGAGGACGACGGCAGCACCAAGGACGCAGTCACCCTGATCACCTTGCACGCGGCCAAAGGGCTGGAGTTCCCGAACGTGTTCCTGGTGGGCATCGAAGAAGGCGTGCTGCCCCACCAGCGCTCGGTGGACGATCCCAAGCAGCTTGAGGAGGAGCGCCGCTTGTTCTACGTTGGGATCACCCGCGCCATGCGCAGCCTGTACCTCGTGCGCGCGTTTCGACGCACGACCTACGGATCGTCGGCGACCAACACGCCGTCGCGGTTTCTGCTGGATGTGCCAGCGACGCTGGTGATGACGACGCACGCGCCGGGTGCCGGGCGTGGGAGTCAATCCAGTGCGTGGTCCTCGCCGCGCGAGGAGCGCGCTGGACCGTTCACCCGCGCGCAGGCCCGGGAGATGGCGGCCCGCAAATTCGCACCCACGATCCAGCCGCGATCGACAGAACGCCAGGCACCGCGGCCTCCCCGCACTTCGGAGTCGACATATACCGCCGGCGACAAAGTCCGCCACCCCACCTTCGGTGTGGGGATCGTCGTATCTGTACGCCTCGACGCCACGTCCGAGGTTATCGACGTCAACTTCGCCGGCGGCGCCGGCGTGAAGAAGCTGGATACCGCCTTCGCGCCGCTGTCCCGAGAGTAACGCACGCCACTCGCCCCCTCGCTTCACTCGCTCCGCCCGAGCCTGAACTACGAATGAGGAGATGGTCCCGTTGCCTGCGCCCGAGTCGACCGACTTGCTGGCGTCCAACTGGCCCGCACTGCTTGACAGTCGAGCACGCTCGACAGGCTCGGAGAGTGGGGTAATGCTGGCACCCTCGAGCGGGTAATGGCTGTGGGGCCGGACCGGGGCGCTCATAGCGCCGAGCCCAAGCATGGCATACGACGGCAGCACCCACGGCGCGACAGCGCACAAAGGGCAGCGCTTCGGCTCCGACGGTGCCAGCGGCGAACGCGCGATAGCCAGTCGTTTGCCGACTCCGCTTGCACTTATCCCCACAGCCACACCGACGTTGTCCGTTACGGGCACACCTACCCTCAGCAGTCGAGGGGCAGCCGCAAGCGGGCGAAGCGAAGGGAGGGCTTGAGTGCTCTAGAACTTCGGGCGGCCGGGGGGGACCTGGCGGAAGTCGATCTGGTGTGTGCCGGTCGGGACGTGGACAGTTCCGAGCAACATTTCACCGCTGCGCTGGTAGGTGATGGGCACCCAGTCTTTGCCGTCCAGGCGCGCGTGTGTGGCGCCTCGCCAGCGGACGGGCAGAACGACGCTGAGCGCGCTGGGACTATTCGAGCCGTACTGCACCGACTCCCCCCGTTCGGTGGCCCGGTACTCGTAGGCCACGTACACGTCCGTGGCGGGCTCGTAGACGCGCACGCCGCCGTTGGCGTCGTCGAGGCGTGGGGTCAGCCGTACGTCCCTGCCGGTCATCTGGATGCCGAACAAGCCCTCGACCACTGACTGTCCGACGACGGCCGCGGCCCCAGCGTAGGCCTGATCGGCGCCCGAGCGCTTGAGCCACGGGCTCTCCCATTCGTGCACCACGCCCGGGTGGCTGGCCCAATCCCGCGCAACCATGAGCAAGTGGTCGCGTCCCGTGCGCCAGTAGCCGCTCCAGAATTCGGCGCTGATCTGGCGCCCAGCCCACCAGTCCCACAGTGCGCCGTTCTGATACGTCTGGGCGTCCATCTGTACCTGAAACCACCCGGTGTAGGCTGGCTGGAGCGTCAGTCCAGGCTTGGGTGCGCCCGCCTGGACGCGCGCCCGCTCGAGGGCCGCCAGCATGCGGGGGACCTTGTCGGGCTCGGCCAGGCCGTAGAACACGGCGGCGGCGTTGCCGATGGCGATAGTGTCGTCTTCGGCCATCGTGTGGTGCACGTTGTCCGGCTGGAGGTGCTGGTGAATGCGGTAGTAGCCGTGCTGCCGATCATCCAACCAGAGCACAGCATTGGCCGAGCTGCGTATGACGCCTGCCTCGGCCTCCCACCGAGCCCGATCCTGGTCCCGACCAACCGCGGCGTTCATGCGGGCAAGGCCGCGCAGGGCAGCATAGGCGATCGCCTGATCGTAAATCGAGAGGGTCCACTGGTCACCTGGACGCATGTGTGAGGGATCTGCGTCAGATTCCCACTTGATGTCGCCCCAGTCGGTCGTATGGGCGCGCTTGATGAGTTGCGTCTCGGGGTCGCGCCGTACACCGAGCAGCCAGCCCATCGCGCGGTTCAGGCGGTCGATCAGGGTTTGACCTCGCAGCGACTGGGTTAGCCAGGCTGGGTCGGGCAGCATATCGAAGGCCTCGGTGGCGTCGACGACAGCGCTGGTCTCTTCATCCGAGACGACGGTCGCCTTGTCGACCTTATAGTCCGGCCCGATCGTGGCCGAAATCGAGCCGTCCGGGTACTGCTCGCGCAAAAACTCCTCGATGGTGCTGCGCAGCGCGGTAGGCCCGTAGTAGTAGCGCACCATCGGTAGGTCGGTGGCCGTGTCGCGGATGTACAGGTTGAATGGCGTGCGTCCGGGCGCCTTTTCGTACGAGTACGTTGGACCAGGAAAGAAGCCGTCGATCAGCTGTGCGTCGATGCCGGCGTAGGTGACGTGGACGCGGTTCAAGACACTTCGAACCGTGGGCTCCAGGGCCGCCAACTCTGGCGCGCTGTCCAGGTGCCAGCTCACCTCTTTGGCGTAATTGAGATCCGGTGCGTCAGCCGCAACCACTCGGACCGCGGCCAGAGGAGCCAACGCAATCGTCAGCGCGCCAACAACGCCCAGGCCAATCGAGACCAGGGTCTGGGCCCGCCATTGCCGCACCGGACGCGGATTGTAGGGGCTAGAGCGTCTCGGCTTGCGGAAACACGTCGCGCGCTACGATCTCGATGGGCTTGAGCGTCTCGACGCCGGTCAGCGAGGCGATCACGGTGTCGAAGCCCAACTCGTGCAGCTCGCCGAGCTGATCCACTACCGCGCTGGCTGACGTACCGCCAGTGTTCCACTGCGTCAGCGCCGTTTTGTCGATGGCATCAAACGGGCGGCCTGTCTCGTCGCAGTAGTGGCGAAGCTTCTCCAGCTTGCGTGCCAACTGATGTTTGGGCAGCCGTGCAAAAAGATTGCATGCGTCCCCGTATTGGGCGACCAGGCGGAGCGTCTTTCGCTCGCCGCCGCCGCCGATGAGGATCGGTGGATGGGGTTTGCTGATGGGCGCCGGCGAATTCAGCGGTTCTGCAAATTGGAAGTGCTTGCCGTACACGGGAGCGGTGTTCCCACGCCACATATGGTGCGCGATCTTGAGCGTTTCCTCCAGGCATTCGAATCGTTCCTTGACCGGTGGAAAAGCAACCCCGAGGCCCTTCGATTCACGCTCGTACCAGCCCGCGCCGATACCCAGCCAGGCGCGGCCCTCTGAAAGTACATCCAGAGTGGTGACCTGTTTGACGAGCACGCCGGGATGGCGATAGTGGACGCCGGTGACCAGCGTGCCCAGACGCGCGCGGCGGGTGTGGCCGGCCAGAAAACCGAGCGTGGTGTAGGCCTCGAGCATCTCTTCCTCTGGTTTGGCAATCGAAGCAATCTGAAACAGGTGGTCCATCACCCAGATCGAGGCGTAACCGGCCTCGTCCGCCGCACGCGCGATCCCGGCCAGGGTGGAAGCGATGTGGGGTGGGCCGCCAGGCCAACGGAAGCGGGATATTTGCAGCCCGAGCTTCACACCCGTTCACCCAACTTGCGCTCGGTGCCGGCCAGCAGTCGCTCGATGTTGTCGCGATGGGCGACGACGATGAAACCGCCGACGAGCACGCCCCAGACGGCCCACGCTGGCTCACGCTCGGCAGCCGCCTGCCAGCACAGCAGTAAACCCGCGAGCGCGCTACCCACGATACTGCCCAGCGACACGTAGCGGGTGACAGCAATCAGTGTCGCGCCCACGACCAGCGCAATCAGGATGGGCAGCGGCGCCGCCACAATGGTGGCCCCGAAGCCGGTGACCACACCCCGACCGCCTTTGAAGCCGATGAAGAACGAGTACGAGTGACCGAGGATGACGGTGATGGCGGCAATCAGCTCCAGCCAGGGAAGTCGAGCCGTGCCGTCGGCGATCATGTATCGCACAACCAGAATCGCCAGTAGGCCCTTGAGGAAATCGCCCGCGAAGGCGATCGCCGCGGCGCCCCTCCCGAGTGTGCGTAGGACATTGGTTGCGCCAGTGCGCCCGCTGCCATGGGCAGTCAGGTCGACATTTCGGTACACGCGCGCGACGATCATACCCGTCGGAATTGATCCCAGGAGGTATCCGACAACTGCGGCAACGACCGCTTGCTGCCACGTAGTCAGGGTCGGCTCTCCGTGTCCGTGTCGCCACTACAGTATAGGCAGGCCATGGCTGGGCACCTCGCGGTCGTCAATGCGGGCGGCTGGGGCACAGCGCTTTCGATCCTGCTCGCGAACGCGGGCCACGAGGTGCGCTTGTGGTGTCGCCGTGCAGCACTTGCCGAAGAGATCGCGCTCACGCGCGAAAACCAAGTGTATCTGCCAGGTGCCAGCCTGCCGGCGAGGGTACATCCGAGCGCGTCCGTCGAGGAGGTCGTGTCCGGCGCCAGGGCGGTGCTGCTCGTGCCGATCTCGAAAGCCATGCGCGAGGTTGCGAGGCTGGTGGCCCCGTATCTGGGCTCAGGCGTGCCGGTCTTGCACGCTGCCAAGGGCCTGGAGTTCCCGTCGCTGAACTGGTTGTCTGAGGTTGTCGGCCAGGAACTGGGACTGGCCAGCGGTCGCGTCGCGGTGCTGTCCGGGCCGACGCACGCCGAAGAAGTCGGTAGGGGCATGCCAACCGCTGCCGTCGTCGCCTGCGGCGACCCGTCGCTGGCCAGCGTATTCCAGGAGCTCCTGCACGGTCCGACATTTCGTGTGTACACCTCGACGGACCGGCTTGGCGTGGAGTTGTGCGGCGCGCTCAAAAACGTCATTGCGCTGGCCACCGGCGCCTCGGACGGTCTTAGCTATGGGGACAACGCGCGCGCCGCGCTCATCACCCGGTCGCTGGTCGAGATTGGCCGGCTTGTCGAGGCCGTAGGCGGCGACCAGCGTACCGTGGCTGGTCTAGCTGGTCTGGGGGATATCGTGGCGACGTGTACGAGTGGCCATAGTCGCAATCGCTGGGGCGGCGAACAAATTGGTCGGGGTCGGTCGCCGGCCGAGATCGTCGCCAGCACGCCCAAGGTCATCGAGGGCATCCCGACCGCCCGCGCGGCTGTGGAGCTCGGCGCGAGGTATGGTGTGGAGCTGCCAGTCTGCATGCAGGTGGATCAGGTGCTGAACTATGGCGCGCCAGTGCGGGATATCACGTCGCGGCTTATGGGTCGCGAACCCAGACCTGAAGCCTAGTTGCGCTTGAGGCGCGACAGCGTTTCACGCGCCAGACGGGTGCCCTCCTGTCGCAGCTCGCGGACTATCTCGGGCGCGGGCCGCCGGCCGTACTGATAGTAGTAGCGCGCCATCTGGCCGACGACGTACGTGCCGCTGTAAGCAACTAGCGTCTTGGGCAGCAGGCCAAGCAGGCTGGGCAAGAGTCCGACCAGCGCTCGCGCGGTGGTGCGCCACATGAATGCCCCGCCCACAACAGGCAAGACCTCGGCGATCAACTGACGGCCCAGCGTGAGGTCGCGACCGTAGAGACCAGCCAGCTTGAAGAGCAGCAAGACCTGGTTCTTGGTGAGAACGACCACGTCAGCCATGTCGCCGATCAGCCCACCCACGATCGGCAAACTCGCGGGCAGGCTCGAGATGGCAGCAAATTGCGCGTTCACACGTGCCGTGTCACGGATGAGGTGCTCGGCGACGGCCTGGCGCAGCAACGGGTGGCGTCGTCCAGCGGACAGCATCACCTCGGGCGCCGCCAGAACGAGTGCCCTGAATAGGCGCTCGCGAGCGGCGTCGTCCGCGGTGGTCACCGCAAGCGTCACGATTCGATCCTCGGGAATCCCGACCACCAGGATGCCGGACGCGTTGTCTGACTGCACCAGGACCAGCGGCGTCGCGCCGACTGTCAAGTCGCTCAGGACGCGCCGCGCTTCGGGCTGCAGCGCACCCGCAATGGCTACGACGTACAGGTCAGCGCGCTCCCGCGAGGTCTCGCCTAGCACGCCCCCGCTGACCTCACCACCCAGGGCGTCGTCAGGCTCAATCAGCCGCGCAACACGTTGCGCAATCGCAGGCTCAGAACCAAGCACGCGTACGCTTGCGACACGGTCGAAGCTCTCGCGAAGGCCCTGGATGTCAAGCTCGCGGGTTAGCTTCCAGAACTGGGCAAGGTTGCCAATCACGCCTAAAGGTTACCCTTCGGTGGTGAAGCGCTTCGCCTTACGCGTGCTTGCCACGGCCGTGGCAGTGCTGCTGGCGAGCAACTTCATCCCTGGCATCGAAATCAGGTCCGACTCACCGCTGGCGCCTGCGCTCGTGTTCGCGCTTATCCTCGGCATCCTGAACGCCTTTCTGCGCCCGGTCCTGCTGCTGCTCACACTGCCACTCAACATCCTCACCCTCGGACTGTTCACCCTGGTGGTGAATGCGATTGTGTTCTGGTTAGCCAGCCAGGTTCAGGGTGGGGTGGTGTATGTGAGAGATTTCTCAGCCGCGTTTGTCGGCGCACTGCTGGTTAGCGTGGTGAGCTTCGTTGCGTCTCGGGTCCTGAAGTAATGGCTGCTGTGCTGAAGTTGCTTCGGCCAGGCCTATTCGTCAAGCGCTGGTTCCTGGTCGTGTTGGCCGGTTTGGTACTGGTTAGTCTCGGACTGGGCTTCGCATTAACGGGTCTGTACCGCGGCGCGACCGCACCTGGCTGGGTCGGCCCGGCGACGTTGCAGTTCCTGCCGATTCTGCTACGCGCGGCGCTGTTTCTGGTGCTCGGCGGGCTGGTATGCGGAGTCGGCATAGTTCGTCTGTACCGCTCGTTGGACGCCGTCCTGCCGGCGTATTCGAATCAATCTCTGCTCGAGCGAATTTATGAGTATCGCCTGCGTCAGGGTGGGCCGCGCATCGTGTGCATTGGTGGGGGGACCGGCATGCCGGCGGTACTCAGGGGCCTGAAACACCACTCGGCCAATATCACGGCCATTGTCACGGTTGGCGACGACGGTGGCTCGTCTGGGCGTCTGCGGCGTGAGCACGGCATCCTTCCCCCCGGGGACTTTCGCAACAACATCGTTGCCTTGGCCCAGGTCGAGCCGCTGATGGCACGACTGTTCCAATATCGCTTCGACGAGGGCTCTGTGCTGGGCGGTCACTCGTTCGGCAATCTGTTCGTCCTGGCCATGACCGGGGTGACCGGCAGCTTCGAGCATGCGCTGCGCGAAACCAGCCGTGTCCTGGCGGTACAGGGCGTCATCCTCCCGTCAACCCCTCAGGACGTCGAGATCTGCGCTGAGTTCACCGACGGCTCCGAGGAGTGTGGCGAGTCGCGGATCCCTGAAATTGGCAAGCCCATCGCGCGACTGCGCATCAAGCCCCAACATCCTGCTGCTCAGCCAGAGGCCGTGCGGGCAATCCTCGAAGCCGACCTCGTCGTGCTTGGGCCGGGCAGTCTGTACACCAGCGTTCTTCCGAATCTGCTGGTGGAGGGCATCGCCAAGGCGCTCTTGCAGACGGACGCGCTCAACGTATACGTGTGTAACGTCGCCACGCAACCTGGTGAAACCGACGGCTACGACGTCGATGCGCACGTCGCGGCCTTGGTCCGGCACATGCCCGGCCAGTCCAATCCGCTGGATGTGGTGGTCGCGACGAGGCACCCGGGCGGGGCCAGCTCGCCTCAGCCTGGTATCGCGCTAGTGAGGGTCTCCACGCCCGAAGCGAACCGCCCGCGAATTGTCCTGGACGACGTCGTGCGCGACGATCATCCGCTGCGGCATGATCCCGACAAGCTCGCCGCGGCCTTGATGCGCATCCTGAAAACCGAGGGCCAGCGCCACAAACGTTCCATGAACGGGACTCTGGCCGCCACGCGCTAAACTTTACGGACAACGTATGCACACTGCTTTCCAGATTGTCCAGATCATGCTGGCGGTCGTCCTTATCGGCGCCGTGCTGCTGCAGACGCGGGGGTCGGGTTTCTCCGCTTTCGGCTCTTCAGACAGCTCAATCTATCGAACCCGACGGGGCTTCGAACGCACACTGTTCCAGTTCACGATTGTCCTGGCGGTGTGCTGGGTGCTCGTGTCAATTGGCACGGCGCTTACGTTCTGATACCCGATCGTTGCTTGCTCGCGCCGGAACGCCATCGTTAGCATCCGGATGATGCGGGTGTACGTGTGCCTGGCCGTGGCGCTCGTCTGCGCATGCCTCGGGCGCGGGGGTCCGGTCGCGGCTCAAGCGCCCGACCCTGGCGCAGGCGGTGGCCGCATCCTGTTTGTCAAGGATGGCGACTTGTGGGTTCTGGACGGTAGTGGCGCGCACGCGCTGGCTACCGGCGGGACATTCAGTCAGCCAAGCTGGGCGCCCGACGGCAGCGCCATGGCGTACGTCTACCGAGGCACCAACTTCGCCGACATTTTTGTGACGGACGACCAGGGCCAGAATCAGCAACGTATGACGAACTCGCAGTCGACGGTTCTGGACAACAACGACTGGAATTTCCGTCCCGCCTGGTCGCCCGATGGCAAACAGATTGCATACGTGTCCGACCGGTCCTCGACCTTTCCAGTGTTGTGGCTCATGAGCGCGATTGACGGCACGGGTCGGCACGCTCTACCCACACCCGGCCTGCAAGAGGAGGCAGTGGACGCTATTGCTTGGTCGCCGGATGGTTCGCAGCTGGCCTTTACGCTCTTCAATGAACCGGGCCCCACGCAGGTTGCGCTCCTTCCGTTAGGTGCGACCGGACGCCAGGTTGGCCGTGTTCTCACAGACCTACCTGGGGGAGCGCTGGATCCAGCCTGGGCGCCCGACGGCTCCTGGCTCGCGTTTGCCGGGCGGGATGGCTATGCCACCGAGGCGTACGCGCTCAGACCGGACGGGACGTCAGTCACCAAACTGACCTCGGACGGAGCGCTCGCGCGCTCACCGACCTGGAGCCCCGACGGCCATCATGTAGCGTACCTGTCCAACAAGAGCGGGTATTTCGAGGTGTGGGTGGTCGACGTGCAATCCGACGCTTCGGGTGCGCTCGTGGCGTCCAGTTCGCCGCGACAGTTGACGCATGATCTCCACCTGGATGCTGCTTCTGGGCTGTCGTGGGGTCGCTAGCGTGGCGGCCCACGACGATTGCCATCCGCTCGGGCGGGCCGCCGCCCAGTTGGGAGCCGAACGCCGACGACTGTTTGTTGTCGCTACGACTGTCTCGCTCGCTGCGCCGCTGTTGCCGCATCTCACCGGCGCCTGGGAGA
>JBPCIO010000348.1:0-10025 GCA_051006215.1 Chloroflexota bacterium
TGCCCAACCTGGTGATGCCGGAAGTCGCGGATCGGCTGCGGCTGGCCGCGGTGTGCGGTGTGGTTGAGGAGCGGGCGCGAGCGACAGCTGAGCGGTTTGGTGCCTCGCACGTGTATACGAGCCAGGCGGAACTGGCGGAAGATCCAGATGTCGACATTGTCGCCGTCGGTACTCCGAACCCGCATCACCTGGCGGCGGGCATGGTCGCGATCCAGGCTGGCAAGCACATCTACATGCAGAAAACCATGACGCTGACCGTCGCTGAGGCGGACGAGCTGATCGAAGCCGCCAGTCGTTCGAACATCAAAATCGCCGCGGCGCCGGGAAACCATTTGCGCTCCAGGCCATTGGCCGAAATACGTGAGCTCATTCGTTCGGGAAAGATCGGCAAGGTGTGCTGGGGAAGCGCGGCGAAGGGTACCCGCCACGAGGACGATGCTCGTCGAAACGACGACCCGGGCGCCAATGTTGATCCCAGCTGGTACTACCGGCCCAGTGGAGGCCCGCTTCGTGACGCCGCGATTTATGACCTCCACACTCTAACCTGGCTGCTCGGACCTGCTCGAAAAATTATGGCCATGTCAGGCGTCGCACTGCCCGAGCGGCACTGGAATGACCACACGATCGATGTGAGCATGGACGACAATACCCACTTTGTGCTCGACTTCGGCGAGAGTTGCTTTGTGGTGGTGAGCTCTCACTTCATCAAACAAAGCAGCCTCACGCCAGCGTTGGAACTCTACGGCGAGCATGGCGCGATTGTGATGGGTGGCGGCGCCAGCGGGTCGTACGAGCTGTTTGGCGAGGGCGTGGCCCGTGACCGCCATGGCTTATCCGAGCAGCGGCTCAAGACTGGTGATGCGCCCGAACCAGGCGCGGACGTCGGACTCCGCAGCAACTACGTGGCCGACGTACTCCACCTGGCCGACTGTGTTCTGGAGGACCGCCAGCCCGCAACCAGCGCTGCGCATGCCCGCCACTGCATCGAGATCATCGAGAAGGTGTACGAGTCAGCTCGCTTCGGCTGCACGATGGACCTGCGGACAACCTTCCCGTGGGAGCCGATGTGAGTCCACGCCTGCGCGCCGGCGGGATATACGAGTGGGAGCTTTCACCACCGGCAGACCAGTCGTTGACTGTTGCTTCGGCTGTGCAGCTCCAGGGTCCGAGCGGGCAATCCATGCGGCTGACCGGCTTCGCGGACGGCGAAGTGGCGCGCGTGCGTCTTGGGCCCGTATTACCAGGGATCTGGCGCTGGCACACCGCAGCGGACGAACACGGTGCGATCGAAGTCGAGGCAGACGCCGCGGCGGGCTGGATACCTCCGTTGAGGTTTGCCGCTAATCGCCGCCATCTGGTGCACCCGGACGGCAAGCCCTTCCTGTGGCTGGCCGATACGGCCTGGTCAATCGTCTTCAAGGGTTCTTCCGACGAATGGGGAACGTATCTCGATCGACGCGCCAAGCAGGGCTACAGCGTCCTTCAAGTGACTCTGCTGCCCTGGCGGTGGGATTGGACCGACGCGGAACGTAACCGCCCATTCCACAATGGCGACCCCACCCGGCCGAACACTGCCTACTTCCGTCGCTATGAGCAGTTCCTCGAGATGGCGGCCGAACGCGGGCTGGTCGTCTGCCTGATGCTTATCTGGGGCGGCCCCCGCCCGCTGCTGCCGGCAATCCACTTCAGCCAGGCCCAGGCGGTCGAGTTCGCGCGCTATGCCGTTTCGCGTTTCGCCGCATTCCCGTGCGTCTGGTCCGTGTCGGGTGACGCCGAGTACATCACCGAGCTTGCGAAGTGGAACGCAGTTGGTGCCGTGGTCGAGGAAACTGACCCGTATGGGCGGCCCACCACTAACCATCTACCACCACAAATGAACTGGGTGGGATTGCACGCGGACGCCGCCTGGCACGACTTCCACATGATCCAGACCGGACATCGCGAATCGTCGGTGTCCGACATCGCCGACCTTCCCGCCGCCTACTTCAAAAGGACGCCGACGAAGGGCTTTGTCAACGGCGAACCGTGGTACGAGGCGCATCCGTCGCGCGACACCGCCGAGTATGGACCGACGTTCACAGCGTACGATGCGCGCTACGCGTTCTGGGTCAGCATCCTCTCCGGCGCGGGCATGGGCCACACCTACGGCTCGCAGGGCATCTGGAATTGGAAGCACACGGGCGACAGCGAAGAAGAAGTGGCTGGTCCGCAGATCGGTCCGGCGTGGACAGCCGCCCTCGAGCATGCCGGGGCGGCCCACTGCGGCCTGGGCGCAAATCTGCTGCGTTCGCTGCCGTGGTGGCAACTGTCGCCCGCACCGGAACGAGTGCACCTGCAACCGCGACCGGCTGATCCCGTCCGACGGCCCGTTTGCGCGATCGCCGAAGACGCAACGTGGCTGGTGTACGCGCCTGCGGCTGATGGGCGGCTCACGCTCAAAGGCATCCCGCCGCTGGACTGGCAAGCGGAGTGGTTCGACCCGAGGACGGGCGATCGCCACCACATCGGGACCGTGGCGCCCGGGACGAACCACTGTTGGCAAGCCCCTCCGAGTCCCACGCCGGAGGATTGGCTCCTCGTCGTTACTCGAGCGTCGGAGCGCCGGAACTGCGTCCTCACTCCGAGCGCTTCGTCTTGGACGACGTCTGTGTCGGCATGATGCAGCCGCCTAAACACCACTTCCGCTTGGACGGTGAATCACAGCCGCACCGAATTGATTACCGGCTTTGGATAGGGCACGACGGTCGTAACGCATAACTGTCCAGCAAACGGTTCTTGCTCACTCTCGATGAGCCCACGACCCCGCCAGCTGTGCTGGGTCCAGCGCCAGACGAGGCCGGTGCCGTCCGGCACCGGTACTACCCGTCGGAGGCGGCGCTTCCTGGCTGCTCTCTCTCAGTAATGAAGGAGAGGGCGGACAGCCGGCTAACCCTTCAGCCCGGACAGCACGATCCCGCGCTCATTCAGACCCTGTCGCTGGTGTGCCGCGTCGCGGACCTGGAGCGGCTGTCGACCGACGCGGGTATCCCGCCTGGGTTGTGGTCTGGCAAGCGCATCTTCTCGGCGCCAACCGCATTCTGGTCGCTGGTCGCGCGCTTGGTATGTCGGCATAACCGCAAACGGGCATCGGTGTCCGCGGGTTGGGTCCAGTCGACTATCTCCAAAGCTCCAGGCGGGCTGCTTCGGCCAGGAACAGCAAGCCAAATTGCCCGACTGGAGCGCGGCTGGCCACGTAGCTGGGTGCCAGCAGGACGGGCGAGCGTGCCTTCGGGTCCGTGTCTGGCAGCCCGTTTGCCACCTGACAGCCGGCGATCTCGCCCACTTTGGCCTCATGCCAGCCGTCCTGGAAGCGCACATGCACCCCGTCTGCCGCAGCTACCAGCAGCTCGGGCGCCGCGTCCACAGGCTCGGCCGCCTCTTGAGTCTCCGCCACTCTGGCGGCCGCCGTCCGTTGACGCTCGGCCAGCGCAGTGCCGACCTACTCGGTCTGGGTGCGCACCGTCTCGACCCCGAGCCCGATCCCAGCCAGCCGCTCCAGGTGTTCCGCCGCCTGCTTGAAGGGCAGTTCAGCCCCGGTCTCGGCCACCCACGCCTGCAGTTGGGTACTCAAGATCTGGTGGGGATCCAAGCCGAGCACCTGGTCGGCCGGGGCCCAGCCCCGTTGACATTCCGGACACGAGTAGTACGGGCGTTGGAACGGCGTCGAGCCGCATACGCTCACCGGCTGCCGCTCGCGCCACTGGTGTGGCCGGCGGCGCTTGCCACACTCCGGACAGGCCGCGCGCTGCCGCTGGGCGGCCGGGTGATCCAGTCCCAGCACCCGTTCCAGCACGGCACCCAGTACCGGCCCCATGACACGTCTAAAGATGTGCAGCACACCCTGCTCGTGCTCGGCCAGACTCGGTTGGCGATGCTCAACCGCCCACTGTTCCAACTCCTTGGCCACATCCAGCATCCGCGCTACGATCGTTGACGGGACGGGTTCCCGGTCCATGGGGCCTTCCTCGAGCCGTCGGTGCGTCTTCATCGGCGGCTCTTTCGTGAGATGCTGCAACCCTACGCCCTCCCCTACCTATGCCGGTAGCCCCAACAATTACCGGGCGCACCCCCCTGCCATACCGTGTTGTCTCGCCACGGGATTTGACATCGCCTACGCTGGTTCATGATTCTCACGCTCGGTGGGATGTTCGGGCGGCGTACGCGTGTGCTGCCGTGCGAGAGAAGCGTTGCGGAGGATCGCGAGGAGGGGGGACGGTGGCGACGACTCATGCAGTCGGCAAAAAGGTGCGCGTCGGGATCATTGGTGGCTCCATCGCCGGATGCGCCGTCGCCATCGAGCTGTCGCGCGCGGGCTACGATGTCGCCGTCTTCGAGCGTTCGCGCGGCACGCTCGTCGGGCGCGGGGCGGGGATTTCCCTGCCGATGCCGACCTTCCGCTCCCTGATCGCGCGCGATCTCATCGATGCGGACTTCCCCACTGCCTCCCGGCGTCGACGCCTCTGGTCGCTTGGGGCGCGGTGGGAGATCGATGCGGACAGACGGCGCGGGCGCCGCGCCGCGATGCCGCGGCGATGCACTGGGGGGGCCTTTACCGTTCCCTGCGCCGCCGCGTGCCCGATGCCATCTATCACCAAGGGTGCACCGTGATCGACGCGCACATGATCGATCAGGAAACGGTCGCCGTGCAGTTCGATGACGCGAGTACGCGGGTGTTCGATCTGGTGCTCTTCGCCGATGGCTTCCGGTCGCTCGGGCGGCGCCTGCTCTTCCCGGATGTAGACGTGCACTATTGCGGCTACGTCGCGTGGCGCGGCCTGCTCGACGAGCGGCACCTCGCCGACAGCGCGCCATTGGAGTCGGTATTAATCAAGGTGCTCTATCGGGAGATGCCGGGGCATCTGATGGCCTACCTCGTCCCGGGACCGGATGGCTCGGTGGCGAAAGGCGAGCGCACCGTGAACTGGTTGACCTATCTCGTGATGCCCCCCGAAGACCTGCCCCACTTCCTCACCGACCGATCGGGGCACCAACACCCTTATTCCCTCCCCCCGGGCGCCATACGCCCGGAAGAGGAGCGCCGCCTCGCGGAGTTGGTCGCGGCGCACTTGCCGCCGTACTACGCCGCGATCGTGACGGCCAGCCGCGACACCTTCGCCCAACCGATTTACCTCGTCGAGCCGCCCGGCTACCACTGCGGGCGCATCTGCTTGATCGGGGATGCGGGTGTGGTGGCCCCGCCGGCGACGGGCAGCGGGGTGCTCCGGGGCATGACAAACGCGTTCGAGCTCGTGACAGCGCTGCGAGGGAGAAACGACCTGGATGCGGCGCTGGCCACGTGGGACGAGGAGCAGACGGCGATGGGACGGCGCTTCACGACGTGGGGCAGGCAGATGGAGCAGGCGCTGATCTGGGCGCCGCCGGATCTGTCGCAAATGGACGCGGCGGCGGTCGAGGAGTGGTGGAATCGCACCGCCCCTCCCCCGTCGCAGAGTAGCTACAGCGCGCCTCGGGCTTGATCGCGAGCCACCGCGCCGCCGTGTGAGGCCAGGGCGTTTCTTGCCAAGGTGACTGCACGCACACACTGGGAAAGTGTGCGGACGCGGCCTGTTGTCGCAGGCCCGAAAGGCACTGTGAAGGTCGCCCTTTGTTGATTCCTGGGGCCTGACCGATGATTGTTGAGTTTTCACGCGGCATGCGGAAGTGACGCCGGGAGCGTCAAGGTCCGCTTGCTTGCGTGGCAGGCGCACAGCGCCAGCACTGCTTCACCGCCGGCGTCCGACCAGCGCATGCCGGAGCGCTTCATGCGGACTTGCACGACATGCTTGGCGGCTGATTCGACGGCGCCTGAGCCGATCGGCAGGCCGCGAGTGCGGAACGTCGGGTAAGCCATGCGGGCGGCGTTGGTGGTGAAGTAGCCCCGCTCGACGCGCAGGACCTCCGCAGCTTCGGAGCTGGCCGGTTGAATGGAGCGCAGCTCCGCCAGCAATGGCTCAACTCCATGCTCCAGCAGGTCGATCGACCAGGCTTCGGCCCACGCCCCACTCTGGTCGTTTCTACGCCTGGGCGGCCGACACCGAGCGGCTGGCGTACAACCCGACGCGGCACCTGGTCGACTTGGCTGAGCAACCGCTCGCGCCCAGGGTTTCTCCGACGTCGAGGGTCGCCGGCTGCAGCGGAAAGCCGAGCGCGCCGGGCCGATCGTTGACGCGGTGGTCACGCTGCTGCTCAACACCGGGCTGCGGGTTGAGGAGCTGGTCAGCCTCACCTGGGGAGCAACTCAGCCTGCAGCCGCGCTCGGGCTGGGCCGACGTGGTCGGCAAGCGCCAGAAGCGGCGCCGCGTACCGCTGAACGTCGAAGCGCGTGATTCGCTGCTGGCCATCCGTCCGTCGTCGCCGAGCGGACCGGTGTTCCGCGGTAAGCGCGGGCCGTACACGCAGCGCGGCATTCACTACCTGCTGGCCAAGTTCGGCCGCCGCGCGAATGTGGAGCATGTGCATCCACACCGTTTCCGCCACGACACCGCGCGTCGACTTGAGGAGTGAGTTGATCTGCCAACCGTGACTGCCATGCTGGGCCGAGGGCTTCTGGCGCTCAGATGCCCGAATGGGGCCCCCCGGCAAAGTGGGTTCCTACCACCGCACGCTCAGCACCTACGTCAACGCGCTCATTGATGCTGGGCTCAAGCTCCAGCGCATCAGTGAACCCCACGCTATGGAGAGCGTCACAGAGCGCCGGCCAGTGTGGGTGGAAGTACCCGCAGTCCTGATCGCAAGGTGCACCAAGCCGCCTGTGGACCCATGACAGGCAGCACCGACCCCGGCAGCACTCGGCGTCTAGAAGCCCGACCGCAATAGGCCAATGGCGGCAGCGGGGCTGCTGTCCAGCGCCGCGAAGACGAGTCGAGGTGACACGCGCGGTTTGCGACAAGCTCGTCCGCGCGCGAAGGACACACATGCGGCATCGATCCGCGAGCATGTGTTGCGAATGTTTGCCGTTGCGGGCCCCTGTTTGTTTTAGATCGACAGATCCGTTGCTGAGCTTTCCGTTGGCCGAGCGTGCGCATAGCGCCCGGTGGTGGCGACCAAGGCGTGGCCGAGGGTGGCCTGGACCAGGCGGATGGGCGCCTGGTGCTCGAGGGCGTGGGTGGCGTGGGCGTGGCGCAGCCAGTGGGGCGACACCCTGGGCTCGAGGCAGGCGCATCGAGCTGCGGTTTGGACGATGCGACGGATCGTCGAGACGTCGAGCGGGCGATCGCCGCCGCGACCGGCGAACACGGTGCCTCGAGGGGAGCGTCGCCGCGCAGGGCGAGCAGGGGCTCGAACACGCTGGCCGGCCGCAGCACGCTGCGCGTCCGGGCGCCTTTGCCGAACAGGGTAACCTGGCCGCCGACCATGCGTGGTTGCGCGGGTTGGACACTGAACGCAGGAGCAGCCGCACGTCAGGTTCGTCGAGGATGCACTCGTTCGGCGTGTCTTTTCTGGCCGACAGCCTGATGGCCGCGCCGACGTTGAGCGGCAGGTAGCCAACGCGATGACCTAAGGCGAGCAGCGACTTGGCCGCGGCGAGGGTGCGCGCCTGGGAGTTCGGGCTGAGGCTACCCAGGGAGTCGGCGAAGGCGTGGATGTCGCCTAGCCGGACGTGGCGCAGTGGGCGGGCGACGAAGTGAAGGAACCGGTCGGCGTCGGCACGGTAGGCGCGCTGGATGTGGCCAGAGCGGCCGTGCAGCCACAGGTCGACGAGGTTTTCGTCCGTGGTGTCGGCGGCGGCCGACGGGGCGAGAGAGGCCAGCGGGGCGGGGTGGCGAGGGTTGCCGGCATTGAGGGACACACCGGGCGGTCCGGATCGGCCATTTTCATAGTCAGTGCACGCGCTACATGGCGAAGTTCGATAAGCAATTGTCATGACCGGCGAGCTTGCAGCCACGACATGCTGGGCGGCAAAACACTACGAGCCCATGTCCTCCATACCACCGTTCTTTCCAGGCCGTCGGCTTGCGATGCTCTTCTATTCGGAGGCTGTGCGGCCGCTCCTCGAACGTCGCTTTCCACACCTGAAGCATGGTGCTGGTTTCTCGGCAATGGCTCAGACGCGCTCCAGCTGAGTAGCGAGCAGCCGGATCGCAGCGCGGGGCCGAATAATGCGGCACGAAGGGACCGGGTATCGACCTCCAAGTAAGTGCCGTGTTGCCACCCCAGGCACCACAGTGATTATGTAGCCGATTTACCGGTTTAAGGATCCCCAGGAACACGTGCATGCCTATGTACAACGTGACTTTGCCGATCTCTAGCCTGCTCTACGATGAGCACCCCTCCGGGCTGGCCATCCTGCCCGAGAGCTTCGAGTTGAACCAAGTTCGGTTCGGGCGCCCGGCCGGCTCAGTGAACGCGCAAACCGTATACATCTGCGCGGCAATAATTGCGGCTTCCGATGAGGTCGTGGCCAAGATGGAGGTCCTACGACGAGTAAACGAGGTCCTTTGGGCCATGGCACTTGGAACGGCTCGTACCAGGCTGAGGCGAGTGGTGCCGTGGCGCACGAGGTCGACAGTGATAAGGAGGAGCGGTTCAGCGGCCCCATCACTCGGACTCGTTCGGTAGCGACTCGCGCCGTCATAGCAGAGCAACGAGACACGCAATTGGAGGCCAGCGCCTTCGCCTGGCGCGCCGGTTGGCCGGGGTGGTTGACCACTGCGCTGGAATTGAACTACTTGGCTGTAACGACTCGTGACGTCCGGCCTGCCCTTGTTATCCATTGGTCCATCCTGGAGATCCTCGCTGATCAACTTGGGCCAGCTACGACAGTGCTGGCCTTACTTGACAGAGCGGCTCGAGATGAGCTGATTGCGACGGTGCGAAATGCGGCGGAACCTTTCCTCAACGCCACGTCCGTGGAAAGAGTGCTCGCCCGAATAAGCGATACTCAGGTTGAGGGTACGGTCAGTCGCATTCACGCCGTACTACGACGCTACAGTGTCGAACCTCAGGCGACAGACATTAACGAAGTCCGAAAGCAGCGCGGCAAAATCGCACACGGCGTTGGAACCGGCAACGCATACGAGCTAGCGGAGCGGCAGGCGCGAACCTGGGTGCAAGCGGCGTTGCGCACGGCGCTGACAAGTGGTGGTCAGGCGCCTTCCGGTCGCCAGTAGCAATTGTCGTCTAGTCTGGCCTGGGTTGGCGCAACCTGTTTTGACAATGCCGCAGTCGAGAGCTTTTTCGCGACGCTCAAATTAGAGCTAGTACACCGCGCCAACGGCCGCGCGCGGCACGATGGTGGGTTGGCGAACGGGGCCTGCTTAGCGCAGGTTCGCCGGCCTAGTGCGTGCGGTCGAATCTGCAGAACACAGGCCGGAGGCTAGACAGGCTGGCCGTCGGCTCCCATGCTTTGCATGGGTCCAGTGACGACGTTCGCTAGTCCGAGGAGCAGATCCACAGCGGCGGTGACAATGCCGCTACCAGCATTGGTGGCCGGCGGCGCGGCGGACGTGCGCGGCACACTGGTGGCCGTGCATTTCCGCGACGAGCGGGGATTTGCCATCTTCTCCCTGGAGCAGGCCGATGGCTCGCGGGTGCGGGCGCTGGGCCAGTTGCCCTTGGAGATGACCCTGCGGGCCGTGCTTCGGGTGGGTGGGACCTGGATCCGGCACGCGCAGTTCGGCTGGCAGGTGCGGGCTGATACCTTCGAGCTGATCGACCGCCTCGACCGCCGCGGGATCGTAGCGTTTCTGGTCGCCTACACCACCCACCTGGGACCAGTCCGCGCTGCCGAGGCGGTCGAGCGCTTCGGCGACAGGGTGTTCGAGGTCCTGACAAACAGTCCGGCGGACCTGTGCGTCATCAAAGGCATCACCCCGGGCCGCGCTCGCGTCATTCGCGACTCGTTCGCCCGGGTGGCCACGATCGCCGACGTCGACTCGTGGCTCAGACACGTCGGGCTCGGCAAAGCTGACGCGCGCCGCGTGCGCGAGGCGTATGGCCAGGATGCCGCCCGGCTGGTGCGCGAGAACCCGTATCGGCTGGCCGAC